>JBDTYX010000022.1:0-23296 GCA_040005435.1 Rudaea sp. | reverse complement strand
GCGATAGCGAGGCGATTCGAGCCATCAACGTGTTCAACCAGGCCGACGTCGCGTTTACCGCGCTGTTGCCGAACGCGAGCGACCCCGCGGCAACCGCGCAGCGCCTCGGCCTCGAGCCGCAGTGCCTGCAGTACGCGGGACTGCGGGCGTGGCAGATGCCGGGTTTCCCGGCCGACCTGTGCCCGGGGCTGAGCCAGGTGTCGCGTTCGCGCGAACTTATGACGTTGCTGCGCGAACCCGATCTCGCGCTGCGTCTCGGCGCGCAGGGTGTCCGCGCGCTCGACCCATGGCTCGCGCCCGGCCTCGGCCTCGTCGAGGGCGGCGACTTCGAGCGCCTGCCCGCGGGCTATTTCACGCTGAGCACAGCGCTGTCGGAGTATCCGTGGCTGCGCGTTCTGCTGTTCGGGGCGCCTTTCGTAGCGCTGCCGACGCTGCTCTGGTGGCACCGTTGGCGACGCTGGCCGAGACTGCTCACCGGCACGCTATTCACCGTCGTTGTCTCCCTCGGCACGCTCGCGATCACAGTGCTCGGCGACGGCCTGGCTGACGTGCCCAAGCAGGGGCATCTGATCTTCAACATGTCGCTGGCCTGGTCCATCGGCGCCGTCGTGTTCGCACTGCAGCGCGGCGCGGCGACGTGGCGGCAAGGTTGAGTCGGCCGCGCGCGCGCCGCGTCCGCTGCGCGATCCTCGCTAGTCCGCCGTCCCGTTCGACGTACCCTGCACGCCGTCGATCTCGATCAACAGTTCCGAGCGGCAAATATCTGCGCGCAGCAGCAGCAGTGGAGTTGCCGATGCCGCGCTCGCAGCGATCAGAGCGCGTGCGACCGCGAGGTCCTGCTCGCGGCGCACGTAGGCCTTAAGCACCGACCGCGCGCCGAAGCGCTCGGTTTCCTCGACGCCTGCGGCGCCGAGCAGGCTGTCGAGATTGGCGAGCGTCTCGCCCATCTGCGCGGCGAAATCGTCGTGGTGCAGCGACACGTGGCCGACGATCGCCGCCGTACCGGAAATGTATACTTGTGTACTCGCCGTGGGTGCGCGCATCGCACGCGCGAAGCTCGGCGCGTCGGGCCCGTACTGGCGCGGATACCGCCATGCGTTCAACTGGCGCGGGTTCTCGATCGCTTCGCCGGAATGGCGCGCCGCGAGCCAGTAGACCTGCAGCGTGCGTCGTCCGTCACGCACGCCGATCGCGGTCGCGGCCGGATAGCCGCGCGCGAAACCCTGCCGCATCCCGGCCGCACGGCCGGAGCAGAACTGGCGGTAACGCTCTTCGTCGCCCGCGCCGAGATTGATCGCATCGAGGTAGTTCCAGATGCGCAGCGGAAAGCGTAGCGCGCTGGCGGCGGCAAAGTGCGCGTCCATGGCCGTGTACGCGAGCTCGGCGGCGGCGGCGAGGCCGCCATGCGCGGCCTCATCGAGTTCGATCACGCCGAATTCGTAGTCTGCATCCGCGGCCCAGCGCAGCGGGCCTTGCGAGCCGATCGTCACCGGGCCACGACTGCGCCAGACCTCGAACGGCGTCGCCACGTCGCACTGCAGCGCGACGCGCAAATAGCGGGGGTCGGCATGCCGCGCGGGGGCATCGCCGAAGCCGACCACCGCGAGCACGCGCGGATCGTCCAGCAGCGTGTCCAGCGGTTCGTGGAGATAGCCCAGGCGCAGATCGGGAAGCGTGCCCTGCGCTCGCGGCGGCGCGCTCGGCAAGCTGGAATAGGACGTCAGTGTCATCGCGTAGCCAAACGGCGCATCCTAAAAGGTCTGCAACGACCCGCATGATACACTGGCACAGGGTTTTCCCTTGCGCGGTCAGGCAAGATCGACATCAAAACAGTCACCGCAGCGGCGCGTTTCTAGAACGGCCGTCGCCGACCGCGAATGCTTCGCGCCAAACAAAAAAAGACGAGGATGGGGATGGCGGAACAAACACCGGCCGAAGGCGAACTGGCCGAGCTGATCGTGAGCAGCTTGAATCTCGAGCATCTAAAAGCGGTCGACCTCGACCCCGAGCAACCGCTGTTCGGGGCGGAATCGGGCCTCGACTCGATCGATGCACTCGAGCTGGCGCTTGCCGTGTCGAAGCGTTACGGCTTCCAGCTGCGTTCGGACAACGCCGACAACAAGCGCATCTTCACGAGCCTGCGCAGCCTGTCGTCGTACATCGAACAGAACCGCGCCGCCTGACGGCGCCGGCCGGCACGGTTCCGGCCATCCGCGCGTTGCCGAGCATGCGCCTCGCCGTCTGGCTCTCGATCCTGCTCCTCGTCGCGCTCGGGCACCTGTTGTCCGACGACCGCTTCATCGCGGCGGTCGCACCCCTCGTCATCGCAGCGCTGTGGTTCGGTGCGCCGAAAGGTTTGCGCCCGGCGATCGCGGTGGTCGCGGTCGTGCTCCTCGGCGCGTGGCTCGCCGGCGGCGTCGGCCTCCTGGTCGACGCGTTGCCGGCAACGTTCGCGGGGCTCGCGGGATGGCTCTTCGCGCGCACGCTGATGCCCGGCCGGCAACCGCTGATCGCACGCGCCATACGCGTGATCGATGGGCCCGGGCAACTCGGCGACCCTGCGATCGCACGCTATGCGCGCCGCCTGACGGAACTCTGGATGGCGGTCCAGTTCGCGCTGACGCTGCTCGGCCTCGCCTGCGCCGCACGCGCGCATGGCGGCTGGCCGCCGTTTGCGCTCCCCACGCCCGCGCTGTTCGGTGGCCTCATCCTCCCCGCTGTCGTCGCGGCGCTGTTCGTGGCCGAGTTCGGCGCGCGCGCCTGGCTGCTGCCGCAGGCGCCGCGCAAGAACCTCGTCGCGTTCGCGCGCAGCCTCGCGCGCGCGTGGCCGGAACTGATCGAGGAATGACGCACGTCGGCTTGCATTTCGTCGCGCATGGGCGAAGATGCGCCGACGTGCGCGACATCTCCTACCATTCCTCGTTCATCGTCGCCGAAGATCACCCGGCGCTGCAGGGTCATTTCCCGGGACGACCGGTCGTGCCCGGCGTCGTCATGCTCGACGAGGTTGCCGCGGCGCTCACGCGCTGGCGATTCGCGCGCGTCGTCGGCCTGCCGCAGGTCAAGTTCCTGAGTCCGCTGCTGCCAGGACAGCGCGCCGACCTGCACCTCGAAGACGGCATCAATGGCGTGCGCTTCAAAGTGCTGCACGCGGGCGTCTTGATCGCGACCGGACAGGCCGAGATCGTCGCCGAGGATCTCGCGTGAGCAGAACCTGGAACGAAAGACCCGAGGCAGGCGGACGCCTCGCGATGCGCGTGTTGTGCGGGATCGGCCTGGCCTTCGGGCGGACCTGCGCGCGGCTGGTCTTGTTGCCGGTCACGCTCTACTTCTTCCTGCGCCGCACGCACGAGCGCAGGGATTCGCGGGCCTATCTGCAGCGCGTTCTCGGTCGTCCCGCCAAAGCGATCGAAGTGATGCGCCACCTCTACTGCTACGCCGCGACGATTCTCGATCGCCTGTTCCTGCTCACGGACGACCAGCTGAACCGCTTTGCGGTCAGCGTGCATGGGCTCGAGATCCTCAACGCGCAGATGGCGCGCGGCAAAGGCGTATTGCTGCTCGGCGCACACATCGGCAGCTTCGAAGTGCTGCGAACGCTGAGCGCGGAACGCCCCGACGTGCGCGTGCGCGCCGTGATGGACCTCAAGCAGACGCCCGCCCTCAACGAACTGCTGCATGCGCTCAACCCCACGATCGCGAACAACGTGATCAACGCCGGCGATGATCCGGGAGCACTCGCGCTCGCGTTGCACGAAGCGGCGCAGTCGGGCGATCTCATCGGCCTGCTCGCCGACCGCGCGCGCCCGGGTGAGAAGACGAGTCCCGCGGATTTCCTCGGAGCGCCTGCGCCGTTTCCGCTCGCTCCCTACGTGATCGCCTCGATGCTCGGACTTCCCGTGGTGTTCTGCGCGGGCCTCTATCGTGGCGGCAATCGCTATGATCTGTACTTCGAAACCTTCGCCGACGAGATCAGGCTCGTGCGTGACCAACGGCCCGCGCAGCTGCGCGAACTGGCCCAAAGGTTCGCCACGCGACTCGAACACTACACGCGCCTCGCGCCCTACAACTGGTTCAACTTCTATGATTTCTGGTATCGCCCTGCTGACGACATTGTGGCTCGCCGCGGCGCCGTCGTCCGCAGCGCCGCCTGAGGCCGTCGCCGCCGACGCGGCCGCGCTGATTGCGCAACTCAGGCTGCCCGCGCCCGCCGACACCGACTATGCCGAAATCCGCTTCGTGCATGTGCTGCGCAAGCCGCTTCAGCTGCGCGGTCAGCTGCACTACGGCGGTGCCGGCGTCCTCGGCAAGCGCGTCGATGCCCCCTATCGCGAGACCACCTCGATCGCCAATGGCGAAGCGGAGGTGCAGCGCGAAGGCAAGCAGCCAAGGCGCTTCTCGCTCGAGCGCGCTCCGGAACTCGAGGCGTTGCTCGGCAGCTTCAGCGCGTTGCTCGGCGGCGACGCCGCGGCGCTCGACCGCCAGTTCGCGATCCGCCTGGATCGGCGGACCAATGGCTGGCAGCTCATGCTCACGCCCCGCGCCGCCGCGTTGGCGAGCCATCTGCGCGACCTCGTCGTCGACGGCAATGGCCACGAGGTGCGCTGCGTGAGCCTGCACGAAAGCGATGGCGACGCGAGCGTGATGCGGCTCGCTGAGCTGGCGGCTGCGCCGCTCGCCGAGCCGACGCTGGCCTCGGCCGAGGCGTTGTGCCGCGGCGACGCGCACGAAAGCCGATGACCTCGAGAGGTTACCTGATCCTCGCGGCATGGCTCGTCGCGCTGGCCGCGCTCGCATTCTGCGTGCAACGCACGCTCGTCGTGTCGAGCGACCTGCGCAGCTTCATGCCACCTGCGCAGACGCCGGACCAGAGGCTGCTGCTCGATCAAATCGGCGAGGGGCCGGCGTCGCGCCTGCTTCTGCTCGAGATCGGAGCCTCTGCCGATCCTGCGCGCAACGTCGCGCTCAGCCGCGGCCTCGCGCGCGTGCTCGAGGGCGACCCGCACTTCGTGCGCGTGCTCGACGGAGAAGGCGACCTCGGCGCGCTCGATCCCGCGCTGTTGCCCTATCGCTTCCTGCTGTCGCCGACGCTCGACGCGGCGCAGTTCGACCGCGCCTACCTACACGACCAGCTCGAGCAGCGCATCGAGGATCTCGCGTCACCCGCGGCGACGCTGCTCAAGCCGCTGCTCGCGCGCGATCCGACCGGAGAGGTTCTGATCCTTGCGCAGCGCTGGACCCCGGCGCACGTGCCGCGACTATGCGGCGGTGTCTGGTGCGACCCTGACGGCAACGCGTTGTTGCTCGTCGAGACGCGCGCGGCCGCGTTCGACCCAACCCAGCAAGCCGTGGCGATCGCCGCGTTGCGGGAGGCGTATGCACAGCTCGACGGCGCGGACGTAGCGACGCTTTCGGTGAGCGGACCCGGGTACTTCAGCGTGCTCGCGGCGACCCACACGAAGGCGGAGGCCGAATGGCTATCGGGACTCGGCACGGCCGGATTCGCGCTGCTGCTGCTGATCGCCTATCGCAGCGTGGCGCTGCTGCTGCTCGCTGCGCTGCCGATCGCGAGCGGCGCGCTCGCGGGAATCGCAGTGACGGCGCTCGTGTTCGGTCCGATCCACGGCATAACGCTCGCGTTCGGCTTCACGCTGCTCGGCGTCGCCCAGGAATATCCGATCCGGCTGTTCAGCCACCGCCGAGCCGGCGCGAGCGCGAGCGCGAGCCTGCTCGGTGTCTGGCCGCTGCTGCGTCTCGCGATCGTCTCGGCGTGCATCGCCTACGTCGCATTCTTCGCGTCCGCGGTCGCGGGCCTGCAGCAGCTTGCGACGTTCACCATCGCGGGGCTGCTCGTCGCCGGCGCGACGACGCGCTGGCTGCTGCCCGCGGTGCTGCCGGTGAAGTTTCGCGACGTCGCCAATGCTGCGTGGCTCGAACGTTTCCGCGTCTGGCTCGACCGCCTGCCGCGCCTGCGCTGGCTGCCCTGGACGTTGCTCGCACTCGCCCTCGTGCTGCTCGCCGCGGCGCCGACGCCGCTGTGGCAGAACGATCTATCGGCCTTGACGCCGGTGCCACCCGCCTTGCTCAAGCGCGAAGGCGAGCTGCGCTCTGCACTCGGCGCGCCCGATGTGCGTTACCTGCTCGTGCTCGAGGCGCAGAGCGCAGACGGCGTGCTCGCGCTGTCGGAGAAGGTCTCCGCGCTCGCCGCGACATGGGTCGCAGAGGGCAAGGTCGACGACGTCGAGCTGCCGAGCCGCTACCTGCCGAGCCTCGCGACGCAGCGTGCGCGCCAGGCACGACTGCCCGACCGGGCGGCGCTTTCGAGCGCACTGGCGCAGGCGCAGGCGGACACCGAATTCGCGCCCGACCTGTTCGGCCCGTTTCTCGACGACGTTGAAACCGCGCGCACGCTGCCGCCGCTCACCCCGGCCGCGTTCTCGTCTTCGCCGCTCGGCGCGCGTCTGAGCGCGATGTTGAGTGAGCGCGACGGCCACTGGCTCGGCCTCGCGACGCTGTCGGGCGTGCACGATGCCGATGCGATCGCGAAGATCGCGCGAACGACGTCGGGCGCGGCGCGCCTGCTTGACCTGAAGGCCGCGTCGGAGTCGCTCGTTGCGAGTTATCGCGCGCGCATCGGCGCGGCCCTGGTGGTCGCGCTGCTGCTGCTCTCGCTCGCGGTCGCGCTTGCGTTTCGTGACGCGGCGCGCGCTTGGCACGTGATCGCGCCGATGTCGCTCGCGACGCTGCTCGCGCTCGCACTGCTGCGTATCGGTGGCGTCTCGCTGTCGCTGTTTCATCTCGTTGCGCTGACGCTCGCCGCGGGCCTCGGCCTGCACTACGCGCTGTTCTTCGAGCGCCGCGTCGATGACCCGGCGGAGTCGCGCCGCACGCTGCATGCGACGATCGTCTGCGTGATCAGCGCCGTTCTCGTGTTCGGCCTGCTCGCGACCTCATCGGTGCCGGTGCTGCGCGCGATCGGCGCGACCGTCGCGCTTGGCGTGGGCTTCCACTTCTGCCTGTCGATCATCATGGCCCGGCGCTCGCAGCAACGATGATCCTGCGCAAGTCCGAGTGGCAGCAACTGATCCCGCACCGCGGCAAGATGGCGCTGCTCGACAGCGTGCTCGCGTGGGACGAGGACAACATCCATCTGACCGCCGTATCGCATCGCGATCCCGACAATCCGCTGCGCAGCGACGGCAAGTTGCGCGCGCTGCACCTCTGCGAATACGGCGCGCAGGCGATGGCCGTGCACGGCGGACTGCTCGCGCAGCGCGATGGCGGCGTCGCCGCGCCCGGCTTGCTCGTGTCTCTGCGCGCGGTGAAACTGCATGTCGATCGCATCGACGATCTCGCCGGCGACCTCGACGTACACGCGCAGAGGCTGCTCGGTGGCGAGACGAGCTGGCAGTATGCTTTCCACATCGAACACCATGGGCGTCAGCTCGCGCAGGGGCGGGCGGCCGTGATCAGTAGCGCGGCGATCGCGCCGCATTAGGCGTGCGCGGCGATTCGTGCGCCTGCGAGTCCGGATCGGCGCTCGGAGGGAATCCGGAGGATCAACGAATTCGATCGGCGTCTGGTCGGCCCGCACGTACCCGCGCAATCAGCGACGCGCACTCTCGTTCCATCCATCTTGCGCGGCTATGAGGTCGTGCCGAATGAGCGCACGCGCCACGCGTCTAGATAGTGCCAGGCGAGGATCAGCGCGCCGATCGCGAATGGGATCAGTGCGAACGCGCGCCCGCTGACCCCGAGCCAGAGTGGCTTCTCGTCGAAGTCGAAGAACTCGGCGGTCATCCACCACGCGTTCGCGGTGATCCAGAACACGATCGCGAGGTTATGCGCGAAGTCGGTGCGGATCGCTCGGCCGCGCCATGTGATGTAGATCGCCGCGCCGAGCGTGGGCACGATCATGAACATGCCGAGTGCGCGCCAGAGCAGGCACCAGCTGATGTCCTTCGCGAGCCAGAACACGATGTGCAGGTTCTCGGTCCGGCGGTGGGCGAGCGGGACGCTATACATCGGTACTGTCATGAGCGTGCTGACTCGAGCTGGCGGGGCGCGGCAAGCCTAATCGCGGGTCGGCGCGCTGTGCAACAATGCTCGCATGAACGCCGCTGCGAAGCTGCAAGGCCCACGCCACCGCGCCCTCGTGACCGGTGCGAGCGGCGACATCGGCGCGGCGATCTGTCACGCGCTGGCCGCGCAGGGCTGCTTCGTGTATGCGCAGGCCCACGCGAATCCCGATCGCGCCCAGCGCGTCGTCGACGCGATCGTCGCGACCGGCGGCGAGGCGCAGACCGTCACGTTCGATCTCACCGATGGCGCGGCTTCGCGTGTTGCGATCGGGACGCTGCTCGAGGCCGGCACGATCGACACGGTCGTACACAACGCGGGCATCCACGATGATGCACCGCTCGCGGGCATGAGCGACAGCCAGTGGCATCGCGTGATTGACGTCTCGCTGCACGGATTTTTCCATGCGGTGCAGCCGCTGTTGCTGCCGATGGGGCGCGCGCGCTTCGGCCGCATCGTCGCGGTGTCCTCGATCGCCGCCGTGCTCGGCAATCGCGGCCAGGTCAACTACGCTGCGGCGAAGGCCGCGCTGCATGGCGCGGCCAAGTCACTCGCGCGCGAGATGGCCTCGCGTGGAATCACCGTCAACGTCGTCGCGCCGGGCGTGATCGTGGGACGCATGGCCGACGCGGCGTTCGACGCCGAGCAGGTGCGCCAGCTCGTGCCGGCCGCACGCGCGGGCAAGCCCGAAGAAGTCGCGGCCCTGATCGCGTTCCTGTGCTCGGATGCTGCGGGTTACGTCAATGGCCAGGTCATCGGCGTGAATGGCGGCATGGCATGAGAGGTTTTCGGCCCAGCGGCTCGGCGGCATCGTTCGCGGGGAAGGTGCGCCGCATCGACCGCGCTGCGATGCGCATGCGTCCCGACTCACGACCGCAGGCGGGCGCGATCCGTCTGCGGGGTATGTGGCCGCCCTCGTGACGGCTTTGCGCTTCCGCGGAACGACGGGCACCGTTATACTTTGTCGCTACTTTCTGGCCGACGAGGCCGGCCTTGAACAGGTGATGCGCCCGTGACCAACCCGATTACCTCGACCGACAGCGTGTTCCTCCGACACTTTTCCATGGTGATCGGCTTCCTCGTGGTCGTCATGTTCGCGCTGATTGGATTCGCGCTCTACCTGTACGCAAAACATCCGCCTCCGGCGAATCCCTCGCATGCCGATGAAGTCCAGGCGCGCATCGAACCGGTCGGCGGCGTTTACGCCGGCGACACCGGACGCGCCGCGCTCGAGGCTGCGAAGGCCGCGGCCGCGAAAGCCGCGGCGGGGCAGGTCGCCTACGGCGGTACGCTCGACGGCAAGACGATCTTTGGCAACCTCTGCCAGACCTGTCACACGAACGCCGCGACCGGTGCACCCGTGGTCACCGACAAGGCCGCTTGGGCGCCGCGCGTTGCGCAAGGCCTCGACACGCTGGTCAAGCATGCGATCGAGGGCTATCAGGGCGGCAAGGGCGTGATGCCGGCGAAGGGTGGCAATCCGTCGTTGACCAACGAGCAGGTCAAGGCGACCGTCGAGTGGATGGTCGGCCAGGTAAAGTAACGATCCCGCGCGATCGCATCCTCTAGTCGATTCCGAACCGCGCGCGCAGGCGCGCGCTCTCCGCGCGCAGATCCGCAAAGAACCCCACGAAAGCCGCGTCCAGCGCGGTCGCATGCCGCCACAATGCCGGCTCGGCTGCAGCCAAAGGATTCTCGTGGCGCAGGCGCGCGCCGATGCCGGCGAGCACCTGCACGATCACCGCGCGCTGCGCGTAGGCAGCGAACAGTCCGTGCCGGCGCATGTAGGTCGCGAAGCGGTTGAGGTCGGTAGGCAGCCAGGCCGCACTCGACGCGAGTTGCGAGATGACGCCAGCGGATAGCCCCGCGAGCGGTTCGTCCGCGTAGTTCGACCAGTCGCGCGCGAGCGCGTGGTCGAAATAGACGTCGATCAGGATTCCCGCGTAGCGACGCAGCGGCGGATCGAACAATCGCCTCGCGTCCGCTACGATCGGATGGCTATCGGTATAGACGTCTATTTTGCGATGGAGGCGGACGCCGGCATCGACGTCGTGCGACCAGGAAGGATCGGGCGCGCCGCGCCAGAAGTCGCCGAGCATCGCGCCCAATCGCGCCTGCGGTCGGGGTCCGGCGAGGAGGACGTGGGCGAGATGGTTCATGCGCGCATGATGCCGCGTCTGCCGCTATCATGCGCGACTCATGTCCGCAGGCGCATCCACATTTCCCATCGGCACGGCGACGTTCACCCTCGCCGGGCCGGCCGGCAGCATCGAGTGCGCCAGCGAGACGCCGCCGCCCGAAACGGCGCGACCGTGCAGCGCGATCCTCTGCCATCCGCATCCGCTGCAGGGCGGTGCGATGACCAACAAGGTGGTGACGACGCTGGCCCGCGCGCTGCGCGAGCTCGGCGTCGCGACGCTGCGTTTCAATTTTCGCGGCGTCGGTGCGTCCGCCGGCGCGTTCGACGATGGCACCGGCGAGACCGATGACCTGCTTGCAGTGGCGGCGTGGCTGCGCGCTGCGCGACCGCACGACGCGTTGTGGCTCGGCGGGTTTTCGTTCGGCAGCTACGTGGCGACACGGGCGAGCGCGCAACTGCCGACGCGCCAGCTGATCACGATCGCGCCCGCCGTGACGCGTTGCGATTTTGCGACGCTTTCGCCGCCGCCATGCCCATGGCTGATCGTCCAGGGCGAAGCAGACGAGGTCGTGGATCCGGCCGCGGTGTACGCGTTCGCGGCCACGCGCCAGCCGCCGCCCGACCTCGTGAGGCTCGCGGACACCGGGCATTTCTTCCACGGCCGGTTGGTCGAGCTGCGCGCGCTCGTGCAGGAGCACGTACGCGCCAATCTGCCGGATACGGCGCCTGCATGAACGTGGTGGTCGAAACGACGCCCAGTGCGGCCTATGCACTCGGAGTGGCCGAGGGGCGCTGGGAGGACGATGCCGCGCAGCGGGCGGCGCTCGTCGAGTTCGACCGCGTGCATGCCGAACTCGTCGCGGCGGAGAATTCGCGCTGGTGGCAGCGCCTGCGCGCGACGCCGCCGGTGCGCGGGCTCTATCTGTGGGGACCGGTCGGGCGCGGCAAGACGTTCCTCGTCGACCTGTTCTTCAACGCGCTGCCGTTCGAGGCGAAGCTGCGCCTGCACTTCCATCGCTTCATGGGCCGCGTGCACGCCGAACTCAACCGCCTCAAGGGTCACGAGGATCCGCTTGTCGCGGTCGCGGCGCACTTCGCCGCGCAGGCGCGCGTGTTCTGCCTCGACGAGTTCTTCGTCACCGACATCGGCGATGCGATGATCCTCGCCAACCTGCTCAAGCATCTGTTCGCGCGCGGCGTGACCCTCGTCACCACTTCCAACATCGAGCCGCACAATCTCTATAAGGACGGCCTGCAACGGACGCGTTTCCTGCCCGCGATCGACCTGCTCGAGGCGAATTGCGCGATCTTCGAGCTGCTGTCCTTCCAGGACTACCGCCTGCGCGAGCTGACCCACGCCGGCGTCTATTTCACGCCGCTCGGCGCAGACGCAGAGCGCAAGCTCGAGGCCTGCTTCGCGCGCCTGGCTCCGGGCGCGAGACGGCTCGACCCGACGATCGACGTGAACGGCCGGCCGATCGAGGTCAAGCGGCGCGCAGACGGCGTGATCTGGTTCGAATTCGATGCGCTGTGTGAGGGTCCGCGTGCGGTCGCCGACTACATCGAGATAGGCCAGAGCTTCAACACGGTGCTGATCTCGAACGTCCCACAATTCTCGTCCGCGGGCGTGCGCGAGGACGCGGCGCGGCGCTTCATCAATCTCGTCGACGAGTTCTACGATCGCGGCGTCAACCTCGTACTGTCCGCGCCCGCCGCGCCACCCGATTTGTATAAGGGACGCAGGCTCGTGAACGAATTCGCGCGCACCGAGAGCCGCCTGATCGAAATGCAGAGTGCCGAATACCTGACCCGCGCGCACCGCCACTGAAGTTTCGCAGCAAAGACTTTCGTCCATTGTCACGAAACGTGAATACAGGAATTCCTTATACTAGCCAGTACATAAATTGGCATCGGTCACTGCCCGACGCCGTTCCAATCCACCGTCCCTGACTTCGCCAGCCCGGAGTGCGCGCCACTCATGTTGAACAAAGCCAACGCCAGCCTCGTTGTCCTCGCTGCCCTGCTCTGCGCCTGCAGCAAAGGCGCACAGCAACCGCCCCAAATGCCGCCTCCCGAGGTCGGCATCGTCAGCGCCAAGGCCGAGGCCGTCCCGCTGACCCAGGATCTCGTCGGCCGTCTCTCGGCGACGCGAACGGCCGACGTGCGGGCGCGCGCGGCAGGCATCCTGCAGAAACGCGTCTACGTCGAAGGCAGCGACGTCAAGGGAGGGCAGCCGCTATTCGAGATCGATCCCGCGCCATTGCGCGCGGCCTACAACGCCCAGGCCGCGAATCTTGCGGCGGCGCAGGCGAGTTATGCGAACGCGAAGGCCGCCGCGGATCGCGCCCGCGCGGTCGCGGGCAAGGGCCTGTTGTCGAAGACCGACCTCGACAACGCGGTCGCCAACGAACGCACGACGAGCGCCAGCGTGCAGCAGGCGCGCGCGAACGTCGACTCGGCGAAGATCTCGCTCGGCTACACCACGGTCACGGCGCCGATCTCCGGGCGCGCCGGTCAGCAGCAGGTGACCGAAGGCGCGCTCGTCGGCCAGGGCGAGGCGACGCTACTGACCACGGTCGAGCAGATCGATCCGATCTATGTCAACTTCAGCCAGGCGTTCGGCGAGATCGACAGCCTGCGTCGCCAGGCCGCGAGCGGCAAGGTCCGGCTGGCCGAGCAGAACAAAGCCAAGGTGGAGCTGCTGTCTTCCGATGGCAAGCCCGCACCCGCCGCGGGCACACTCGACTTCTCCGATACCGCCGTCGACGCATCGACCGGCGCGGTGAGCCTGCGCGCGAGCGTGGCGAACCCCGAACACACGCTGCTGCCGGGCCAGTACGTCAACGTGCGCCTGACGCTGGGCGAGCTCGCCCACGCGTGGCTCATTCCACAGCAGGCCGTGCAGCGTGACGCCAATGGACCCTACGTGTTCGTCGTCGGCGCGGATGGCCGTGTCGCGCAGAAGCGGATCAAAGCCGACATGCTGCGTGGTGCGAGCTGGATCGCCACCGAAGGCGTCAACGACGGCGACCAGGTCGTCGTTTCGGGCGTGCAGCGGCTCAAGCCCGACGCGGAGCACAAGGATTTCGGCACCGCCAAGGCGACGCCGTGGCAGCCCGATGCACCGGCGGGCGCGCCCGCGGCGGCCCCGGCCCCGGCGCCGGCGAAGAAATAGCGCGAAAACGCGCCGCTGACGGCGCGTCGGCACCCCCTGCAGCGGTCGCGACCGACACTCGCGCACCGCGACGCAAGCTGAAGGAACATCTGCAATGCCAAATTTCTTCATCGACCGCCCGATCTTCGCCTGGGTCATCGCGATCCTGATCACGCTCGGTGGCGTGATCGCGATCTTCAACCTCGGCATCGAGTCCTACCCGGCGATAGCGCCGCCGCAGGTCTCGGTCAACGCGAGCTATCAGGGGGCGGACGCAAGCACCGTCGAAAAGACCGTGACCCAGGTGATCGAGCAGCAGCTCACCGGCGTCGATCACCTGACCTATTTCAGCTCGACCTCCAGCTCGAACGGTAGCGCGTCGATTACGCTGACCTTCGAGCCCGGCACCAATCCAGACATCGCGCAGGTACAGACGCAGAACAAGGTATCGCTCGCGACGCCGCGACTGCCGTCCGAGGTGACCCAGCAGGGCGTCGTCGTCTCGAAGGTCAACGCGGGCTTCCTGATGGTCGGCATGCTCAAGTCCGACGACGGCTCTCTCGATTCCTACGCGCTCAACAACCTGCTCGCCTCGCGCGTGCTCGACCAGATCCAGCGCATCCCCGGCGTCGGCAATGCGACCCAGTTCGGCTCCGAATACTCGATGCGCATCTGGCTCGA
This sequence comes from Rudaea sp., assembly GCA_040005435.1. GTDB lineage: Bacteria > Pseudomonadota > Gammaproteobacteria > Xanthomonadales > Rhodanobacteraceae > Rudaea. The sequence continues at coordinate 9,242 of JBDTYX010000022.1, read as the reverse complement.
TGCGGACAAGCTGCATGGTCTCAGCCTGTCGGCCGCCGACGCGCTCGCCGCGGTGCGCGCGCAGAACGTGCAGGTGGCGGCGGGTTCGCTCGGCGCAGAACCCGCAACGAAGGAAACAGGCTTCAACGCGACGGTCGTCGCGGAGGGGCGCTTCTCGTCGCCCGAGCAGTTCCAGAACATCATCCTGCGCGCGAACGCCGACGGCTCGAGCGTGCGCCTCAAGGACGTCGCCCGCATCGAACTCGGGCCGTTCAGCTACGGTCACAACGTCCACTACAACGGCCAGGCCGTCGCGGGCTTCGCGGTGCAGCTGCTGACCGGTGCGAACGCACTCGGCGTCACCAATGCGGTCAAGGCGCGCCTCGCGGAGCTGCAGAAGAGCTTCCCGCCCGGCGTGTCGTGGTTCGTGCCGTACGACACCTCTGAATTCATCACGATCTCGATCGAGGAGGTCGTGCAGACGCTGCTCGAGGCGATCGTGCTCGTGTTCCTCGTGATGCTGATCTTCCTGCAGAACTTCCGCATCACGGTGATCCCGACCCTCGTCATCCCGGTCGCGCTGATGGGCGGCTTCCTCGGCATGTACGCGGTGGGATTCACGATCAACCAGCTGAGCCTGTTCGGCATGGTCCTCGTGATCGGCATCGTCGTCGACGACGCGATCGTCGTGATCGAAAACGTCGAGCGCATCATGTCCGAGGAGGGGCTGTCGCCGAAAGAGGCGACGCGCAAGGCGATGTCGCAGATCAGCGGCGCGGTCGTCGCGATTGCGGTCGTGCTGATGGCCGTGTTCATTCCGAGCGCACTGCAGGCCGGCAGCGTCGGCGCAATCTATCGACAGTTCTGCTTCACGATCGCGCTATCGACCGCGTTCTCCGCGTTCCTCGCGCTCGGCTTCACGCCGGCGCTGTGCGCGAGCCTGCTCAAGCCGATCCACGACGCGAAGAAGAACTTCATCTTCCGCAAGTTCAATAGCGCGTTTGACTGGACCCAAAACACTTACACCGGCCACATTCGTGGCGCGATCCGGCACAAGTGGCTCTGGATGAGCGTGTTCCTCGCGGTGTCGGCGCTCTGCGCGTTCCTCTTCGTCCGTCTGCCCGGCAGCTTCCTGCCCGAAGAGGATCAAGGCTACGCTCTGGGCATCGTGCAGCTGCCCGCGGGCGCGAGCATCGAGCGCACCAACTCGGTCATGGACCAGCTGCAGACGATCGGGCGCAAGAATCCGTCGGTCGATGGCGTCGTGACGGTCGCAGGCTTCAGCTTCGTCGGCCAGGGCGAGAACGTCGGCCTCGCCTTCTTCCGCTTCAAGCCGTGGGACAAGCGTGGCGACGATGCGAGCAAGGTCATCCAGCAGCTCAACGGTGCGATCTTCATGGGCATCAAGGATGCGCAGGCGTTCGTCGTGAACCTGCCGACGATAAACGGCCTCGGCCAGTTCGGCGGATTCGACATGTATCTGCAGGATCGTTCCGGTGCGGGACACGAAGCGCTCGTGAATGCGCAGAACATCCTGCTCGGCAAGGCCGCCGCGGAGACCGCGACGCTGACCGGCGTACGTCCGAACGGCCTGCAGGACACGCCGCAGCTCGCGATGCAGGTCGATCGCGTGCAGGCGCAGTCGATGGGCATGTCGCTGACCGACGTCTACACCGCGATCCAGCTGATGCTCGCGCCCGTTTACGTCAACGACTTCTTCTACGAAGGCCGCATACTGCGCGTCAACATGCAGGCCGACGCGCCGTTCCGGATGACGCCCGAGGCGCTCGGCCGCTTCTACGTGCCGAGCACGCTCGCCACGAACGCCAACAGCGGCTCGCTGAAGACGCCGGCGATGATCCCCATTTCCAACGTGGTCAAGACGCACTGGACGATGGGTTCTCCAAGCCTCGTGCGCTACAACGGCTACTCGGCGATCGAGATCGTCGGTTCGCAAGCGCCAGGGCGCAGCACCGGCGAGGCGATGAACGCGATGCAGAAGATCATCCAGACCGACCTGCCGCAGGGTTTCAGTTTCGACTGGGCAGGACAGAGCCTGCAGGAGATCATCTCGGGCAATCAGGCGCCGCTGTTGTATTCGCTCTCGATCCTCGTCGTGTTCCTGTGCCTCGCCGCGCTCTACGAGAGCTGGTCGATTCCGGTCGCGGTGCTGCTCGTCGTGCCGCTCGGCATCCTCGGCGCGGTCCTCGCGACCAGCCTGCGCGGCCTGACCAACGACGTCTACTTCAAGATCGGCATCATCACTATCATCGGCCTCGCGGCTAAGAACGCGATCCTCATCGTCGAGTTCGCGGTCGCCGAGCAGCGTGCCGGGCGCAAGCTCGGCATCGCGGTCGTCGATGCGGCGCGTCTGCGCCTGCGGCCGATCCTGATGACCTCGTTCGCTTTCATCCTCGGCGTATTGCCGCTCGCGATCTCTACCGGCGCCGGCGCCAACGCACGCCACGCGATCGGTACCGGCGTGATCGGCGGCATGCTGTTCGCGACGTTTCTCGGCGTGGCGCTGATTCCGGTGTTCTACGTCTTCGTGCGCACGCTGCTCGGCGACAAGCTCGAGCCCGCCGACGAGACGCTCGCGGAGACATCCGACAAGAACCGCCACGCCTGATCGCGAGCCGCCGCGGCCGCGACCGGCGGCGCGCGCGGCGATCCGTGGCAGAATCGCACGGACACTCGCTGCGAGACACGATGAATCTCTTTCCGCTGTTCGCCGACCTGACGGGACGCTCGGTGCTGCTGGTGGGCGGCGGCAGCGTCGCCGAGCGCAAGGCGTCGCTGCTGCTCGCCGCCGATGCGCAGGTCGACGTCGTCGCGCCGGCGCTGACGCCGCTGCTCGCTGAGTGGGCGCGTGGCGGACGCGTGCGCCACCTCGCGCGCTGCTTCTCGCCCGAGCAACTCGACGGGCGCTGGCTCGCGATCGCCGCGACCGACGACCGCGTCGTCAACGTCGAGATCGCGGCGGCCGCCAAGGCGCGGCGGATCTTCGTCAACGTCGTGGACGATGCGGGACTGTCGACGTTCCAGGTGCCGGCGATCGTCGACCGCTCGCCGCTGGTCATCGCGATCTCCTCGGGCGGCTTTGCGCCGATGCTCGCGCGTCTCGCGCGCGAGCGTATTGAGTCCTATTTCGACGAGACCTGGGGAGTGCTCGCAACACTGTTGGCGCGCTCGCGCTCGCGCATCCGCGCGCGCTTCGGCCAGGTCGAGACGCGCCGCCGCTTCTACGAACGCGTGCTGCGCGGACCCGTGGTGCAGGCGATCCGCCAGGGACGCGTCAACGAGGCGGAGGCCGCGCTCGACGGCGAGCTCGCAGCGCACGAGCGCGCGCTCGCCGTCGCGGGCGCGACTTCTTCGCCACTGGGCTCGGTGGTGCTCGTCGGTGCGGGACCCGGCGACCCCGGGCTCCTGACGCTGCATGCGTTGCGCGTGCTCAACGAAGCCGACGTGATCCTGCACGACCGGCTCGTCAGCGCCGCGGTCCTCGACCTCGCGCGCCGCGACGCGGAACGCATCGACGTCGGCAAGATCGTCGGCCGGCAGCATACGCCGCAGGACGGCATCAACGCGTTGATGCTCGAGCAGGCGCGTGCGGGTCGCCGCGTGGTGCGGCTCAAGGGCGGCGATCCGTTCGTGTTCGGCCGTGGTGGCGAGGAAATCGAGTTCCTGCGCGCGCATGGCGTGCCCTATGCGATCGTGCCCGGGATCACGGCAGCGATCGCGTGCGCCGCGTACGCGGGCATCCCGCTGACCCATCGCGACCACGCGCAGGTCATCCGCTTCGCGACGGCGCACCGCAAGCGCAGCGAGGGCGAGTCCGACGCACTCACCGCGGGGGGCGAGACGCTCGCGATATACATGGGCGTCGCCGAGTTCGCCAGCGTGCGCGACAAGCTCTACGCCGACGGCATTTCGGCCGGCACCCACTTTGCGATTATCGAGAACGGCACGCGGCCCGACCAGCGCGTGCTGCTCGGCACGCTCGCCGAGCTCGTCGAATGCGCGACCGCCTATCGCGTGCAACCACCCGCACTGCTCGTGGTCGGCGACGTCGCGCAGATCGCCGCCGACCACCACTGGTTCGGTCAACCGCCGATCCAATGACGCGGCCTCGGCGCATCGCCAGCCTGTTAAACTACCCGCCTTTCGAAGGAGCCGAACATGCCAGACCCCATCGTCACCGCGCCCGCCGGCGGCGCCAAGATCAGCATCGCGGACGGCCGCCTCAGCGTGCCGAACAATCCGATCATCCCGTTCATCGAAGGCGACGGCACCGGCGCCGACATCTGGCGCGCTTCGGTGCGTGTGCTCGATGCGGCGGTCGAGAAAACCTACAAGGGCGAACGCAAGATCCACTGGCTCGAGGTTTACGCCGGCGAGAAGGCGAACAACCAGTTCGGCACGTGGCTGCCAGAGTCGACCGTGCAGGCCTGCCGCGACTATCTCGTCTCGATCAAGGGTCCGCTGACGACGCCGATCGGCGGTGGCATCCGTTCGCTCAACGTCGCGTTGCGCCAGATGCTCGATCTCTACGTCTGCCTGCGGCCGGTACGCTGGTTCAAGGGCGTGCCTTCGCCCGTGAAGGCGCCGGAGAAGGTCGACATGGTGATCTTCCGCGAGAACACCGAGGACATCTACGCGGGCATCGAATACGCCGCGGGCAGTGACGCCGCGCAGAAGCTGCTCGACTTCATCGCGCTGAACGATCCGAAGGCGTTCGACAAGATTCGTTTCGGCACCAAGGCCAAGGCCGAGGCCTGGCAGAAGCAGCTCGAGGGCATCGGCATGCCGCACCGCGAGGTCGGCGTCAACGTCGGCATCGGCATCAAGCCCGTGAGCGAGCTCGGCACCGAGCGCCTCGTGCACAGCGCGATTTCGTACGCGGTCAAGAACAAGCGCAAGTCGCTGACGATCGTGCACAAGGGCAACATCATGAAGTTCACGGAAGGCGCCTTCCGCAACTGGGCTTATGCGGTCGCCGAGAAATTCTTCGCTAACGACACCTACACCTGGGAGACCTGGGAGAAAACCAAGGCCGCCAAGGGCGAGGCCGCGGCGAACGCCGAGCAGAACGCGGCGCTCGCGGCCGGCAAGGTGCTGATCAAGGACTCGATCGCCGACATCACGCTGCAGCAAGTGCTGACGCGCCCAGACGAGTTCGACATCATCGCGACGCTCAACCTCAACGGCGATTATCTCTCCGACGCGCTCGCAGCGCAGGTCGGCGGCATCGGCATCGCGCCGGGCGGCAACATCAACTACCTGACCGGCCACGCGGTGTTCGAGGCGACCCACGGCACCGCGCCGAAGTACGCCAATCTCGACAAGGTCAACCCGGGCTCGGTGATCCTGTCCGGCGAGATGATGCTGCGCTACATGGGCTGGACCGAAGCCGCCGACGCGATCATCAGCGCGATGGACAAGGCGATCGCGGGCAAGAAGGTCACGTACGACTTCGCGCGCCTGATGGAAGGCGCCACCGAAGTGAAGTGTTCGCAATTCGGCGATGAGCTGATCCGCTATCTCTGAGTGCGACTTGCCGCGGCGGGCGTGAACGCCTCGCTCCCGCCGCCGATTCGCCCGATGCACGTGCTGATCTCGTGTGTCGGCAGCGCTGGCGACGTGCATCCGTTTCTCGCGATCGCGACCGCGCTCAAGCGGCGCGGTCACGCGGTCGAACTGCTGACCTCACCCTACTTCAAGGCGCGCATCGAAGCCGCGGGCGTGCCGTTCGTGCCGATCGGAACGAGCACGGACTACGAACGTGGCGTCGCCGATCCGCAGATATGGCACGGCCTGCGCGGCTTCTCCGCGATGTGGCGCGCGATGAAGCCGACGCTGCGCGACGCCTACGAGCAGCTGATCGCGCGCGCGACGCCCGACAGCGTGTTGGTCGGCAGTTCGCTCGCCTGGAGCAGCCGCTGTGCGCAAGAGACGCTGCTCCTGCGCGGCGCCACCGTGCACCTCGCGCCTAGTCTCATGTTCTCCGCGCTCGATCCGGCGGTGTTTCCTGGCTTCCCGTGGCTGCGCCGGCTGCCGGCCTGGTGCGTGCGCAGCATCCTGCGCGTTTCCGACCGTTGGCTACTCGACGGTGCGGTGGCTGCCGATCTCAACGCTTTTCGCGCGCAGGTCGGACTGGGACCGGTGCGGCGCGTCGTGAGCGCGTGGCAGAACTCGCCCGACCTCGTGATCAACGCGTTTCCGAGCTGGTTCGCCGCGCCGCAGTCGGACTGGCCCGCGCAGAGCGTGACGGCCGACTTTCCGCGCTGGCACGCGGACGACGACCGCGGGGTCGAGCCCGCGCTCGCCGCGTTCCTCGCCGCGGGCCCCGCACCGGTCGGGATCACGCCGGGCTCGGCGATGGCGCATGCGCGGCCGTGGTTCGCGCGCTCTCTCGCGGCGTGCGCGGCACTCGGCCTGCGTGCGGTCGTGATCACGCCGTATCGCGATCAGCTGCCCGACGCGTTGCCGGCGTGGGTGCGGCATGTCCGCTACGTGCCGTTCGATCGCCTGCTGCCGCGGCTGCGCGCGTTCGTCCATCACGGCGGCGTCGGCACGTCAGCGCAATGCCTGTGGGCGGGCATCGCGCAGATCGTCACGCCGTTCGCGCATGATCAGTTCGACAACGCGGCGCGGCTAGAGCGGCTTGGCGTCGCGCGGCAGCTGCGGCATTCGGCATCGGCGCGAGGCTGGCGCCACGCGTTGACCCACCTCGACGATGAACGCCTCTCGCAGGCCTGCGCGCACTGGTCACGCGTGTGTCGCGACAGCACCGACGGCGCCGAACGCATCGCGGTGCAGATCGAAAGCCTGCGCGCGCCCGACTGAGCGCAACGCAACGCAGCATCGCTTGCGCGGTGCGCCGCTCGCCTGTGGATGGCCCTGGTTGCAGCCGATGCGAGCGCTCGATTTCCTGCGCGGTCAATGCGGCTGGATGAGCCGCGGCCAGCGCACGAGGCCGCGGCACGCTTCGGCACAGCGCTCGATGACCGACGCCGGTTGCTTGCGTGCGCGACGTGGCGGCGCGGGCACCTGTTCCGCGGGCGGCAGCAGATGCCCCTGGGTGAACAGCAGGCTCGCGCTCAGTGTGTGGATTTGCTCAAGCCAGTTGCGCATGGATGACTCCCATCGGTTTCTCGAGAACGCAGGTTAGGCCTGTTCAGGCGCGCGAAAAAGCGATAGTTTTGCAACCCAGACTTGAGCAATACTCAACTCTGCGAGGCTCGTAGACACCCATGGCCAAGCCCCCATTGCATGCCTTGCAGGCGTTCGTCAGCGTGGCGCGGGAGAAGAACCTCACGCGTGCCGCGACGCAGTTGAGCCTGACGGTGAGCGCGTTGAGTCATCAGATGCGAGCGCTCGAGGATCGCCTCAATACCCAGTTGCTCGTGCGCGGACCGCGCGGCGTGACATTGACGCCGGAAGGGCAGCGCCTGCTCGACGGCATCGCCGCGCCGCTCGAGGTCATCGAACGCGTGTTCGCCGCACCGACCGCCGGCGCCGAAAACGCGTTGACGCTTAGCGCGGTGCCTTCATTCGCATCGAGCTGGCTGCTGCCGCGCATCCCGGCTTTCATGGCGCTGCACCCGGGCCTCGAATTCAACCTGCAGACGACCACCGCGCTCGTCGACTTCGCGCGTGAGCCGGTCGACGCCGCACTGCGGCTCGGCGCGGGAAACTGGCCGGGCCTCAAGTCGGAGCACCTGTTCGACGAGTGGGTCGCGCCGATCGCGAGTCCCGCGCTGCTCGCGCGCTTCGGCAAGCCCGCGCTCGGCGGCATCGGCCACCTGCCGCTGCTCGGCGAGTCCAGCGACAACGAACGCTGGACGAGCTGGTTCGCGCGCTTCGGCGGCGTCATGCCGAAGCGTTTCCGTGCGACCTTCACCGACGCCGAGATGCTGCACAAGGCCGCCGCGGAAGGCACCGGCGTCGCGATGGGCCGGCTGATCCTCGCGCAGCCGTTGCTCGCGAATGGCAGCCTCGTGCTGCTGACGCGTGAGCGCATGCCGGCGGAGTACGGTCACTATCTCGTCTATCCGCCGCGGCACGCGGCACACCCGCCTCTCGTCGCGTTTCGTGAATGGCTGGTCGCCGAAGTGCGCCGCTATCTCGCCGAGACCGCGGCGCGGCCGAAGCGCGGAGCATGATCGTCCGGGCGCGCGCGTCGCGGTGCCAAGATTTTCAGCCGCGCGCGGTCGTCGCATAGTTGAGCCCGCAGCCGGGTGCGAATTGCGGCGCGCCATCATCGGAACCGAATAGCGACTGACGGGCAGAACGCGGCCACGTGAACGCGAGCGTGGCGTGGAAATCGTGTGCCACGGTACGGTCGGCATCCGCGATCAGGTCGGCGGCGATGCCTTGCCCTGCGTGCTCGGCAGACACGCCGCGACGAATGGCGATTTGCGCTACCTTAGCCGAAGCCATGTCGCCTTCCGAACCGGACGCCGTCCCCCCGCACCCTGCCTCCATGGATGCCGCATTGGCAGAGGCCGCCGCGCTCGACATCCGCAACGGGTTCGCGCACTACAACGAACGCTTTCGTGCGATCACGCGGCGCGCGCAGCAGCGCTTCGAAGCGCGCGACTTCGTCTCCGCGCGCGCCGACGCGCTCGAACGCATCGATCTCTATGACATCTGCGTGCGCGCGACGACGCAGCGCCTCGAGACGCTGCTGCGTACCCGTGCGCGCGATCGTTCGCTGTGGCTGTCGATCCGCCGCGGCTTCGCCGACCTCATCGCGCCGCAACTCGATAAGGAGCTCAACAAGACCTTCTACAACACGCTGACGCGGCGCTTCTTCCGCCCGCGTGGCGTCGATGCGGGCATCGAGTTCGTCGCGCTCGACATCGAGCCGACCGACCGCATCACGCACCCGGTGGCGCGCCACAGCTACGCCGTCTGGGGCAACCTGCCGCGCATCTGCCAGAGCATCCTCGACGATTACGCGTTTGCGGTCCCGTATGCGCATACGGCGCTGTGTGCTCTGCGCATTGCCGAAGCGTTGTCGCAACGCCTGTCGGACTGGAACCTCGGGGTCGGCAGCCTCGACCCGATCCGCGCGATCGAGCTGCTCGAGACCGTGTTTTACCGCGAGCGGCGCGCGTACCTCGTCGGCCGTATCTTCGGCGTCGAGCGCGTCGCGCCACTCGTGATCGTGCTCGTCAACGAAGGCGGGACGCTGCGCGTCGACGCGGTGCTGACCGAACGCGCCCACGTCGCGCAGGTGTTCGGCTACACGCGCAGCT
>JBDTYX010000172.1:0-7014 GCA_040005435.1 Rudaea sp. | reverse complement strand
ACCGTGCTCAACAAGCGCGAGGCCTATCGCAAGGCGTTTCGCGGATTCGATATCGCACGCGTCGCGCGCATGACCGACGCCGCGCTCGAAAAACTGTTGCTCGATCCCGCGCTCATACGCAATCGCCTCAAGATCTACTCCGCACGCAACAACGCGCGCGCGGCGCTCACGGTCATCGCGCAGTTCGGCAGCCTCGATCGCTATTTCTGGTCGTTCGTGGGTGGCAAGCCGTTGCGCAATCGCTGGCGCGGGCGCGGCGACGTGCCCGCACGCACCGCGTTGTCCGACGAGATCAGCCGCGACATGCGCGAGCGCGGCTTCAATTTCGTCGGTTCAACGATCATCTACTCGCATATGCAGGCGACGGGCATGGTCAACGACCATTTCGTCGGATGCTTTCGCCATGCGCAGGTCAAGGGCTAGCGGCTTACTCGGCGCATCGCGGCCCGGCGAAACGCGGGCCGTCGCTGTTGCGGCGCCCCGTCGCGCGCGCCGGCGCAGGCTGCCTGCGGCGCGGACGCGGGCAAGAGCACCCGCCGCTCAGCGTCGCGAGCCGCGCAGACGCTCGACCGGAAAACTCGCGATGTCGGCGCCGCCGCCGCGCCGCGGCTGACCCGCGGGCGGGGACCACGCATGCGCATAGATGACCTCGTACGTCGCGGGCAGCACTCCGTCCTCGCGAAAAGTTTCGTAGGCAGCTGCGACGCGCTGCAACGAAGCGCGGCCGGTCAACCCGCGGCGGCGACGCGAATCGGCATTCGTCGCGCCGATCGCCTTGAGCTCGCGCATCAGCGTCGGCGCATCCGCATAAGTCAGCGTAAAGTGTTCGCCATCGAGCACCGGATCGCGGAACCCTGCCAGCATGAGCGCATCGCCGACGCGCGGCATGTCGGGAAACATGCTCACGTGCGGCGCGCGGTCGACTTCTCGCCACGCGCTGCGCAGCTCGTGCAGCGTGTCTGGACCGAACGTCGAGAAAACGAGGTAGCCGCCTGGCCGCAACACGCGCCGGAATTCGTCGAAGAGCACGGGCAGGTCGTCGATCCATTGCAGCGCGAGGCTCGAGAAGATCACATCGACGCTCGCATCGGCGAGCGGCAACGCGCGCGCATCTGCATTGACGCGCGCCGCGCGCCGCAACCAGCTCGACTTGATTTCACGCAGCATCGGTAGCGCGAGATCGAGCGCGATGACCTGCGCGTTCTTCCAGCGCCGCCGCATCGCCGCGACGGCGTTGCCCGGACCACAGCCGATGTCGAGAACGCGCGCGGGCGCGGCCTGCAGATATTCGAGGCGCTCGAGCAGGCGCAGTTCTACTTCTCGCTGCAGCACGGCGTGCTCGCGATAGCTCCGCGCCGCGCGGCCGAATGCGCGCCGGATATGGCTCGCATCGAACGGCGGCGTCATGGCGCGAGCGTCCGCGCGAATCGTTCAATCGCATCGGCGACCTCCTGCGGATGACTCAGGAATGGCGCGTGCCCGGCGTCGATCTCGGCGAAGGTCCCCGCCGCGCGCTGCGCGGACCAGCGCATCGCATCGGCCGCGACGAGGCGGTCGCGTCGTCCTGCGATCCACAGGCTCGGCACACGCAGGTCGCGCAGACGCTCGCGCAGGTCGGCGGTCTCGAGCAGCCGAAGTCCCTCGACGAGCACGCGCTTGTCGGGCTCGCCGCGCTCGAATACGTGGGACTTGAGCTCGCGCAACATCGCGTGCGTATGCGCGCTGCCGATCAGTTCGAGCGCGAGGAAGCGCTCGATCGTGCGCCTGTAGTCGCGCTGCAACCCGCTCGCGAAGTCGGCGAGCGCGCGGGGCGCGATGCCGAGCGGCCAGTCTTGAGCTGCGAGCAGCCGCGGCGATTCGGCGATCTCGACGAGCGCGCGCGGCTGTCCAATCGCGTCGAGCGCGGCGTACAGTGCGACGAGCCCGCCGAGAGACCAGCCCACCCAGATCGCGCGTGCTGGAGTCAGCGCGGCGACGCGCGCCGCCCATCCGCGCGCGTCAACGGCGCCGTCGTCGCCGCGACTGAATCCGTGTCCGGGCAGGTCGACCAGATGCAGGCGGAAATGCGCAGCCAGCAGCGGCGTCAATGGCGCGAAGATGCCCGCGTGCATGGCCCAACCGTGGATCAGTATGAGGTCGGGGCCATCTCCCTGGATTTCGACGTGTATGTTCAATCGATTGCGTTGCCTCTCGTGCGCGTGGCCGCAACTGCATGCGCGAGCGCGTTGAGCAATTGCTCGACATCCCCCTCTTCGTGGCTGGCGCAGAGCGTGACGCGCAGACGCGCCTTGCCCTTCGACACTGTCGGAGAGCGGATCGCCGGCACGAAGAATCCCGCCGCCTCGAGCCGTGCGGCGGCATTCACCGCATCAGCACTCGTGCCGATCAACACCGGTTGGATCGGCGTGCGCGACGGCAAGATCTCGATGCCGCGCTCGGAGGCGCCCTCGCGAAAATGGCGAACGAGACGAGCAAGCTTCGCGCGCCGCCAGGTTTCGTTGCGCGCGACGTCGATCGCGACGCTCGTCGCTGCCGCAAGCGCCGGAGGCATCGCCGTCGTGTAGATGTAGCCGCGCGCGAACTGCACCAGGCCCTCGATGAGCGTCGCGCTGCCTGCGACGAACGCACCGGCGACGCCGAGCGCCTTGCCGAGCGTCGCCATGACGATCGGTACGTCGCGCTGCGAAAGCCCACTCTCGCCGACGCTGCCCTCGCCGTCGATGCCGAGCACGCCGATGCCGTGCGCGTCATCGACCATGAGTGCGCTGCGCCTGGCCTCGCACAGCGTGGCGAGTTCGCGCAGCGGCGCGACGTCACCGTCCATGCTGAACACGCCGTCGGTAGCGAGCAATGCTGGCGTCTCGCCGGTCGCGTCGAGTTGGCGCCGTGCGCTGCAGGCGTCGGCATGCACGTATCGGCGCATGCCGCAGCCGGCGAGGCGCGCCGCATCGATCAGGCTCGCATGGTTGAGCTTGTCCTCGACGCAGACGTCGTTCGCGCCGAGCAGCGTCTGCAAGACGCCAAGGTTTGCCACGTATCCGGTCGAGAACAGCAGCGCGCGGTCTCGTCTGAGCCAGCGCGCGATTTTTTCCTCGAGCCTCGCGTGTTCCTCGCGGTGGCCGCCGAGCAGGTGCGCGGCGCCCGCGCCGACGCCCCATTCGACGGCGGCTCGAACCAGCGCCTCGCGCAGCAGCGGATGTTGCGCGAGCCCGAGGTAGTCGTTGCTCGCGAAATTGCGCAGCGCGCGACCCGCGATGCGGATTCGGTTGCCGTCGATGCACTCCACCACGCGTAGCTGACGCAGTAACCCCTCGCGCGCGTGCGCCGCGTGCGTGCTTGCGAGTCGTTCGAGCACGAGGCTGGTCATGTTGGGCGATGCGCAGCGATCGCGCACGGCGAGGTCAGGCCGCGGATGCGGTCGCGGAGATGTCGGCGTGCACGGTCACGGGGACACTCGGCACGTGGCCGGCCTGGTCGAGCCCGGGTTCGACGTCGACCTGCATCGGCACGATGCCGAGGCGCGCGAACAACGCCTGGTCGTGTTCGACGTCGGGGTTGCCCGTAGTCAGCAGCTTCTCGCCGTAGAAGATCGAGTTTGCCCCTGCGAGGAAGCACAGCGCCTGCAACTCGTCGCTCATCTCTGCGCGACCCGCGGACAGTCGCACGATCGACGCGGGCATGAGGATGCGCGCGACGGCGATCGTGCGGACGAATTCGAACGGATCGAGCAGCGAGGTGCTCGCGAGCGGCGTGCCGGCCACCCGCACGAGACGATTGATCGGCACGGACTGCGGGTGCTCGGGCAGGTTGGCCAGTGTCTGCAGCAGGCCGCCGCGTTGCTCACGCGACTCTCCCATGCCGACGATGCCACCACAGCAGGTCTTCATGCCCGCGTCGCGCACGTTACCGAGCGTGTCGAGGCGATCCTGGAAATCGCGCGTATGGATGATCTCGGCATAGAACTCGGGCGCGCTGTCGAGATTGTGGTTGTAGTAGTCGAGCCCGGCGCGCTTGAGTTTGTGTGCCTGGGTTGCGCTCAGCATGCCGAGCGTCGCGCAGGTCTCCATGCCGAGCGCGCGCACGGCAGCGACCATCTCGACGACCCGGTCGACGTCGCGATCCTTCGGCGCGCGCCAAGCCGCGCCCATGCAGAAGCGCGTCGCGCCGGCGGCCTTGGCGTCGCGCGCCTTGCCGACGACGTCCGCGAGCGGCATGAGCTTTTCCGCCTTGACTCCGGTCGCGTAGCGCGCGCTCTGCGGGCAGTACGCGCAGTCCTCGGGGCAGCCGCCGGTCTTGATCGAGAGCAGGGTCGATACCTGCACCGCGTTCGCATCGTGGCGGGCGCGATGCACCTGCTGCGCAAGCGCGATCAAGTCGTTGAACGGCAGCTCCAACAGGGTGAGCACCTCGCCACGCGACCAGTCGTGACGCTCGAGGTTGGGGGCGATGGCGGACATGACGGATTTCCATTGGCTGACATGCGCCGCGGGCGCGCGGCGTAGAGTGCGCAAAGTGTGGATAGCCCTCCGATGCCTGTCAACCTGAAGTCGATGTCCTCGGTTGACAGCAGATCGCGCAGTCACCGCCTGCTGCCGACGCGCTGCCTGCTCTGCGGCGCATGCGGCGACGCGCCACGCGACCTCTGCGTGGCCTGCGCCGGCGACCTCGTCCGTAACCGCCACGCCTGCGCACGCTGTGCATTGCCGCTGTCCATGGACGCGCCGTTGTGCGGCGAGTGCCTCGCGCGCCCGCCGCCGTTCGACGCGGCGTTCGCGCCGTTCGAGTACGCACATCCGCTCGACCTGTTGCTGACCGGGCTCAAGTTCGGCCGCAGCCTTGCCGCCGGACGCGTCCTCGCCGACCTATGGGCACACGCGATCCGGAACGCGCTCGCCGACGGCAGCGTCGCGGCCCTGCCCGACGTTCTGGTACCGATACCGCTGCATCGCGATCGCCTTCGCGAACGCGGTTACAACCAGGCGCTCGAACTCGCGCGCGCGCTCGGGCGTGACCTCGGCGTGCCGGTCGTCACGAACCTGCTGCGTCGCGATCGGCCGACCCCGGCGCAGACCGGCCTCGATGCCGCGGCCCGACGTCGCAGCCTGCGTGGCGCATTTTCATTCGTGCCGATCGCAGGCAAGCCATTGCCCACGCGTATCGCCCTCGTCGACGACGTCATGACTACGGGCGCCACGATCCGCGAGTGCGCGCGGGTGCTGCGCAAATCGGGGGCCGCGCGGATCGAGGCCTGGGCACTGGCACGCGCACCGCGGCTGCGCTGAAACGTCCTAATTTCGCAGGTATACTGGGGCGTTTTCTGGATAACCCGCCGTTCAACAACTGAAAAAGCCTGTTCCAAGGGAGAGAGCTGCATGTTGCAACAATATGGTTACTGGGTCGCGCCCGTCTGTGCGTTGTTGGCGATCGTCTACGGCGTCTGGTCGCGCAGCTGGATCATGGCCCAGCCCGCCGGCAACGAGCGCATGCAGCAGATCGCTGCGGCGATCCAAGAGGGCGCGCGCGCCTATCTCAACCGTCAGTACACGACGATCGGCATCGTCGGCGTGATCCTTTTCGTGATCATCGGTTTCGCTCTGGGCTGGCCCACCGCGATCGGATTCGCGATCGGTGCAATCCTCTCCGGCGCGACCGGTTTCATCGGAATGAACGTCTCGGTTGCCGCCAATGTGCGCACCGCAGAGGCGGCGCGTTCCGGTGTGGCCGCCGCACTCGCCGTCGCGTTCCGCGGCGGCGCGATCACGGGCATGCTCGTCGTCGGCCTCGGCCTGCTCGGCGTTGCCGGTTACTACATGACCCTGCTGCATTTCGGTTTTGACCAGACGCGTGCACTTCACGCGATGGTCGGACTCGCGTTCGGCTCGTCTCTGATTTCGATCTTCGCGCGTCTCGGCGGTGGCATCTTCACGAAGGGCGCCGACGTCGGTGCCGACCTCGTCGGAAAGGTGGAGGCGGGCATTCCCGAGGACGACCCGCGCAATCCGGCCGTCATCGCCGACAACGTGGGCGACAACGTCGGCGACTGTGCCGGCATGGCCGCCGACCTGTTCGAGACCTACGCGGTCACGCTGATCGCGACGATGCTGCTCGGCGGCGTGGTCGTCGCAGACGTCGGCGTTAACGGAGTGCTGTATCCCCTGGTCTTGGGCGGCGTGTCGATCATCGCCTCGATCATCGGTACGTTCTTCGTCAAGACCAAGCCCGGCGCAAAGATCATGAACGCGCTGTACGCCGGCGTGGCCGTCTCGGCGATCATCGCCGCGATCGCGTTCTACCCGATCACGACGCAACTCATGGCCGGCACGAAGGTCGGCGCGATGAACCTGTACTTCTGCGCGCTGATCGGCCTCGTGCTGACCGCCGCGATGGTCGTGATCACCGAGTACTACACCGCGACCGAATACGCGCCGGTGCGCCACGTCGCTCAGGCATCGACGACCGGTCACGCGACCAACATCATCGCCGGCATCGGCATCTCGATGAAATCGACCGCGCTACCCGTGCTGTCGGTGTGCGCCGCGATCTGGGGTGCCTATTCGTTCGCGGGCCTGTACGGCATCGCGATCGCGGCGACCGCAATGCTGTCGATGACCGGAATGATCGTCGCTCTCGACGCGTACGGTCCGATCACCGACAACGCAGGCGGCATCGCCGAAATGGCCGACATGCCGAAGGAAGTGCGCGCGGTCACCGACCCGCTCGACGCGGTCGGAAACACAACCAAGGCCGTGACCAAGGGCTACGCGATCGGCTCGGCCGGTCTCGCCGCGCTCGTGCTGTTCGCCGACTACACGCATAACCTCAATCTGCAGCCGGGCCTTCAGGGCATCACGTTCGACCTGTCGAACCACTACGTGATCATCGGCCTGCTGATTGGCGGGCTGATCCCGTATCTGTTCGCGTCGATGGCGATGGAAGCGGTTGGTCGTTCGGCGAGCGCGGTGGTCGAGGAAGTGCGCCGCCAGTTCCGCGAGATCAAGGGCATCATGGAAGGCA
>JBDTYX010000021.1:0-23330 GCA_040005435.1 Rudaea sp. | reverse complement strand
CCCACGCATCCTCAAGCCCCGCCCTCTCCCTGTGTCATCCCTGACAGAGCGCGGATTGCCTTTCATGCGTATCACAGACCATGAGACGGGTTTATCGTCGCGCGACCGGTGGCAGAGATTGGACTTGCGCCCCCTTCCCGGAACGGCAAGTGACGCGAAGCTAACAATCCGCGTTGCTCGCTGTCAATCTTGCGTTGCACCATGTAACTATCTGATTTTGTGAAAATTACACGATTAGTAAATAACCAAACGTTATATGTGATGCATCTCACATTCGTAAATAATTCGTTTCTTCTCCGCTTTTGGAAGGCTAGCCGTATAGGGTCTTAGGCGTCTAGACGGACATATGCCCGCGGCGAGCCGAGCATCCGTGCTGCGCATCGCGGCCCGCGCAGATGCACCCGATCGAACGGCTGACGCCAAGGCTCGCGGCGCTGCAGGCGCGCGCGCAACTGCGATTGCGCACGGCGTCGCAATCGGTAGGCCCGACCCAGGCAGGCGAAAATCTCCGGAAAAAACTTGTCGCGAAGACCCAGCTTCGCTACATCATGCCCGTTTCGAGTTTCGCGACATCGGACATCATCGCCTGGTTCCACGGCGGGTCGAAAGTCAGCTCGACGTCGGCCTCGGAGACGGTCGGGACGGCCTCGATTTTTGTGCGCACGTCCTCGATGAGGATGTCGCCCATGCCGCAGCCGGGCGCGGTCAACGTCATCGAAACACTGACTTTGCGCAAACCATCGCCTGAATTCTCGATTTCGCATCCGTAGACGAGACCCAAGTCGACGATGTTCACGGGGATCTCGGGGTCGTAGCAGGTGCGCAACTGCTGCCAGACCAGCTTCTCGACCGCTTCGTCGCCGGCGCCGTCGGGCAGCGTTAGCGGCTCGGGCATTTCCTTGCCGATCGCGTCGGCGTCCTTACCATCGATGCGGAACAGGTTGCCATCGACGAAAACGGTGAAGCTGCCGCCGAGCGCCTGGGTGATGTAACCGTTCTGTCCTGCGGGCAGCGTGACGCTCTCGCCTTGCGGCACCATGACGGCGGCGCAGTCGCGTTCGAAGACAATCGGTTCGGAGGTATGGCTGTAGCCGCCCATGCTTATTTTCTGCGTCGGTGAATTCGAAGGATTCGACCCGCGATTATCGCAGGTATCGCAAGATACCGACTGAAACGTGCGTCCGCGCGCGCCAAATGCAAGCGCATCAGGCGCAATAGGTCATCGCGATTCCCGCAGGCATTGTCCGAACAGGCGCATCGCCGCCTCGAGGTCGGCCGCCGGAAGATCCGCGAATCCGAGCAGCACACCGGGGCGCGGCGAGGGCTTGAGGAAATACGGCGCGATCAGGTAGAGACCGAGTCCCTTCGCGCGCGCGCGCTCGACGAGATCGCGCGCTGCGGCGTGCGACAACTTGGGCAGCCAGGCGAGGATGTGCATGCCCGCGCTCGAGTCCGCAACCTCGATCGCATCGCCCGCATACTTGTGCAGGCCCGCGAGCATCGCCGCGCGCCGCGATTTCAGAGACTTGGCCGCGGCGCGCAGGTGGCGTTCGAAGCCGCCAGTCGCCATCAGATGCGCGAGCGCTGCCTGGTCGATCCACGGGCAGCCGCGGTCGGTGAGCCATTTCGCCGCGACGAACGCGTCGCGCAGGCTCGGCGGCAGCACCATGTAGCCGAGCCGCAGCGCGGGGAAGAGCACCTTCGAGAAGGTGCCGATATACAGAATGCGGCCCGCGCGATCGAGTGACTTGAGAGCCGCCAGCGGCCTTGCGTCGTAGCGGAATTCGCCGTCGTAGTCGTCCTCGATGACCCAGCAGTTGTTCTTTTCCGCCCAGGACAGCAGGTCCATTCTCCGCGCGAGGCTCAACACCGCGCCCGTGGGAAACTGGTGCGAAGGCGTCACCAGCGCGAGCTTGATGTTGCCCTGCATTGGCAGCTCCGTCGTGACGAGTCCGTCCGCATCCACGCGGACGCCCACCACGTCTGCGCCACTCGCCTGCATGATCTGGCGCGCTCCTTGGTATTGCGGATCCTCGACGAGCACGCGATCGCCTTCGTCGAGCAGAACGTCGGCGGCGAGCGTGAACGCCTGCTGTGTGCCGCTGACGATGAGGATGTCTTCGGCGGCGGCGCCGATGCCGCGCCGCCGTGCGAGGTAGTCGCAGATCTGCTCGCGCAACGCGAGCATCCCCTGCGGATCGGGATAGTCGGTCTGCGCGTGCGCAGCGGCGCGACCCAGCTCGCGCCGCCATGCGCTCGCGAGTTGCGGGTTCGTCATCGGCATGCCGTACTGCAGGTTGTAGCGCAGCCCCTGGTGCTGGCGTCCGGGAATGCGTTCGTCGTACAGCTCGCGCATGCGTTCGCCACGCCGCGACAACGGCGCACGCGCCGCCTTACGCGGCGCGGCTGCCTTCGGCACGCTCGCGTTGGACGCGACATGCACGGAGGCGAATTCCGCAACATAGCAGCCCGAACCGACGCGGCCTTCGATGAAACCCTCCGCCGCGAGCTGCTCGTAGGCCGCGAGCACGGTATTCCTCGAAAGGTCGAGCTCTCGTGCGAACACGCGCGTCGCCGGAAGGCGGGTACCGGGCGCCGCTCGCCCGGCGAGGATGGCCTGCTTGAGGGCGCGCGTCAGCTGCGCATAGCGCGGCCCCTGGGTGTCGAGTTCTAGGTACACGAGTGGTCCTGCGAATTGTGCTGAGAATGGCGCTGGAAAGGGCCACTATTCCAAGCAACACTCTCGCGGTCAAGCACTATTTCGGGCATTTTCGTCGGAGTCGCACATGCACGCACGCCTGAACTTCCGCGACGCCTCGCCCGGGGCGATGAAGATGCTCGTCGACATGCGCGAGTATCTGCGCGACTGCGGCCTCAGCGAGCGATTGCGCCTGCTCGTCGAAATCCGCATCTCGCAGATCAACGGCTGCGCCTACTGCGTCGACCTGCACGTGCATCAGGTGCGCAGCGCTGGCGAGACCGCGCAGCGGCTGGATTGCCTGTGCGTGTGGCGCGACGTGACGCTGTTCGACGCGCGCGAACGCGCCGCGCTCGCGTGGGCGGAGGCACTCGCCCGGGTCGCCGACACGCGCGCGCCCGACGACGTGTTCGCCGAAGTGAGCGCGCAGTTCGGCGATCGCGAAATCGTCGACCTGTCGCTCGCGATCTGCGCGATGAACGCGTGGAATCGCTTCGGCGTCGGCTTTCGCATGCAGCCCCCCACGAGGAATGAGCAAGATGTATAGCGCCGCCTTCATCTTCGAGCCTGGCGAATACGACGCCCGATTCCACGAGCTGAACGCAATGATCGACCGCGCTGCGCGGTCGACCGAGGGCTATCTCGGCAGCGAATCGTGGCGGTCGGTCGAGGGCAACGCCCGCAATGCGACCTACTACTGGGATTCGCTGGACGCGCTCAAGCAGTTCTCGGTCCACCCCGATCACATCGAGGCCAAGCGCCAGTACAGGCGCTGGTACGCCGGCTACCATATCGTCGTATCCGAGGTGCTGCGTTCCTATGGCGACGGCGTGCTCACCCACATCACGCCGAACGAGCGCGGCGAACAACGTCGGGGCACGGCTTGATGACGACCGCGGTGCGCCTCGCAAGCGCGTTCGATGTGGAGCGCGTCGCTCCGTTACTCGATGCGTACCGACAGTTCTACGCGCAGCCGGCGGACATCGACTGCGCAAGAATTTTCCTGCGCGATCGCTTCGCACACCAAGAGTCGGTCGTATTGATCGCTGCGGACGACGCGGGCGCGGCGATCGGCTTCGCCCAGCTGTATCCGCTGTTCTCGACAGTGCGTGCGGCGCGCACCTACCTGCTCAACGACCTGTTTGTCGTGCCCCTTGCTCGCAGGCGCGGCGTCGCGGGGCAACTGCTAGCCGCGGCCGTCGATTTCGCGCGCGCGAATGGCGCCGCCTCGCTGTCACTGCAGACCGCGAACGACAACGAACCCGCGCGAGCGCTCTACGAATCGCAGGGCTGGGTTCGTGAAGAGTACTTCGCCGAATACACTCTCGCGGTCTGAAAAGGAATGTCTGCCATGGGCTGGCCAGCACCGATCGAACTGCACGGCGACCACGCGCGCCTCATGCCATTGGCACCTGCGCACCACGACGGCCTGGTCGAGGCGGTGAGCGACGGCGAGCTGTGGAACCTCTGGTACACGACCGTGCCGCGGCCCGAGCAGATGCGCGCCGAAATCGACCGGCGCCTGCGCCTGCAGGATCAGGGCAGCATGCTGCCGTTCGTGATCATTCGCGCCGTCGATCGCCGCGTCGTCGGCATGACCACCTACATGAACATCGATGCCGCGAACCGACGTCTCGAGATCGGCAGCACCTGGTATGCGGTGGGTGCGCAGCGCACGCCGATCAACACGGAGTGCAAGCAGCTGCTGCTTGCGCA
This sequence comes from Rudaea sp., assembly GCA_040005435.1. Taxonomy (GTDB): domain Bacteria; phylum Pseudomonadota; class Gammaproteobacteria; order Xanthomonadales; family Rhodanobacteraceae; genus Rudaea. The sequence goes on along the minus strand of JBDTYX010000021.1, from coordinate 18,916 downwards.
TGCGTTCGAGACGCTGGATTGCGTCGCCGTCGAATTCCGCACGAGTTTCCTCAACCTGCAGAGCCGCCGCGCGATCGAACGGCTCGGCGCGAAGCTCGACGGTATCCTGCGCTGCCACATGCGCATGCCCAACGGGACGCTGCGCGATACTTGCGTCTACAGCATCACCGCGGGCGATTGGCCCGCCGTGAAGACGCATCTCGACTGGCAGATGCGCAAGCCACGCTAGACGCCTGGCGTGCGCATTTCTGTCAGCGTATCTCGATCAGCGCGAGGCCCTGCGGCGGCAGCACGATGCTGAGCCAGCCGTCCTTGAGTGTCGCTTGCTCGGGAGCGGGTTCGTGTGCGGCTTCAGCGAGCGTCTTGATCTGGGCCAGCGTCGGATATTTCGGAGAACCCATCTTTGCGTACGCGCCACGCAAGTCGCCATGCTCGGCGTCCACCCTTGAGATCTGCGCCGATTTCGCGGTCGAATTGGCCACGTTCAGAGCCACGGTGATCGGCGCGCTCGCCGCCTTGTCGGCCTTGTCGGCATCCTGCTGCAGACCCGACGGCGCATAATTCCAGACTGCAACCACGAGTGTGCCATCGGCCCTGCGCGTCGCGAGGACATGATCCGAATTGACCGCGATGCGCTGGTCTCCGAGTTGATGGAACAGCTTGAACGCGTTGAAGGCAGGCTTGGGCAGGCCACCCGCGGCGAGCAGCCCGAAGCCGCCGTAAAACGGCGTCTTGACCACGCCGCCCTCCTCGAACACGTCCGAGAACGACCAGTACGACATGATGTCGACGAGGCCGTCGCACTCGCTGATCGTGCCCGCCATCCACGGACCCATGTAGGTGGAGTCGGTCACCTCCGGCGTATTGTCGTAGGCCGCGTTGAACTCGCTCCAGATCAGCGGCGTTTTGGGTGCGCCCGACGCCTTGATCTCGTCGTGCACTTTCTTCACCGCGCGGCAGACCATCTTGCCGCGCGGGATCTGCTCGTTCGTGCCGAACACGTTGTCGGCAGTGTCGTTGCCGTAGACGTGAGTCGACGCGAAGTCGAACGGGATGTTCTTTTCCCTGCAATGCCTGATGAACTCGCCGACCCACGCGGCCTGCGCGGTGGACGGACCGCCGACGCGTAGGCGCTTGTCTACCGCCTTGAGCGCGAGCGCGGTGTGGTCGTAGAGCTCCCAGTACGACTTCTGCGCCGGGAACCCGGCCCAGAAACCGATGTTCGGCTCGTTCCACACCTCGAAGTACCACGAGGCGACCTCTTCGACGCCGTAGCGTTCGATCAGGTGTTTCGCGAACGCCTGGATCATCGCGTCCCACTTCGCATAATCCTTGGGATTGGAAATGTTCGGGTGGTAGAAGAACGGGTGCCAGAAGTCTGCCGACGCGAGCTTCTTCGGCATGAAACTGAGCTCGACGAACGGCTTCACGCCATCGGCGAGCAGGCCGTCGTAGATCTGATCGACGTAGCTGAAGTTGTAGACGGGATTGCCCTGCGCGTCCTCGTCGTAGAGGCCGACCTCGTCGTGGAGGATGTTGTGGAAACGCACGTACTTGAAATCGGATACCTGTTTTACCGTGCGCACGTCCTGGCGGTAGGAATCGCGCAGCGCGAGGATCGCGCGCCCGGAGCCGAACATCTGCTCCCAGAAATGCGGGAACGCCCGAGTCGTCGCCTTCGCGTCGATCGTCACGGTTTCTGCAGGCGTGGACGCGGCGGTCGCCATCATCATGGCTGCAAGCACGCCGCACAGCACGCGCGGCTTCAGGCGCTGAATTTTCATTGCGAACTCCCCGATGTCTTTTCTTCGAATGACCGACTGATCGGGCACGCGGCGCTCGCCGGTGCCAGAGCCCAGCGTAGCAGCACGGACGCGCGATGAAAACGTTTACATTGCCGATTCGGGCGATAATGCCGGGCCTCGCGGCAGGCACACGCCGGCGCGCGCGCACGTTGTGACAATCGCTGCCAAGGAGGCAGGTTTGACCCGGAAACCCACTACTGACTCGGCGCGCCGTCCCGGCGTACTCGCGTCGTGCGCCTCGGTCGGCCTCGGCGCACTCGCGGCCGGCGTGATCTGGTGTTTCGCTTCGGTCGCGCTGCGTTTCGACACCGATTTCCTGATCGTGCCGCTCGCGGTCGCGTTGGGTCTGTTCCTGCGCTGGCAAGGTTTCCGCGGGCGCTGGGGCGCAGGTTGCGCGGCACTCGCGACGCTGATCGCGTTCGTCTATGCGCAGTATCTGTTCGCCGCAGTGCGCATTGCGCAGAACCTCGGCCTGCCGCTGCGCGACGCACTGCTCAAGGCGGGGCCCGCGCTGATCGGCGACATCGCCTGGGGCAACCTGCATTGGCGCGAGGGATTCTTGCTCGCGATTGCAGCTGCAGTCTCGATGATCGCAGTCGCAGCGAAGCTGCCGGCACGCCGGTCGCGCTGATCCGCGCGCGACACGACATTTCAGTCAGCGCGGCATCGAACATTGCATCACGCGGATGCGCTGGACGAACGCGGATCGTTCGCCATGCCGGCGCAAGTGCGACACGCCGCTAGGACTTCGGCGCGTACCCGGGATTGCGCCGGCGGAACTCCGCGGCCGGCAGCCCGCCGATGCCCCAGTTCTCCATCGGCAGTTCGTCGATCGTGACGATCGTCGTCTTAGGATTCTTGCCGAGCACGCGCTCGAGCAGCTCGGTCGCGCCACGAATCAGCTCGGCCTTCTGCTCCTCGGTCGCGCCTTCGCGCGTTATGCGGATGTTGACGTAGGGCATCGCCGTCTTTCCTAGTGCCCGCCGCCGCCATCGACGGCCTTGAGGCCCGCGATCAGCTTGCTCGCGGCCTCCTTGCCGTCGTCGTAGAGCATCTTGCAGTTGTCCTGGTAGAACAGCGCGTTCTCGATGCCCGCGAAGCCGGTGCCCTTGCCGCGCTTGATCACGATGACCTGCTTGGCGAGAGCGACGTCGAGTATCGGCATGCCGTAGATCGGCGACGACTTGTCGGTCTTCGCGACCGGATTGACCACGTCGTTGGCGCCGATCACGATCGCCACGTCGCAGTTCGGGAATTCGGGGTTGATGTCGTCCATGTCGGCGATCAGGTCGTACGGCACGCCGGCCTCGGCGAGCAGCACGTTCATGTGGCCGGGCATGCGTCCCGCGACCGGATGGATCGCGAACTTGACGTCCTTGTCGCGCTTGATCAGCGCCTGCGCGAGCTCCCATATCTTGTGCTGCGCCTGCGCGACCGCCATGCCGTAGCCCGGCACGATGATCACCTTCTCGGCGAGGTAGAGCAGCGACGCAGCATCGTCGGCCTCGATCGGCTTCATCGACCCCTTGATGTCCTGCGTGCTGGCGCCGCCTGCACCGAAGTTCGAGAACAGCACGTTGGCGATCGAGCGGTTCATCGCCTTGGCCATGAGGCGCGTCAGCAGCGTGCCCGCCGCCCCGACGACCGTGCCCGCGATGATCAGCGCGACGTTCTGTTGCACGTAGCCTTCGAACGCGACCGCGAGGCCCGTGAACGCGTTGTACAGCGAGATCACGACCGGCATGTCGGCACCACCGATCGGCAGCGTCATGAGGATGCCGAACAGCAGCGCGAACACGAAGAACAGTACGATCGCATGCGGCCACATATGATGAACGACGACCGCCCCGGCGAACACCGCGAGCAGGAAGCAGAGTCCATTGACGACCTGCTGTCCCTTGAAGCGGAACGTCTTGTCCATCAGGCCCTGCAGCTTCGCGAACGCTATCAGCGAGCCCGTGAACGAGATCGAGCCGATCAGCGCGCCGATCACGGCGAGCACCTTCTGGGTCATCGACAGGCCCACTTCGGGCGTCGCAGACAGCGCGACGCCGAGCAGCGCGCTCGCGCCGATCGCCGCGGCCGAGCCGCCGCCCATGCCGTTGTACAACGCGACCATCTGCGGCATGTCGGTCATCGCGACCTTCTTGCCGCTGTACCAGGCGAGTGCCGAACTGATCGCGATCGCGATGAAGATCAGCGCCGCGTTCTCGATGAGGATGTGCGGCGGCGCGCCGTGGAAGAACGTCGCGATCACCGCGACGAGCACGCCGATTCCGGCCCACTGGATGCCGCTGCGCGCGGTTACGGGCGAGGCCATGCGCTTGATGCCCAGGATCAGCAGCACCGCCGCGGTGAAGTAACTCGCCTGGATCAGCAACGGAAGGATGTTGGCGGTATCCATCACTTGCTCCCCTCGCCCGGTTTCTTCGAGGACTTGAACATCTCGAGCATGCGCTCGGTGACAACGTAGCCGCCGGCCGCGTTGCCCGCGCCGAGAAACACGCCGATGAAGCCGATCACCTGCTGCAGCGGCGTCGTCGCCTCGCCGAGCGCGATCATCGCGCCGACCATGACGATGCCGTGGACGAAGTTGGAGCCCGACATCAGCGGCGTGTGCAGGATGACCGGCACGCGCGAGATGATCTCGTGGCCCGTGAAGGCCGCGAGCATGAACAAGTACAGCGCGAGAAATCCGTCGATCATGATTGCGCTCCTTCGACGAGCTGTTTGGTCGGTTCGTGCTTGATCTCGCCCGCGTGGGTAACGCAGGTCTTCGCGATGAGTTCGTCGCTCCAGTCGAGATTCAATTCGCCGTCCTTGATGCTGAGCTCGAGGAAGTTGAACAGGTTCTTCGCATACATCTCGCTCGCGTGGATCGGCGTCGTCGCGGCGAGGTTGACCGGGCCGATGATCGTCACCCCATTGGCCGTGACAATCGTCTTACCCGCCTGCGTGAGTTCGCAATTGCCGCCGGTCTCCGCCGCGATGTCGACGATCACCGAGCCCGCGCGCATGCCCTCGACCATCGCCGCCGAGATGATGCGCGGCGCCTTGCGTCCGGGAACCGCCGCCGTCGTGACGATCACGTCGACGCCCTTGATGTGCTCGGCGAGTGCTGCCTGCTGCTGCGCGCGCTCCTCGGCCGTGAGCTCGCGCGCATAGCCACCACTGCCGGCCGCGCTGACGCCTAGCTCGACGTATTTCGCGCCGAGCGACTGGATCTGCTCCTTCGTCTCGGGGCGCACGTCGAAGCCCTCGACCTGCGCACCGAGGCGGCGCGCGGTCGCGATCGCCTGCAGGCCCGCGACGCCGGCGCCGACGATCAGCACCTTCGAAGGCCGGATCGTGCCGGCCGCGGTCGTCAGCATCGGAAAGAACTTGGGACTCGCCTCGGCGGCGATCAGCACGGCCTTATAGCCGGCGACGCCCGCCTGCGAGGACAGGACGTCCATCGCCTGCGCGCGCGTCGTGCGCGGCAGCAGCTCCATCGCGAAGCTCGTGATCTTCGCATCGCGCAGGGCCTTGATCCGCTCGGGCGCGAGGTGCGGCTGCAGATAACCGATGTAGACCGCTCCGGCCTTCATCGCGGCGATCTCGTCGACCGAGGGTGGCTGGACCTTGAGCAGCACGTCGCTGCGCGCGAGCACGCCGGCCGCGTCGGGGCCGATCTCCGTATCCTTGTAGGCCGCATCGGGGAAACTCGCCGCGGCGCCCGCGTCGTGCTCGATGAGCAGGTTGACGGCCTGGGCCTTGAGCTTCTTGGCGACATCCGGCGTCAATGCGACGCGTCGCTCCCCCGGCACGGTTTCACGCACCGTGCTGATCGTGATAGCCATGCGAAAACTCCCCGACCTGTTGAACAGTTGTCGAAATTGGATCGTACACCAGATGTTATGCTGAGTGCGCCCACGATATCCCTCGAACCAATGTCCGCCCTGGAATTCCTCAACTCGCGCCTCTCCGTTACCTCCCGGCAGCTGACCGAGCCCGGTCCCGACGAATCCCAACTCGAGGCGCTGCTTACCGCCGCGATTCGCGTGCCCGACCACGGCAAGCTGACGCCGTGGCGCCTGCTGCTGATTCGCGGCGCAGCGCGCGCGCAACTCGGCGCGCAGCTGGCCGCGATACACCTCGCAAACGAACCCACTGCATCGACCTCGGTGATCGACAAGGACCGTGAGCGTTTCAGCTTCGCGCCGCTGATCGTCGCGGTCGTCGCCCACATCGATCGGCAACACGCGAAGGTGCCCGCGCAGGAACAGCTGCTGTCCGCCGGCTGCGTTGCGTACAACCTGCTGCTCGGCGCGCAGGCGCTCGGCTTCGGCGCGCAGTGGCTCACGGGCTGGGCGGCCTATGACCGTGACGTCGCGACGCTGCTCGGACTCGCCGACGCAGATCATGTCGTCGGATTCGTACACGTCGGCACGCCGCGCGATCCGGCGCCCGAGCGCACGCGGCCCGCGCTGGCGAGTATCGTCCGCGAGTGGCATGCGGAGTGACCGTCGCGCCGACGCTGTACCTCATCGATTCGAGCATCTATGTCTTCCGCGCATGGCACTCGATGCCCGCGGATTTCACCGACGTCGACGGCGCGCCGATCAATGCGGTGCACGGATTCACGCGCTTCCTCTGCGACTTCCTCGAGCGCACGCGCCCGACGCATGCGCTCGCCGCGTTCGACGAGTCGCTGGTTTCGTCGTTTCGCAACGGCATCTATCCCGCCTACAAGGCGCACCGCGAGATGCCGCCGGCCGAACTACTCGTGCAGTTCGGCTACTGCAAGCAGATCGCCGGGGCGCTCGGGCTACACGTCGTCTCCGACGCGCAGTACGAGGCCGACGACCTGATCGGCAGCGCGGTCGCGATGTCGCGCGCGCAGGGATATCGCGCGGTGATCATTTCGGCGGACAAGGATTTCGGCCAGCTGATCGGGCCGCACGACGAACAATGGGATTTCTCGCGCAACGAGCGCTGGAACGAGCACGGCGTCCGCCAACGCCTCGGCGTGCGGCCGGATCAGGTCGTCGACTACCTCGCGCTGACCGGCGACGCGGTGGACAACATCCCGGGCGTCCCGGGCGTCGGGCCGAAGACCGCGGCGACGCTGCTCGCGCACTTCGGCAGTCTCGACGCGCTGCTCGCACGCATCGAGGAAATCCCCTACCTGCGTGTGCGCGGCGCGGCCCAGGTCTACCTGCGCATCAAGCAGCATCGCGAGCAGGCGCTGCTGTCGCAGCGGCTCAGCGCGATCGCGCTCGATGCTCCGGCGCCCGCGACGATCGACGAACTGCGCTGGCGCGCGCCCGATGCAAATCGGCTCGGCGCGCTGTTCGAGCGGCTGCGCTTCGGTCCGCTGACGCGCAAGCGCTGCGCCGCACTCGCACCGGGTATGCCGGTCGCCGCGACGCGAGAAGCGTGAGCCGGTCGACATTGGATGCGCGTGCCGCACGGCGTTTCGAATGTGCGCACGGCCCGGATTGCCCGCTCGAACGCTAATAACCTCTGCGGCGTGAATCGCGATCGCGCTGCGCCCGCAGCGGTAGCGGCTTCACACGGACGCACGGCGATCCGGTCGCCTGCGGCGGCAACTTGCAGCGGCTTCGGCGTCGAGGTCCAAGCCGCTTTTTTTTGTCTGGGTCAGTGTCCCGCGGGTGCAGGCTCGGTGGGTTTCGCGTCGGGCGCGGGCTGCACGACGCCCTTCGGTGGCGTCCTGAGCATCTCGTCGACCTGCGCCTTGGTCACGAGCGGCGCCTTCGGAGCCGAGCCGCCGGGCGTCGTGTCCACGCCTTTTTGGTCCCACGCGAAGCGCAGGTTGCTGCGGAACACCTGGACCGGCTCGAGCGCCGACTCGTCGGTCAGCACGCCGAGGTCGCTATACAGACTCTTCTGGCTGTTGGCGATGAAATACAGGTCGTCGCCCGCAATCGTGCCGGTCGTCGGCGCCTCGAACGCGGGCTGCGCCGCATCGATCGGCTGCGCGCTGACGATGCCGTGGCCATCCGCGGACAGCTTCAGGCGAATGATCCGTTGCGGGACCATGTTGCCCTGGATCGCGACGAGCGTGCCCTGATACCAGTACAGCCCTTCGATGCCACCGAGCACGAGACGCTCGGGGTTGTAGGTCAGATTGAACGGCGCGCGCTTCGTCAGATCGACGCCGAAGATGCCGAGTGCCGTGTCCGCGAAGTACATCGTCTTGCCATCCGGCGTCACGGTCAGGCCGCGGATGCCGGACAGCGCCGGATTGCCGAGCATCGTCTCGAGCTTGCCGTCGTCGAGTCGGTAGATGACCTCGTTGACGCCATCGGCGACATAGACTCTGCCCTTGCCGTCGGCCGCGATGCTCGACAGGATGTGCGCGTGGCCGTCGTCGGGCAACGCGTACTTGCGTACGAACTTGCCGGTCGACAGCGTGAACTCGGACAAGTTCGCCTTGCCGACGAGGTCTGCGCTGAAGCCGCGGAAGTGCGGCACGCCGTTGCTGATGACGAATAGCTTGTCGTGCACGCTGTCGATCGCGATGCCGAAGATGCCCCACAACCCGTTCTCGGCGGTCGGCGCGATGAAATCGCTCGCCTGCCCCTTGCCGTCGATCAGCAGCAGCTTGCCGTCACGCACGCTGCCGGCGAGCAGCTGCTTGCGCTTCGGGTCCCATGCGATCGCCTCGAATAGCGTGTCGCCCTTGGGCAGGTCGAATGCGACCTTGCCCTCGCCGAATGCTTTCGCGTTGCGGTCGAAGCTCGACAGGATGTAGTCCCACACCTTCGTGCCTTGGGCTTTCTCGAAGCCGGGCTCCTTCGAGATGTCGTAGGCATAGCCCTGATTGATCATCTTGAGCAGCAGGTCGTAGGTATGCGTCTTGTCGTCGGCACCCGCGTAGACCTTGGCGAGTTTGATGCGCAGGTCGCCCGCGTTCGGCAGCAGGCGCACGAGCTGTTCGAGAGTCCAGGTCATGTGCGGCGTGTCCTTCGCCTCGGCGTAGATCTCGGCGAGCTTGCCGAGCGAGGCGATGTCGCGCGACTGGGCGATCTGTTCCTGCGTCAGCGCGAGCGCACGCTTCGTCATCTCGGCCTTCGCCGGATCGACCGCCGGCGCGGCCGGCGCCGCCGGCACGGAAGCAGCAGCCACCTGCGGCGCGACGGGCGTGGGCGGATCGGCTGACTTTCCGGAGCACGCGGCGAGGCCGAGCGAGGCGACGAGCAGGCAAGGTATTGTTTTCATGGGCACAGGAGGCAGAATGGCGGGAGAGGCGAATCGAAGGCTCTGGGACCGCGCGGCGCTGCGGAAGTTCAAGCCCGACAACAACGCGCTCGATGACAGCCCGGAGAACCGAAAACAATGACGCAAACCGAAGTACTTTTCAATGGTCGCTGGCTGCGGCTGCTGCGGCGCGGGCGATGGGAATTCGCCGAGCGCGCGAATCCCGGCGGTGCCGTGATCATCCTCGCGCTGACGCCGGACGACTGCCTCCTGCTCGTCGAACAGTGGCGCGAAGCGGTTTCGAGCAAGACCATCGAGATGCCCGCGGGGCTCGTGGGCGACCTCGCCGATGCGGCGCACGAGTCTGCGATCGCGGCCGCGGCACGCGAACTGCTCGAGGAGACCGGCTATCGCGCGGGCCGGTTCTCGTTCCTCATGCAGGGCCCGACGTCCTCGGGCATGAGCAATGAGATGATCGCATTCGTGCGCGCGTACGACCTCGTGCGCGAGCATGCCGGCGGCGGCGACGCGACCGAGGACATCATCGTGCACAAAGTGCCGCGCACGCAGGTCGCGGCATGGCTCGTCGCGAAGATGCGCGAGGGCTTTTCGATCGATCCGAAGCTGTTCGCCGGCCTGTATTTTCTCGCGCACGGCGAGGCGCTGTTCACGAGCGACCGCTAGAAAAGCAAGTCGCCCATCATCCGGTCGCCCGATCAGCGGGCATTCTTCGACGGCAGATTTTCGCCAGCCCGCGTTCTTCGCTCGCTGCGAGGCGCGATTCGCCACGCAACGCGCGGAGCGCCCACGCGTTCGATCCGCACGGATTCCGCGGTGGCGGCAACTCGGCTGGCCGCATCTCCCGAGCATCGCGAGGCGCTGATCGCGCCGCAACGGCAGGAGCATGCGCGTTCCGTTCGGCCTAAACCGAATTCTTCGACTGCGGCGGCCCTGACCCTTGCACGGCCTCCGGGCTGTTGCGCAAATTGATTCGGATCAGGGCGATTCGAGGCGGTTGCCGCGGCGCACGCCGCTGACCGCGACCTCGCCCGCGGGCACGACGCGGTAGCTGATGCGGATCATGCCGGGTCGCGGATGCGCCGGATCGCCCCCGGCATAGAGCACGCCATCGACGACCGAAAACGTGGCCGCGAGATTCGGCGGCAATGCGCTCGCGACGACCGGATGTTCGACGGGCGCGAGCGACGCGACGGCGAGCGACGGATCGATCACGACGTCGCCGATGCGCAGCTCGCCCGCGAGGAAACGCACACTCGCGAACGGCGCAGGCGCGTTCGCGTGCCCCGCGGCGACCCGGAATTTCGTCGAGTCGACGTGTTGCGCACTCCACTCGGACGAATACGTGCAGCGGCCGTCCTCGCAATGCTCCTGCCACTGGTACATCGCGACCGAGCGCAGCAGCGCGACCGCGGGCGCGCTGATGCCGAGGTCGGCGTCGCGCGCCGGACGGACCACGTCGAGCCGGCCCTGCAGCCGCTGCACCGCGTCGCGCGCCGCGACCGGGTCGACGGGCTTCGCCGCTTCCACGAGGTTGCGCGCGCGGTGACCATGCCAGGCCCAAATCCCGATACCGGCGACGACGACGACGGCGACGGCGAGCAGCAGCACGCCGCCGCTGCGTGTGGAGGACTTGCCGCGTCGCTTCATGACGCGCGCATCGCCGTGGGCGCGACGATCATTTGACGACCGCGCTCGCGCTCGCGACGCGCGGATCGGAGCCCGCGTGCAGCTTGCCGGTCTTGCGGTCCCAGCTCACCGCATTCATGAATCCCCAGGGGTGCTCGCTCACCTTCATCGTATGCCCCATCGCCTGCAGCGTCTGCAGCTCCTCGGCGCTGAACGCGTTCTTCTCGGCCTGCACGACGTCGGGCAGGTACTGGTGGTGATAGCGCGGGTCGGCGACGAACTGCTCGGGCGACTCGCCGTCGACGAACGCGAGAATCCCCTCGAGCACCATCGTGATGATGCGGCTGCCGCCCGGCGTTCCGATCGCGGCGATGCGGTCCGCACCGATCACGAAGCTCGGCGACATCGACGACAGCGGCCGCCGGCCGGCTTTCGGTGCGTTCGCGTCGTTGCCGACGACGCCGTAGACGTTGGGCTTGCCCGCGACGAGCGCGAAATCGTCCATCTCGTCGTTGAGGATGATGCCGGTTCCGGGCACGACCATGCACGAGCCGAACACGAAGTTGACCGTCTGCGTCGCCGAGACCATGTTGCCGTCGGCGTCGATGATCGAGAAATGCGTCGTGTGCGGACTCTCAGGCTTGTCGAGGTAGCCGGGTAGCATGTCGCTCGGCGTCGCCTTTTCGGGATGGATGGCCGCGCGCAGGCCGGCGGCATAGTACGGGCTCTCGAGTTGCGCGAGCGGCATCTTCACGAAATCGGGATCACCCAGATATTGCGCGCGATCGCGGTAGGCGCGGCGCATCGCCTCGACGATCAGGTGCACGCGATGCACGCGATCGAGCCTGGGCAGGTCGTAGCCTCCGAGGACGTTGAGCATCTCCTCGAGCAGGATGCCGCCCGACGACGGCGGTGGCGCGGTGACGATCTTCCAGCCGCGATAGTCGAACGTGAGCGGCGCGCGCTCCTTCGCCTCGTAGTTCGCGAGATCGGCGAGCGTCCAGCGGCCGCCATGCGCGCGCACGCCGTCGACGAGCTTCTGCGCGATCTCGCCGCGATAGAATCCCGCCGCGCCCTTCTCGGCGAGCAGCTCGAGCGTATGGGCGATGTCGGGATTCTTCAGCGTCCAGCCGACGGCCGGTATCTCTCCGTTGTCGAAGAACAGCGCGACCGAGCCCGGGAAACGACGAAAGACATCCTTGCGGTATTCGAGCTCGTCGACGAACCGCTTGTCGATCGTGAATCCCTTGCGCGCGATCGCGATCGCGGGCGCGAGCGACGCCGAGAGCGGCAGCCTGCCGTAGTTCTGCGCGAGCCAGACGAGCCCCGCGGGCTCGCCCGGAATCGCCGCGGAGAGCGGCCCGTTGCGTGCGTGGTCCTGATCGAGATCGCCGTCGGCCTTGAGGTAGTCCTTGGGGTCGACCGCGGCGGGTGCGGTCTCGCGCGCGTCGAGGAAAACATCCCTGCTGGAATCAGATTTGCGCGATCCGTCCTTGTCTGCACCGCCCTTGCGGTCGCCCACGACATGCAGCAGGAACATGCCGCCGCCACCTATGCCCGAGCTCTGCTGCTCGACGACCGACAGGACCGCGGCCACCGCGATCGCCGCGTCGAACGCGTTGCCTCCCTGCGCGAGTATCGCGTGGCCCGCGGCGGTCGCGAGCGGATGCGCGCTCGCGATCGCGGCGTGAGCGGGTCCACCGGTGCGCACGCCGATGCCCGAAGCGGCAACGGGCGCGGTGTCGCGCGCCGACGCTGCGCCGCAGAGCAGAGCGAGCACGCTCGCGCAATACAGGAGGCTTTTCATTCGGGGAGTTCCTTGCCGGTGAGTCCGACGTATTTTTCGGCGAGCTGACCGCGCGATTCGACATGCTCGGGATCGATGATGATGCATTCGACCGGACAGACGTCAACGCACTGCGGCGTTTCGTAGTGGCCGACGCATTCGGTGCAGCGTTGCGGCGCGATCTCGTAGATGACCTGCCCCGCCGCGATCGCCTGGTTCGGGCAGACCGGTTCGCAGACGTCGCAATTGACACAGGTATCGAGAATCTTGAGAGCCATCGCTACGCAATTCCTGCGCCGCGCGTGTATCCCGGCGCCGATCGACGCCGCATCCCGCAGGCGAGCGCCCGGCACGACCAACGCGCGCTGCACGGTTGTGTCTTGCCGGCACTGCGCGCGGTGCACCCGCGCGCAGCCATCCGCCTGCGCTCAGCGAAGTTCGACGAAGTGATAGTCGGAACCGCTCTTGGTGACCGCGTCCTTGACCTTGTCCGAGTCCGCCTGCGCGCCCACGAACAGGATCACGACGCCCTTGAGTCCGCCATCGGGCGCTTCCTTGAACGCATCGACGACCAGATCGGAGGTGAACTTCGAGTCCGGACCGCCGAACGCCATCAGGTTGCCGGGCAGCACGCCGCGACTGACCGTCGTCTTGATGTTCTCGAGCTGGTTGCCACGATCGCTCTGCTGGTCTGCGCCGTCTCCGGTCGGCACGTAGTACATGTACGGGTGGTTGGTCTTCACCAACGTGGGGTTCTCGCGCATGAAACGCGTCACCTGCGCGACGAGATATTTTTGCCAGGACGGCTTGTCGGTCGCATCGGCCGGCAGTTTGAGCGCGACCTGTTCGGCGGCGATCCTCGCTGCCTGTGCCGCGGCATCGGCGGTCTTCTGCTTTTCTTCCTCGCTCGGGCCACAGGCGACGAGCAGCAGGGCAGTCGACGCGGCGAGGAGCAGACGTACGAAGTTGTTCATTGTTGCCTCCATGGGTGATGCTGACCTGATGATTCCATCAGGCGTGGCCGAAGCGCTTGCGCAGTGCCTTCTGCACCGCCGGATGCACGAATCCCGACACGTCGCCGCCGAGACGCGCGATTTCGCGCACGAGCGAGGACGAAATGAAACTGTACTGCTCGGCGGGCGTCAAGAACAACGTCTCCGCATCCGGGATGAGGTGCCGGTTCATGCTCGCGAGCTGGAATTCGTACTCGAAGTCCGACACCGCGCGCAGGCCGCGCAGGATGACCCCCGCGCCGACTTCGGCGACGAAATTCGCGAGCAACGACGAAAACCCGCGCACCTCGATGTTCGGAATGCCGATCATCGCCTCGCGCGCGAGCGCGATGCGCTCCTCGAGGTCGAGGCCAGGGCCCTTGCTCGGACTCTCAGCGACGCCGACGATCACCCGCTCGAACAGCGGCGAGGCGCGCTGGGCGAGATCGACGTGACCGTTCGTGATCGGGTCGAACGTGCCCGGGTAGACGGCTATCCGCGCGCGCGCGGACGAGACAGCATGATTGGACATCGGCGTGTGTGCGCTTGGCTCGCTGATCTTCTGGGGACTCGACAGTCTTGTGGAACCCGTTCGCGAACGAGCGCACACCGCGCCTATTCGTAAGACGCTAGCTTAGCCGATCGCGAAAACAGCGCATAGCGCACCACTCCGGCGTGTTTCTCGCGGTGCGGCAGCCAGGTCGGCGGTATCGCGATCGAGGTCGTGGCCGGGCTTTCGACATAGATCAGCGCCGACGCCGAGAGCCAGTGGCCCGCCTCGAGCTGCGCGGCGCTGCGCTCCCAGAGCCCGTCCGTGAACGGAGGATCGATGAACACGATGTCGAACGGGTGCTCGGCCGCCCCCTCGAGCAGCCGCGCCGCGTCCGCATGGCGCACGGTCGCGCCAACAACCTTGAGGCGTTCGACGTTGTCGCGCAGCGTGCGCACGAGCGCGACGTCGCGCTCGACGAACTCGACCGCGGCCGCACCACGCGACAGCGCCTCGATGCCGAGCGCCCCGGTGCCAGCGTACAGGTCGAGGCAGCGCGCACCGGAGATCATCGGGGCAAGCCAGTTGAACAGCGTCTCGCGCACGCGATCAGGCGTCGGCCGCAGGCCGGGCAGATCGGCGACCGCGAGCTTCGACCCGCGCAGGCTGCCACCGATGATGCGCACGCTGCCCGTAACGCCACGACGTGCGCTTGATTCGCGCTTCAGAACCACAGGATCGGCCTTCCGGCGGGTGTTAGCATGGACGCATTGTCGTGCATATGCGCGCGCTTTTGAAATCGAACGAGCAATGTTGAAATTCTGGAAGAAGAAGCCCGCCGAGGAAGCGCCCGCCGCCGCGCCCGAAACGCCGCGGCCGATCGAGCCCGCCGCCGAACCGATACCCACGCAGGCGATATCGGTCCTGACTCCGGCCGAGGCCACGCCGCCCCCTGCCGAGACCGCGCCGCGACCGAAGCGCAGCTGGCGCGAGCGCTTCGCGGGCAGCATTCTCAATCGCGACGTCCGCACGCTGTTCTCGCGCAACCCGCCTCTCGACGACGACCTGCTAGACCAGCTCGAGACGATCCTGCTCAGCGCCGATGTCGGCGTCACCGCGACCGGCGAGCTCGTCGAATCGCTACGCCGACGCATGCACAAGCGCGTGTTCGCCGACGCGGCGGCCCTGTTGGCGGCGCTGCGCGCGGATCTCGTCGGCCTGCTCACGCCGGTGTCGATGCCGCTGCTCGTCAACGCGCAGCAGCGGCCTTTCGTGATCCTCACCGTAGGCGTGAATGGCGTCGGCAAGACGACGACGATCGGCAAGCTCGCGCACCGCTTCAAGGCGCAGGGACTCGACGTCGTGCTCGCCGCGGGCGACACGTTCCGTGCGGCCGCGGTAGAACAGCTCAAGAGCTGGGGCGAGCGCAATCGCGTTCCGGTCGTCTCGCAAGGCGCCGGCGCCGACTCCGCGAGCGTGATCTTCGATGCGCTGCAGTCGGCACGTTCGAAGTCCGCCGACGTGCTCATCGCCGACACGGCCGGACGTCTGCACACGCAGTCCGGGCTGATGGACGAACTGGCGAAGCTGCGCCGCGTGCTCGCAAAGCTCGATGCCGCGGCGCCGCACGAGGTGCTGCTCGTGATCGACGGCACGACCGGGCAGAACGCGGTGAACCAGGTGCGTCAGTTTCGCGCGGCGATCGGCGTGACCGGGCTCGTCGTCACCAAGCTCGACGGCACGGCCAAGGGCGGCATCGTCTTCGCGCTGGCCAAGGAGTTCGGCCTGCCGATCCGCTTCATCGGTCTCGGCGAGAGCGCCGAAGACCTTCAGGAATTCGCCCCCGCGCCGTTCGTCGACGCGTTGCTGCCCGCGGACGTCGGTGCGATCGGCAGCTGACAGCGCGGACGATTTCGCGACGCGCCTCTTGGGCTGGTACGAGCGCAGCGGACGCAAGGACCTGCCGTGGCAGCATCCGCGCTCGGCATATAGCGTGTGGCTCTCGGAGATCATGCTGCAACAGACCCAGGTTGCGACGGTCATCCCGTACTTCCGCCGCTTCGTCGACGCGCTGCCTACGCTGCCAGCGCTCGCTGCGTCCAACCTGGACGACGTGTTCGCGCTGTGGTCCGGGCTCGGTTACTACAGCCGCGCGCGCAACCTGCATCGCGCCGCGCGGATCTGCGTCGCCGAGCACCAGGGCGAACTGCCGCCGGATTTCGCGGCGCTCGTCGCGCTGCCCGGCATCGGCCGCTCGACGGCAGGAGCGATCCTGTCCCAGGCGTGGGGGCTACGCTTTCCGATTCTCGACGGCAACGTCAAGCGCGTCCTCGCGCGCAGGCACGGGGTACGCGGCTGGCCCGGCGACTCTGGTATAGAAAAGGAATTGTGGAAATTTGCAGAATTGCACACGCCGTCGGAGCGCGTCGCAGATTACACGCAGGCGATCATGGACCTCGGCGCAACGATCTGCACGCGTGCGCGTCCGCGCTGCGACGCGTGTCCCGTGAGCGCCGACTGCGCCGCCTTCCACGCCGGGCTCACGGGCGAACTGCCGCAGCGTCGCGTCGCGCGCCCGCTGCCCACGCGCTCGACGCTGATGGTCGTGCTGCGCGACCGCGCGGGCCGCCTGCTACTCGAGCGGCGTGCGCCAACGGGTATCTGGGCCGGGCTGTGGAGTCTGCCCGAGGCGGCCGACGAGGCGTCCGCACGCGCCGATGTCGCGAACCGCCACGGGATGCACCAGCAAGGCGGCTTTGCACTGCTGCCTGAATTCCGCCACGCATTCACGCACTTCCGCCTCGCGGTGCAGCCGGTCGTACTCGAAGTCGAGCCGATTCCGCGCAGCGCCGACGATGACACTCACCGCTGGCTGCTGCCTGCCGAAGCCGCCGCGCTCGGATTGCCAGCTCCGGTGCGCAAGCTGATCGCGAATCTCTGACCTTTTGAGGAAATGCCCATGTCCCGCACCGTCCACTGCGTCAAGCTGCAACGCGATTCCGAGGGACTTGGGTATGCGCCCTACCCCGGCGAACTCGGCAAGCGCATCTTCGACGGCGTGTCGAAGGAGGCCTGGAGCCAATGGCTCGCGCACCAGACGATGCTGATCAACGAGAATCGGCTGTCGCCGCTCGATCCGAAGGCGCGCAAGTTCCTCGAGGCCGAGATGGAGAAGTATTTCTTCGGCGGCGGATCGGACGCGCCCGCGGGGTTCGTGCCGACCGGCGATTGACGCGCGGGATCGCTACGATGTACCCGGCTTCGCGCGCTCGGCCTGCTGCATCGCGGCCACGTCGATCGGCCTGATCTCGACGATGCGGCATTGCGTGCCGACATCGACCGAATCGAACTTGCGCGAGACCTTCCACTTCTGCGCCCGGGTCACCGACAGCCCGCTCACCCATTCGAGCTGCCGACACGGCTGCTGCACCCGTACGAGATAGGCCTGCTTGATCGTAGACCAGAGCACGACGTCCTGCGCGCCGACCACCTGCGAGCGGAACAGCTCGACCATCGGAAATTCGTCCACCGGCGCACCCGCGAAGCGTTCGAAGCGCGCGAGCTGCTGCTTTTCGTGCGCACGCGTGTCGGCGCTCGCGAGCGCCGGCAAGCACAATGTCGCGGCTACGATCCAAGATCGGTATCTCATGACGCAACCTCCCGCTGCTCGCATCGGCGAAGCTTACTCCACGGCTTGTAAAGCGTGCATCGCGAAGCAACGAAACGCTGTGCGTCCTGCGTGATGTGTCGTCGCGCGAACACGCGCTCGCCGCCACCTTTGTCGTTGCACCCGGTAACGCGTAAATTTGACTCCCCTACTCCAACAAGCAAGGAAACGGACATGCCCACGATCAAGACCAAAGACGGTAGCGAGATCTACTACAAGGACTGGGGCAGCGGGAAAGCGATCGTGTTCCATCATGGCTGGCCATTGTCGGCCGACGACTGGGACACGCAGATGCTGTTCTTCGTCGGCCAGGGATACCGCGTGATCGCCCACGACCGTCGCGGTCACGGACGCTCGACACAGACGGCCAGCGGCAACGAAATGGACACCTATGCCGCGGACGTCGCCGAACTGGCCGCGCATCTCGACCTCAAGGATGCCGTGCACGTCGGACACTCCACCGGAGGCGGCGAGGTCGCGCGCTACGTCGCGCGGCACGGCGCCGGCCGCGTCGCGAAGGCCGTGCTGATCGGCGCGGTGCCACCTATCATGGTCAAGACCGAGCAGAACCCAGGCGGTTTGCCGCTCAGCGTATTCGACGACTTCCGCGCGCAGCTCGCGGCCAATCGCGCGCAGTTTTATCGCCAAGTGCCGACGCCGTTCTACGGCTACAACCGCACCGGCGCGGTCGTGTCGGAGGCGATCAAGGACAACTGGTGGCGCCAGGGCATGATGGGCGGCGCCAAGGCGCACTACGACTGCATCGAGGCGTTCTCGCAGACCGATTTCACCGAAGACCTGAAGAAGATCGACGTGCCGGTCCTGATCATGCACGGCGACGACGACCAGATCGTGCCGATCGCGGACTCCGCGCTGCTGTCGGCCAAGCTCGTGAAGAACAGCACGCTCAAGGTCTACAAGGGCTTGCCGCACGGCATGTGTACGACTCACGCGGACATCATCAACCCCGACCTGCTCTCGTTCATCCAGGATTGATTCGAATGGCTGATGCGATCGTGGTCGCGCAAGCCCGCCATCGCGCTTCGTGCGGACCGATGCAGCGCAGACAATCTGGCCGCGCGAGCCACCGCCGGCCGACCGACGGCGCGCTGCTGCGCACGCCGTCGCAACACTCAGATGCCCTACGCTGCCGCGCGCCGCCCGAGACTTGACTGATCGCGCCTCAGCCGTTGTAATACGCGACCTTCCGCTGTCGCCATTCACCGCGCAGCGCGACATCAAGACGTCTAGTCCTTGGCCAGGTAGCTCAGTTGGTAGAGCAGGGGATTGAAAATCCCCGTGTCGGCGGTTCGATTCCGTCCCTGG
>JBDTYX010000171.1:0-7031 GCA_040005435.1 Rudaea sp. | reverse complement strand
TAGTTGCAATACGAACAACCGGATCAAATCGTCGCAACGTCGACCGTGGTTTTTTTATCAACGAAGCACTTCGTAGATACTAGCACGAAGATTTTCGTAGGATCAACGACTCGTGCATGACGACTCGATCGGCGTGTGCACATCGACGCAACGAGAATATTCGCGAGAGCGGCGCTCGGGAATAGGACGAGAGTCATGCCCGCGTTTAACAAAGCTGTCGGAAAGAGCTCAAATTCCCGTCGCGTCGCGCGCCGCGCACAGACGAGTACACCACTGCAACGCGGCCTGCGCGCGTCGCGAAAGCGAGTACGCCGCGGCCTGCGCGTTCGCCACCGCACCGATTCACGCCGAGCGACTCGACGATCGCATCGGCGCAACTTCGCGCGCGCCACGCGCGCCCGCGCGAACACCGCGCGTCGTCGACTCAGCGCATCTGCTCCGCGAGCGCCTCGGCCTTGGCGTTGAGCGCGCGCAACTGACCGAGAGACGCGTCACCGAACTCCTGGCGGATGCGTCGCTGCGCCTTTCGCCACAGCGGCAACGCACGTGCGATCGCCGCGTGGCCGGCCGGCGTAACCTGCACCTGGCTCGTGCGGCGGTCGTCGCCTGGCGCCTGGCGCACGAGTCCTGCGCGCTCCAGCGGCGCGAGGTTGCGCGACATCGTCGTGCGGTCGAGCACCTGCATCTGCGCGAGATCGCCGATCGAGACGGGCTCGAGTCGCGCAATGCCGCGAAGCAGCGAGAACTGCGTGATGCGCAGCCCCGACGACGCGAGCGCCTCGTCGTAGACCTGGCTCAATGCGCGCGCCGCGCGGCGCAGCGTCACGCAGACGCACTCACCCGCCACCGGCGCAGGAGCAGCGCGAACCTCATTCGTTGTCGAGCGTTTCATGCGCTTGCCTCGTGACGATACACGTGTATATACTCTTATTTGCGTGCATATGCACGTAGTTTAGCGCAGCGGAGCGCCAGAGGAAGACCCATGTTGCAACGCCCCCTCGCCGCCCGCCTGCAGGGACGAATGCATTACGCCTACGTCGTCGCCGCGGTGACCTTTCTCACGCTGCTGGTCGTCGCCGGCATCCGCGCGACGCCGAGCGTGCTGATCGTCCCGCTCGAGAAGAGTTTCGGCTGGAGCCGCGATCAGATCACGCTCGCCGAGTCGATCGGCATCGCGCTGTTCGGTCTCATGGGTCCGTTCGCCGCCGCCGCGATGCAGCGCTTCGGCATTCGCCGCACGATGGTCGCCGCGCTGAGCGTGCTCACGTGCGCGATGGGCGGCAGCGCGTTCGTCACCTCGCCGCTCGGGTTGATCGTCACCTGGGGACTGCTCGCCGGCATCGGCACCGGCGCGATGGCGATGGTGCTCGGCGTCACGATCGTCAACCGCTGGTTCGAGACGAACCGCGGCAGCGTGCTCGGCCTGCTCACCGCGAGCACAGCGACCGGCCAGCTTCTGTTCCTGCCGGTGCTCGCGTGGGTCGCGGAAAACCACGACTGGCGCGTCGTCGTGTGGATCGTCGCGGCCGCTGCGCTCGTGCTGATGGCGATCGTCCTGCTGTTCCTGCCCGAGCGCCCGACCGACGTCGGCGTCTATCGCTACGGCGGGAACGCCGCGGACACGAACGCGGCGCAGGTTGGCAATCCGGTCGTCGCCGCATTCCGCGCGCTGCATACCGCTTCGCGCAGCGGTACGTTCTGGCTGCTGTTCGGCACGTTCTTCATCTGCGGCCTGTCGACGAACGGCCTGATCGGCACGCACATGATCGCGTTCTGCGCCGACAACGGCATCCCCGAGACACGCGCGGCCGGGCTGCTCGCGATCATGGGCGCGTTCGACATTCTCGGCACGACCGCGTCAGGCTGGCTGTCCGACCGTTACGACAGCCGCAAGCTGCTGTTCTTCTACTATGCACTGCGCGGCGTGTCGCTGCTCTACCTGCCCTTCTCGGACTTCAGTCTCGGCAGCCTCGGGCTGTTCACGATGTTCTACGGACTCGACTGGATCGCGACCGTGCCGCCGACGGTCAAGCTCACGACAGACCGCTTCGGCGCGCAGCTCGCACCGCTCGTGTATGGGTGGATCGGCGCAGGTCACCAGCTCGGCGCTGCGCTCGCAGCGTTCGGCGCCGGCGTGTTGCGCGTGCGCACCAACCGCTACGTCGAGGCTTTTCTGATCGCCGGCGCGGCCTGCCTCGTCGGCGCGGTCATGGCATTGCTGATCCGCCGCAACAACGCGGCTCGCCTGCAGCCCGCAGCGGTATAAACGAGGCCGCGAGGGCTTCAGACGGCTGCGGCGAGGCGGGCGACGACGGTCTTGTAGCGCGCCGCGATGCGATCGCGATCGCGATGGCGACCGCCGCGCACGACCCACTCTCCCGCGACCATGACGTCGCGCACCAGATTGGCGTTGCCGGCGAAGATGAAGCTGTCGATCGAGTTGGACGCATCGCGCGCCGCAAGCGCAGGCGCGTCCTCGTCGAGCACGATCAGGTCCGCGCGCAGGCCCGCTTCGAACGCACCGATCTCGGCGCCCGCAGCGCACGCACCGCCGAACAGGCCGTCGCCCCAGAGCGTCTCGCCGACGCTGTCGCTGGACGCCGCGGCCGCGATGTTGCGGTGGCGCGAGGTCAGACGCTGTCCATACTCGAGCCAGCGCAGCTCCTCGACCGGCGAGACCGAAATATGACTGTCCGAACCGATGCCGATCACGCCGTCGCCGTCGAGCCAGCGCTTGAGCGGAAACAATCCATCTCCGAGGTTCGCCTCGGTCGTCGGGCACAATCCGGCGACCGCGCCGGTCGCGGCGAGACGCACGACTTCGGCGTCGCTCATGTGCGTCGCGTGCACGAGGCACCAGCGTGCGTCGACCGGCGCGTGGTCGAGCAGCCAGTCGATCGGACGCGCGTGGCGCAACGCGAGGCAATCCTGCACCTCGCCGATCTGCTCGGCGATATGAATATGGATCGGCGCCGCGTCGACGAGCCCCGAAGAAAGAACGGCGTTCATCGCATCCTCGGGCACCGCGCGCAGAGAATGCAGCGCGACGCCGACGCGCAGTGTGGCGTCCTCGTGCGCGCGCAGCGACTCGACGAGACTCAGATAGGCGTCCACGGTCTGACCGAAGCGCCGCTGCCGGTCGGACAGTGGGCGGCCGTCGAAGCCGCCGGTCATGTACAACGTCGGCAGCAGCGTGATGCCGATGCCCGCCTCGCGCGCCCCCTCGATCAGCGCCTGCGACATCGCCGCGGGATCGGCATACGGGTGTCCGTCGGGGCGATGATGCAGATAGTGGAATTCGCAGACGTGGGTGTATCCGGCCTCGAGCATCTCCACGTAGAGCTGCGCGGCGATCGCGCGCAGCTCGTCTGGTCCGATGCTGCCGGCGAACGCGTACATGATCTCGCGCCACGTCCAGAAACTGTCGCTCGCATCGTGCTGGCGCTCGGCGAGACCCGCCATTGCGCGCTGGAACGCATGCGAGTGCAGGTTCGGCATACCCGGCAACACGTAGTGACCGACGCGTTCCGCAGCGGCGTCGGTCGCGTCTGCTTCGACCGCAGCGAAGGCGTGCCCGTCGACCCCGAGATGCACGCTGTCGGACCAGCCGGAAGGCAGCCAGGCGTTGGCGGCGAGAAGACGCTTCATTCGCGATGTCCGTGCAACGGCGTGGCGTGCAGTATGCCAGTGGCGCGTCACTCGATGCTGACTGCCTGCGCAAACCTCGTCGCCGCGCGGTAGCCGCGTCTGCGATAATCGGCGTCAGATGCCCGCGCCCGACGACAACGCTTCGCGCCCCCGGATGAAGGCCCTGCTCGGCCACGAATTCTTCGCCGCGGCACAATGGCGCAGGCGCGTCGCGCTGTGGAGCGGTGGCATCCTCGTCGGCATCGCGGCGATCGTCTTCGCACGTGCGAGCGATTTTGCCTTCGCGCAGTTCGGCCGCATCGTTGAATTCTCGCCGTGGCTACCGCTCCTCGTCACGCCAATCGTGTTCGCAGGCCTCGCATGGCTCACGAGCGGCGTCCTGAACGCGACTCGCGGCAGCGGCATCCCCCAGGTGATCGCCACGCTCGACGAGGAGGATGCGGGCTTCCGCCGGCGCCTGCTGTCACTGCCAGTCGTCCTGTGCAAGATGCTGCTGACTCTGGTCGGGCTAGCGGCCGGCGCGTCGATTGGGCGCGAGGGCCCGACGGTGCATATCGGCGCGGGCATCATGTATTCGCTCGGCCGTCGCTTCGGCTTCAGCGACCCCAAGGCGATCTCGCGTTTCATCCTCGCCGGCGGAGGCGCCGGCATTGCAGCGGCATTCAACACGCCGCTCGCCGGTGTCGTCTTTGCGATCGAGGAACTGGCCGGTACGTTTGAGCACCGCTTCAGCGGCATCGTGCTCACCGCCGTGATCTTCGCCGGTGTCGTCTCGCTCGGCGTGCTCGGCAACTACGCGTATTTCGGTCGCGTCGCCGCCGAATTGCCGCTCGGCCAGAGCTGGTTGGCGATCCTGCTCTGCGGCGTCTGCGGGGGCATCGGCGGAGGCCTGTTCGTGCGCCTGATCCTGCTTGGCGGGCGCGGTCCGCTATCGCGCATCGGCGCACTGCGCACGCGTCGGCCGGTGCTGTTCGCGGCGGGCTGCGGGATAGCGCTCGCTCTGCTCGGCATCGCGAGCGGCCTTTTCGGCGCCGGCGCGATCTATGGCACGGGCTATTCCGAGGCGCGCGATCTCGTCCAGTCTACGCACAGCGCGGCGGGCGCTTTCGGACTGCTCAAGCTCGCGGCCAACATCCTTTCGTACTGGGCCGGCATTCCGGGCGGCATCTTCTCGCCCGCCCTCGCGGTCGGCGCGGGCATGGGTAACACGCTCTCGGCGATGCTGCCGGGCTCGAGCCAGAGCGCTGTGGTGCTGCTCGGCATGGGCGCCTTCCTCGCGGGCGTCACGCAGGCGCCGTTGACCGCCGCGGTGATCTCGCTCGAGTTGACCGCCGACCACGGCATGGTCATCCCGATCATGGCGGTGTGCCTGCTCGCGCGTGCGATGTCTGCGCTGATCAGTCCCGTGCCGGTCTATCGCGCGTTCGCCGCCCGGCTGATCGACGAATTCGAACGCGAGAAGGCTGCGCGCGCAGACGCCGTCGCCACACCGCAGGCTGCAGACGAAGGTGCCGACGAGGCGATGCCGAAATGACCACTCTCTGGGATGGACTGCTGCTCGACTGCCGCCTCGCGACGCTGCGCGACGACGGCACGATGCTGGGCCTCATCGACAACGCCGCGCTCGGCTGGCAAGACGGCAGGATCGTGTTCGCAGACGCGCAGGCGCTGCTGCCCGGCGAGCCCGATGCGCTCGCGCGCGAGGTCGAGCCTGCCGCGCACGCGCTGATCACGCCCGGGCTCATCGACTGCCACACGCATCTCGTATTCGCAGGCGATCGCGTCGTCGAGTTCGACCAGCGCCTCAACGGCGCGAGCTACGAGGAAATCGCGCTGGCCGGCGGCGGCATCGTCTCGACGGTACGCCAGACGCGTGCGGCGGACGAAGACACGCTGCTCGCGCAGTCGCTGCCGCGCGCGCGTCAGTTGCACGCGGACGGCGTGACGACGCTCGAGATCAAGTCCGGATACGGGCTCGACATCGACAACGAGATGAAGATGCTGCGCGTCGCCCGGCGGATCGGCGAGGCGCTCGGCATCGGTGTGCGCACGACATTTCTGGGCGCGCACGCGGTGCCCGAAGAATTCCGCGGCCGCCAGGCGGACTATGTCGACGAGGTATGCATCCGCATGCTGCCGACGATCGCGCAGTCGGGCCTCGCGGACGCCGTCGATGCATTCTGCGAGAACATCGCGTTCACGCCGTCGGAGGCGCGGCGCGTGTTCGAGACTGCGCGCGCACACGGCCTGCGCGTCAAGCTGCACGCCGACCAGTTGTCCGACACCGACGGCGCCGCACTTGCGGCCGAGTTCGGCGCGCTGTCGGCGGACCATCTCGAGTACACGAACGACGCGGGCGTGCGTGCGCTCGCTGCGGCTGGCTGCGTCGCGGTCATGCTGCCGGGCGCTTTCTATGCGTTGCGCGAGACGCGCCTGCCGCCGATCGCCGCGTTGCGCGAACAGCGCGTCCCGCTCGCGGTCGCGAGCGATCTCAATCCGGGGACCTCCCCGCTGCTGTCGCTGCGGCATGCTATGAACATGGCGTGCACGCTTTTCCGCCTGTCGCCGGAAGAAGCTCTGCGAGGCGCGACGATGCATGCCGCGAGCGCGCTCGGACTCTCCGACCGCGGTCGCCTCGAACCGGGCCTGCGCGCGGATTTCGTCGCCTGGGACGTCGCGCATCCCGCCGCGCTGAGCTATTGGATCGGCGGCGGCCTCGCGCGGCGCGTCGTCGTCTCGGGCGTCACGCGCGCGCGATAGCGCGCGTGACCGCGATTCTGGTCGCCATCGGCGCTGCCGCGATCGTCGGCGCCTCGGCGCGACGACGGGCCAGCGCGCCGGCGAACCCGATCTCGCGTATGCGAACGGCGACGGCGGACAGCTGCCGACCGCGTTCACGCGGCAGTCGCCGCTGTCGGGCCAGTGGGAAACCAGACTGCCGCTGCCGCGCCTAAAGGGGCCGCGGCGGACTGTACTCCGGAGCGGGCCGCGCAAACGAAAAGCCCCGCGACATCACGGGGCTTTTCGGCTATGCGGGGCGCGGCTTCTCAGACGGACTTCTTCGCGGGCGCCTTCTTCGCGGGGGCAGCCTTCTTCGCCACCGCGGTCTTGGCCGCAGGCGTCTTCTTCACGCCCACCGCGGCCTTCTTCGCAGTATGCGGGCGCGCGTTGCCGTAGCTGCGGATCGAAATCTTGCCTTTCTTGGTCTTGCGGTCGCCTCTGCCCATCTCGAAGTTCCTCGTTGATTGATATCTGTTGCTCGCGATAAGTATACCAGTACCCGTGGGGCTCCGGGAACGACGCTGCGCGATCGCCGGATCAGGCTGGGCTCACAACAAAGTTGGAAAGAAGCAACCGCAAGCGACAAGCGCCGTTGACCTTCA
>JBDTYX010000020.1:0-23461 GCA_040005435.1 Rudaea sp. | reverse complement strand
CCGAACAGCATCGCGAACCAGGCCATGATCAGTGCGACCCACAGCGCGCTGTCGCCCCAGGCCGGCGCGCCCCCGGGGCCCGCGGAAACCGCGCTGTAGCTCATCGCGACGCCCTTCAGCTGCAGCGCCACGTACGGCACCATGCCGATCAGCATCACCGTCGTCACGAGCGCGCCGAGCGGCGCGTTGCGCCCGAGCCGCGCCGCGATCAGGTCGGCGAGCGATGAGGCGTTGTGGCGATGCGCGAGCCGCACGAGGCGCATGAGAACGCCGATGCCGAACAGGTACATCGCCATCGCGCCGACGAGGTTCGGCGGCAGCCACCAGCCCGAGCGGCTCGCGTGCGTGATCGAGCCGTAAAATGTCCAGGACGTGCAGTGCAGCGCAAGCGCGAGCGCGTACACGATCGCCCAGCGTCGCTCGAGCACGCGCGGATGGCGTTCACCGTACAGCGCGACGCAGAACAGCAGGCCGATCCAGACCATGCCTGCGACGATGACGGTGGCTGCGCTCAGCATGTTTCGATTCGACCGCCCGTACGGTAAGACCGGCCAAGCATAGCGCTACGCCGCGGCCCGGCAAACGGCGGCGAATCCCGGGCGGCATTTGCGACGGCGAACCGTTCGCGCGCGAACGCGCGCTGGCGTATCGCGCCGGTCGCAACTGCGCGCGAACGCCGGAGGATGCGCACTGCCGCCCGCAGTGCGAAAATGCGCGACCCCTCAAGTGCCGCCCACGCCATGACCCTCGCCACAGCCCCTGCCGCCAGCACCACCCCCGCCTCGATCCGCCAGGCGGATTTCATCGAGAGCGTCGCCGACGCGCTGCAGTACATCAGCTACTACCACCCGGTCGACTACATCCGCCACCTCGCGCGCGCCTACGAGCGCGAGGAATCGGCTGCTGCGAAAGACGCGATCGCGCAGATCCTGATCAACTCTCGCATGTGCGCCGAAGGACACCGGCCGATCTGCCAGGATACCGGCATCGTCACCGTGTTCCTCAAGGTCGGCATGAACGTGCGCTGGGACGACGCGACGATGTCGGTCGAGGACATGGTCAACGAGGGCGTGCGGCGCGCCTACAACGACCCGGACAACAAGCTGCGCGCGTCGATCCTCGCAGATCCCGCGGGCCGGCGCGTCAACACGAAGGACAACACGCCGGCGGTGATCAACGTGCGCATCGTGCCGGGCAACACGGTCGACGTGATCGTCGCGGCCAAGGGCGGCGGCTCGGAAGCGAAGTCGAAGTTCGCGATGCTCAATCCGTCCGACTCGATCGTCGACTGGGTGCTCAAGACCGTGCCGACGATGGGCGCGGGCTGGTGTCCGCCGGGCATGCTCGGCATCGGTATCGGCGGGACCGCCGAGAAGGCGATGCTGCTCGCGAAAGAAGCCCTGATGGAGCCCATAGACATCACCGACTTGCAGGCGCGCGGCGCGCGCACGCGTGCCGAGGAGCTGCGCCTGGAACTCTACGAGAAGGTCAACGCACTCGGCATCGGTGCGCAGGGTCTCGGCGGCCTCACGACCGTGCTCGACATCAAGGTGCGCGACTATCCGACGCATGCGGCGAACCTGCCGGTCGCGATGATCCCCAACTGCGCGGCGACGCGGCATGCGCACTTCACGCTCGACGGCTCCGGCCCGGTGACGCTCGACCCGCCCTCGCTCGAAGACTGGCCCAAGCTTACCTACAACCCGGTCGGCGCGCGCCGCGTCGATCTCGACACGATCACGCGGGGCGACATCGCGTCGTTCAAGCCAGGCGAAGTGCTGCTGCTCAACGGCAGGCTCCTGACCGGCCGCGATGCCGCGCACAAGCGTGTGGTGGACATGCTCAACCGAGGCGAGAAGTTGCCTGTCGACTTCACGGGCCGCTTCATCTACTACGTCGGACCGGTCGATCCGGTGCGCGACGAGGTCGTCGGACCCGCGGGACCGACGACGGCGACGCGCATGGACAAATTCACCGAGCAGGTGCTCAGCGCGACCGGCCTGCTCGGCATGGTCGGCAAGGCCGAGCGCGGACCCGCGGCGATCGAGGCGATCAGGAAACACCGCTCGGTGTATCTGATGGCGGTCGGCGGCGCGGCCTATCTCGTGTCGAAGGCGATCCGCGCAGCGCGCGTCGTCGCATTCGCCGACCTCGGCATGGAGGCGATCTACGAATTCGAGGTCAAGGACATGCCGGTCACCGTCGCGGTCGACTCGAACGGCACGTCAGTGCACGAGACCGGGCCACGCGAGTGGAAGTCGCGCATCGCCGGGATTCCGGTCGTCGTTGCGTAACCGGCACGCGTCCGCCCGGCGCCGAGCCGCTACAACGACTGGCGATAGACGAGGAATCCCGATTTCTCCGCAATGCGGTCATACAAGTGCATCGCGTTGGCGTTGCTCTCGTGCGTGAGCCAGTAGACGCGCGCCGAGCCGGCTTGCGCCGCGCGCGCGTAGACCGTCTCGATCAGCGTGCGGCCCACTCTTTGTCCGCGCGCATCAGCGCTCGTGAACAGGTCCTGCAGGTAGCAGGTCGGCCTCACGTGAATCGTGCTGCGATGAAAAATGTAGTGGGCGATACCCAGTAGCCGGCCGGATCGTTCCGCGAGCAACGCATGCATCGGTTCGTGCGGGTCGAGGAAGCGCGACCAAGTCGTCGCCGTGATCTCGCCGGGTAGTGCGGTAGGCCCGCTACGACCGTAGAACGCGTTGTAGCCGTCCCAGAGCGGCTTCCATGCCGCGAAATCCCCGGCTGCCACATCGCGAACGAGCAGATGCATCGATCTACTTCTTCGCCTTCGCGAGCGTGATCGCGACGACGCCGATCAATATGACCGCCATGCCGACGATGTCGAGCCGGGTCACGCTCTCGCCGCCGATCAAGACGCCGACGAGCACGGCCACGGGCGGATTGACGTAGCCGTAGCTCGACGCGAGCGCCGGACGCGTGTGGTGCAGAACATAGACGTAGGCGCTGAAGCCGAGCAGCGAGCCCGCGATAATCAGGTAGACGAGCGCGTAGGTCGCTTGCGCATCGACGGTCGCGGCGACGCGCTCGCCGGTCAGCAGCGCGGCGAGCGCGAGCGGTACGCAGGCGCAGAGCATCTGCGCCGCGGCGCTCATCGCGGGGTGCGGCATGTCCTGGTGCTTGCTCCAGACCGAGCCGAAAGCCCAGGAGATCGTCGCGACAACGAGCGCGGCCGCGCCGAGTGGCGAGCCGCGTAGTTCGCCGCCGAAGTTGAGTACGACGACGCCGACGAAACCGATCACGAGGCCGAACCATTCGACGCGGCTGGGCCACTGCCCGTACAGGCCCGCGAACAGCGCCATGAACAGCGCGACGCTTGCGACCGCGACCGCGGCGATGCCCGATGCTACGGTCTGCTCGGCGAAGCAGACGAGGCCGTTGGCGACGCCGAGCAGCAGCGTGCCCGTGATGAGACAGTTGCGCCATTGTCGGCGCGTCGGCATCGTCACGCCGCGCCAGCGCAGGATCGCGAGCATCACGAGGCCCGCGATCAGGAAGCGCACGCTCGCCATGAGGAACGGCGGGTAACCAGCAACCGCGATGCGGATCGCGAAGTAGGTCGAGCCCCAGATCACGTAGACGCCGAGCAGCGCGAGGGGGATGAGGACGCGCGGCGACAGCAGCCCGCTGGGCGCGTCCGCCGCCGCAGCGGGTTCGGAAGTGGTCATGCCGACATTTTAATCGCGCGCCGCGGATCGCGACAGCGCCGGTCGCGCGGGCGCGCAGGGGGCCGCTGGCAAACGCCCGAAATGAGTGACCGCTGCCAGAATGTCAGATTCCCGCGGACTCGACGCAGCGGCCCATTCGGCCGAATAGTTTGTCTAGTCGCCGCGCGCGAGCGATTTTCGCAAACGCGAGCCTGCGCCTGCGACGATAATCGTCAGCACGACCAGAATCGACGCGGTCGGGGCTGAAACAGCGCCCGCCTGAACGACCGATGCCGTGAGCGCCAGAAGGGCGACGATCCCGAGCAACACCGCGATTGCCGCAAGTACCGTAGTTGGTTGCGCACGCATCGAGAACCTCCGTCGGATAGCCTAATGCGCAATTCGTCGGCGCAGCAGGCGCTTACGCCGCCGCGGGTCAGTGCTTGACCGCAGCCGTGCGGTTTTGCAGCACGACGTACTCGCCCTCGATCACGCGGGGATCGCTCGAGGCGGCGCGCGCACCGACGCGGGAGCGTGTCAGGCCGCGTGTGATCGCGACGACCGCTCCGATGAACGCGAATGCGATCAGCGCGAAAACGCCGAGCATGAGGACGACCGCGAGCAGCACGAGCCCGAACACGCCGAACAGCAGGCGCGCTAGCGGATGATGACGTCGATTGAACCAGCGCCAGTAAAACATGGCGTCGAAGCTCCGTGGCAGAATGGGGGAGGTGTCGGATGACACGCGAACGAAGGTGACTAGATACTCCGATGAGCGTTAGGAAAACGTTATGCCGGGTCGCGGAAATCCCGGACGGCGGCGCGCTCGCGATCGATCTGCCCGATGGTGCCAACCTGCGCCCGTTGCTGTTGTTGCGCAGCGGCGAACGCGTCGTCGCTTACGAAAACGAATGCCCGCACGCCGCGCGGCGTCTCGACTGGGCGCCCGGACGATTCCTGATCGAAGACGGTTACCTGATCTGTGCCGCGCACGGCGCGATGTTCGAGATTCCGGACGGTCGATGCGTCTCCGGCCCGTGCAAGGGCGAGGCACTGCTCGCGGTGCCGACGCACGTCGTCGACGGCGCGGTCGATCTCGACTGAAGGCCTAGGCCGCGACGATCAAATCCGCGGCGCGCTCGGCGATCATGATCGTGGGCGCGTTCGTGTTGCCGCCCGGCAGACACGGCATCACCGACGCATCGACGACGCGCAGCCCGCTCACGCTGCGCACGCGCATTTCGCTATCGACCACGGCGTCCTCGTCGTTGCCCATGCGGCAGGTGCCGACCGGGTGGTATACAGTCTCGGCCTTGCGCCGGATGAACGCGACGATGTCGGCTTCGGATTTCGCATCGGCACCTGGGAATATCTCGGGTCCGCGGAACGCATCGAACGCGCCCGCCGCGAAGATCTCGCGCGACATCCTGACGCCCTCGACGAGCATCTTGAGATCGTAACCGTCGGCGTCGCTGAGATAGTTGGCATGGATCGCGGCGTTCACACGCGGATCGGCCGACGCGAGCCGGATCGCGCCGCGACTCCGCGGACGCAGCATGCACGCGTGCAGCGTATAGCCATAGCCCGGCAGCCGGTTGCGGCCGTGATCGTCGAGCAGCGCGGGGATGAAATGGAACTGCAGGTCGCAGCGCGCATCCTGCGCGTGGCGCGTGCGCACGAAGCCGCCGGCCTCGGCGATGTTCGACGTGCCGGGGCCGTCGCGACGTGTGAGGTATTTGAACAGCACGGCCACGTCGTTGAGTCGATCGTAGCTCACGGGCTGCGTGCAGTTCTGCAGCGTGCAGATATCGAGATGGTCCTGCAGGTTCTCGCCGACGCCGCGCAGGTCGCGCTCGACGCGGATGCCGTGACGGCGCAGCGCATCGGCGGGACCGATGCCTGACAGCATCAGCAGCTGCGGCGAGTTGATCGCGCCGCCGCAAAGGATTGTCTCCTTCGCCTCGGCACGCGTAAGACGCCCGTGGCGACGATAGTCGACGCCGATCGCACGCTGTCCGTCGAACAATACGCGCTCGGTCTGCGCGCCGGTCTGCAGCGTGAGGTTCGATCGGTCCTTCGCCGGGCGCAGGTATGCCGTCGCGCTCGAACAGCGCGCGCTGTTGCGCTGCGTGACCTGGTACTGACCGACGCCTTCCTGCGCCGCGCCGTTGAAGTCGTCGTTGTGCGGATGCCCGCAGCTCTGCGCGGCCGCGACGAACGCATCGGTGAGGCGATTGTGGTAGCGAAGATCCTGCACGCCGAGCGGGCCGTCGCCGCCGTGCAATGCGTCGTCTCCGCGCGTGTTGCCCTCGCTGCGGCGGAAGTAGCGCAGGACGTTGTCCCAGGCCCAGCGTGGATCACCCGTGCGCTGCGCCCAGTCATCGAAATCGGCCGGAATGCCGCGGATGTAGCACATCGCATTGATCGAACTCGAACCGCCGAGCACGCGGCCGCGTGGCCACCACAGACGGCGATTGTCGAGCTGCGTTTCGGGCTCGGTGAGGTAGTTCCAGTTGATGCCTTTCTTGCCAACGAGCTTCGCGATGCCGGCGGGCATGTGGATGAACGGATGCCAGTCGCTCGGTCCTGCCTCGATCAGCAGCACGCGCCGGTTGCGGTCTTCACTGAGGCGATTGGCGAGGACGCAGCCTGCCGAGCCGGCGCCGACGATCACATAGTCGTAGGTCATCGAGGAGTTCGCCGCGGACGGCGCTTGAAAAAGGGTCGGGCGAGGCTAGATCCTGGCGCTAGAGCAGATGCTCCACCGCAGTGCAGCATCTGCAGGCGCGCGCACCCGGCGCTGCGATTCACGCGAGGACGACGACCGGATCGCCGATCGACAGCGTGCCGGTGCCGCGAGGAATGAGGTTCTGCCCGAACGTGACGCCGTCTTCGCTGCGCCGGTAGCCGATCAGCGTACGCAGCGGTTCGCCCGACGGATCGCGCGTGCCGCGTTCGAAGTCGACGGTCGTGAACACGCAGCGCACGCACGGCTTGACGACGTCCAACTCAACCGTGCCGATGCGCACGCGCTTCCATTCGTCCTCGGCGTGCGCCGCGGTGCCTGCGACGACGAGGTTAGGGCGGAAACGCAGCATCGGGACCGGCTGGGCGAGCTTGCCGTTGAGCAGGTCGAGCGCCGCCTGCGTGATCAGCAGCAGAGGAAACGCGTCGGCGAGGCTGACTTCGTCGCCATCCAGGCCGTAGCGGCCGTCGTACTTCGCGTTGACCGCGCGGTGGCATGCCGCGTCCATGTGCACGATCCGGCACGGGCGCGCGAGGAAGCGGCTGATCCAGGCGTCCGCGGCGGCGCCCGCGAGCAGCGGCGTCACTGCGGTGCCCCAGACCGCCGTGTCGATGCGCTCTGCATTGACGGGCGGCTCGGCGAGCGTCAGCCGCGGCATGCCGGGCGCATCGAGTTCGATGACGCCATCGCCGGGCCGCGCGTGAATCAGTGTCAGGCGCGGCTCGTCGCGCCCGGTGAGGAAATTGCTCTCGGCGTCCATCACCATCCAGCGTCGGTCGCGCTCGAGGCCGCGCGGCTCGACGCGCGCCTGCATGCGCGCGAGCGGTGCTCCGGATTTGAGCGGAAAGATATTGATCGACGAGAGTGTCGCGGTCATGGATGCAGGATACGCGAATCGTTTCGGGGCCGCGTCGCGCGGGCTGCACTGCCGGGGGTGCAGCCCCTTGCGAGTCGGCGGCCCATGTTACGCTTCAATACTCAACCCGTCGGACCGGCCACTTGACGCAACCCGAACCAACGGCGCAACGTCGTTCCGTCGCGCAGCTGACCGGCGTGGAGCGTCATGAATGGCCGGCGCTGGCTCTTGCGTTCGCTTATTTCTTCTTCGTGCTCGCGGCCTACTACGTGCTGCGCCCGATACGCGAGCAGCTGGCTGCGGCGAGCGGCGTGCAGGCGCTCGTTTCCTTCTACACGGCGACCTTCCTCACGACGGTCGTGTTGACGCCGGTCTACGGTTGGCTCGTCGCGCGCTTTCCGCGCAAGCGTTTCGTGCCGTATGTCTACCTGTTCTTCATCCTCAATCTCCTCGCGTTCGTGCCCGTCTTCAACGGCCAGGTGCAAGTCGACCAGGGCGTGCTGGGCCAGGTGTTCTTCGTCTGGCTCAGCGTTTTCAACCTGTTCGTGGTCGCGGTGTTCTGGAGCTTCGTCGCCGACATATTCAGCGCCAATCAGGCCTATCGGCTGTTCGGCATGGTCGCGCTCGGCGGCACGCTCGGCGCGATCACCGGTCCGCTGTTGACCAAATGGCTCGTGCATCTGCTCGGCATCGCGCCGCTGCTCGGCGTCTCCGCGGCGCTGCTGTGCGGCGCGGTCGCGTGCATCCTCGGCCTGATCGCATGGTCGCGGCGTCACCCGGTGGCGGAGGATTCCACGCGCAACGAAGCAGTGATCGGTGGTGGATTCTGGGCAGGGGCGAAGCTCGTGGCGACCTCGCCGTTCCTGCGCCGGCTCGCGATCCTGATGGTGCTCGGGGACAGCGTCGGCGGCGTGCTGTACAACCTGCAGACCGACATCGGCCATCGCTACTATCAGGACGGCACCGCACGCACCGACTTCTTCGCGAGCGTCGATGCCGCGACCAACATCCTGATGGCGCTGGTCCAGATCTTCGTCACACGCGTCGCGCTGACCCGATTCGGACCCGTGCGCAGCATCTCCGGCACCGAACTCGTGAAGTTTCTGACGCTCGTGACGTTGGCGTTGATCGGGCAACCGATGGCGGTGGCGGCGGCGCTGATCGTCACACGTGCGGGCTCCTACGGAATCAACAATCCGGCGATCGACAGCCTGTTCACGCGCGTGGATCGCGAGACGCGCTACAAGGCGAAAGGCTTCATCGACACGGCGATATGGCGCTTCGGCGACGTCCTCGTCGTCGTTACGGTACAGGTGTTGCGCGATCTCGGCGCGACCAATCCCGCACTGGCCTGCGTGGCCGCACTCGCCGCCGCCGTCGCGGCGTGGATCGCCTGGCAGCTGCGAGCGGCGCGCGAAATCGGTGCCGACGGTGAGCGTCTGCGCTAAGCCAGCGTCTCGATCGAACCGCTCGGCCGGCCTGCCTGGTCGACGCAGAGGAATGGCAGGCCGAGTTCGCGCAGATACGCGCCGCCCTCATCGATGCCGAGCAGCATTGCGAGCGTCGCCGCGGCGCCCGCGACGAGGCAGGAGGCCGCGATCACGCTGACGCTCGCAAAGCCTTCGACCGGCCAGCCGCTGCGCGGGTCGATGATGTGCGAATAGCGCCGTCCGCCGACGACGAGCGCGCGCTCGTAGTCGCCGCTCGTCGCGAGTCCGCCGCCAGCGATCTCGATCGTCGCGCAAGGCTGCCGCGGGTCCCGCGGCGCCTTGATCCCCGCGAGCCAGGGCTTGCCGTCGGCATGTGCGCCGATTACCGCGAGGTCGCCGCCGAGGTCGACGATGCCGTGCATGACTCCTGAGTCGCGACAGCATTGCGCGGCGCGGTCCGCGGCGTACTCCTTGACGATGCCGCCGAGGTCGAGGCGCGTGCCAGGCAGCGGCAGGCGCAGGCGCGGGCGCACCCACGAGACGCGTGACCAGCCGACGCGTGCGCGCGCATCGTCGATCTCCTCGTGCGTCGGCAGCCGGCCGCGCTGGAGGTCCCACAGCCGCGTCAGCGGGCCTGCAGTGATGTCGAATCGTGCTGCGCTCTGCGCGTGCAGCGCGTCGGCGAAGTCGAGTAGGTTGGCGGTTTCGTCGTCCACCTCGATGCCGTGATCGCCACGCGCGCCCGCGCAGATCCGCGCGAGCCAGTTGTCGTCCCGATAGTGCGAATACTTTTCGTCGAGGCGCGCGACCTCGGCTCGCGCTCGCGCGGCCGCGCTCGCCGCGCTCGCCTCGTCCGCAGCCTCGAGCTGCAGGCTGCATGGACAGCCCATGCTCGGGAAGTCGAAGCGAAACGCGCGCATGCTTCGAAGTATCGGCGTTATTCGAAGCCGAAGTCGAATCCCGCATAGGCCCGCGTGAAGTCGACGAGTGCGGGGACCGCGGCGTTACCACCGTCGAGAGCGAGGCCGTGTGCGCTGTGATAGCGCTCCGCGCCGATGCTCAATTCCCAGCGCCCAATCGCCTTGCGCAGGTTGACGCTCGTCGAGAACGCGCCGAACGTGCCCAGACGGTAGTCGCTCGAATAGTTGACGCGGCCGTCGGCGACGAGCGCGAACGGCGAATAGAAGCGCGCGGCCGCCTGGCTGTAGTAGCGCAGCGCGGGCACGACGCGCCAGCCGCTGCCGAAGCCCTGATACCACGCGACTTCGAGAGTGTGAGAGTGGAGTCCCCAGCTGTCCTGTGCATAGCGGTAGTCGACGTGCAACGACGCGTCGATCTGCGCGAACGAGCGCCGATAGCGCAGCAGCGCTGCGCCTTCTGCGCGCTCTCCCGGACGATGCTCGGGGATGATCGCGTCGGCATACGAAAACAGCTTGTACGGATCGGTGAGGTAGCCATGCTCGGCATTGAGTTGCACGCCGGCCTGCAGCACGCTGTCCCGATCGAGCACCCAGGCGAGGCTCGCGAAGGCTGAAGCGCTGTTCTTGGTCGCGCGTGCGATGCGGTCGTCGAGCGCCGCGTCGGTCGGCTCGATCACGTCGTGCGAGAAACTTCCGCCATAGCCGAGCGTCAACGCGTCGCCGAGCGCCTGGCGGCGCTCGACGCCGGCCGACAGCGCGTGATAGTCGCGCTCGGCGGAATACGCCGCGCTCCAGGTCGTGTTCGAGCGGGCGCCGGGATCGGAGGTCAGCGCCGCCGACAACGCGCTGCGATGGTCGCGGATCGTCGCGCCACTGAGCACCTGAATCGGACGCTGTTGCGCGTCGGGCAGCACGAACCACGGCGACGAGCCGCTCATCACCTCGTGCGTCGCGTCGAGTTTGAGATCGAAGCGGCCGTCCGCGATGCGCGTGTCGAGGCCGAACACCTGCGAGAGCACGCGGTAGCGCTTGCCGTCACCGATCACGCTCGCGGGTGCTAGCGCGTCCTCGTCGTAATCCGAGAAACGATAGCTGGCGCGATTGATCGCATCGTCGGTCGAGGCCGCGGACGCGTGTGCCGCGGGCAACAGTGACGCGGCGGCGCCGAGCAGCGCAGAGAGCGAAGCCGATGGGTGGATCATGTGCCGACTCCCTGGCGGTGCAGCGCGGATTCGATGCTCAATTGCATCCGCAGCCGCCGCCCGCGGCGCCGACGCGCCCGCTCGAGCCTTCCTTGCTGAAATGCGTGTGCTCGGCGAGCGCCGCTTGCGTCGCGTCCGGATCCCAGCGCATGTCCCAGCGCGCGAGGTGGCCGCGTTGCCACGGCTGCACGGGCTGCGCCGCGCAGGCCGCAAGCGACGCGACGAGCGCGGCGGCAAGCATCGTTCGGATCAACCTAGGCATGCGGCGATGCCCCTGCGAGTTCGTGAATCTGCTTGCGCAACGCCTCGAGGTCCTGCGCGCGAAATCCCTGATAGCGCAGCCGCACGACGCCCTCGCGGTCGAGCAGGTACGACGTCGGCATGCCGACGAGACCGAACGCCTTCGGCACCTCGCCCGCGGGGTCGAGCACGACCGGGAAG
Organism: Rudaea sp.; assembly: GCA_040005435.1. Classification (GTDB taxonomy): domain Bacteria; phylum Pseudomonadota; class Gammaproteobacteria; order Xanthomonadales; family Rhodanobacteraceae; genus Rudaea. The sequence goes on along the minus strand of JBDTYX010000020.1, from coordinate 12,192 downwards.
GTCACCGGATGGTCGGCGAGGAATTTCTTCGCGTCGCCGAGATCCTCGTCGAGGTTAACCGCGACGATCTCGAACGCGTCGTGCGGCGAGTCGACATACATCTTCTGGTACTGCGGCATCGCCTCGCGGCACGGCCCGCACCACGATGCCCAGAAATCCACGAGCACGACCTTGCCGCGCAGCGCGGCGAGCCGCAGGCGCGTTTCCTTGCCCAGCGTCGGCAGCGAGAAATCCGGCGCGGCCGCGCCGACGTCGACAGCGAGCGCGGGCATGGCCGCCAGCGCCGCGAGCAGCAGAAGCGCGCCATGCGCCAGGTTGCGACATGCCTGCGCTGCAAACCGAAGATGGTTGCCACCCGCGGTCGCCGGCGTCATGGACAAGCGAGCCCGCTGACTTGGGTCAGGCGTTTGATCGGCATCGATCCTGCCGCGAAATTGGCGATATCGACCGGCGCCCAGGTCGCGGTGCCGTTGTTGCAGTCGCTGAACTGCAGCGTCAGCGTGCCCCATGGGTTGCGGCTGATCTTGGTCGGGTCGAAGTTCGGCGGGAAGAAGCCGCCTTGCGTCTGGGTCAGATTCAGCGTCACCGAGTCGTTGCTTGCGGTTGCGAGGCCGGTCAGCCAGAGATTGTGGCCCGCGCCGTCGAACGCATACCAGAACGCGATGAAGCTGTCGTTTTGCATGACTTCGACATTGAACCCTTGTCCGGACTGCGCCGGGTTGTACCAGGATCCGGTGATGCCCGGACCGATCACGAATGACGACGCCGCGGCGCTGCCGTTGACCGTGATCGTGCCGTGCATGCCCATCGCGTTGTGAACCTCGCAGTGAAAGCCGAACGTGCCCGGGTTGTTGAACGTCACGCGCGATGTCCAGGTGTCCGCGCTCGGCGCCCCGTTGCCGCCGGCGCCGTCGCAACCCTTCGCGCAGCGGAACAGGCCTGCGGTATCGGAAGTGACGTTGTGCGTACCGCCGTAGTTGATGAACGTCACGGTGTCGCCGACGTTGACCGTCATCGCGGTCGGCGAAAACATCAGCACCGGCGTCGTTCCTCCGTAGTAACCGCCACTATCGGTCTGGCCGCCGACCTCGATGGTGTAGTCGGCGGCGAACGCTGACGTCGCGCACAGCAGCAGGCAGAGGCGCATGAGGAAGCGAAACGTAATGGTCATGGCTGAGACCTCGCGGTGGTGAAAGTTGGGTGCGATCGGGTTCACGGGCAGGCGACGCCGGCGACGCTGGTCAGGCGCTGGATCGGCATCGTGCCGCTCGCGAAGTGCGCCGTGTCAGTCGGCTGCCAGGTTGCGCTGCCGTGGTTGCAGTCGCTGAACTGCAGGCTCAGCGTGCCCCAGGGCGTGCGCACGATCTTGCTCGGATCGAATGCGGGCGGGAACGCGCCGCCGGTGGTCTGCGTCATCGCGAGCGTCGTCGTGTCGCCGCTGTAATTGCCGATGCCGGTCAGCCAGAGATCATTGCCGCTAGCGTCGAACACATACCAGAACGCGATGAACGTGTTGTTCGCCATGATCTCGATGTTGAAGCCCTGGCCGGATTGCGCCGGGTTGTACCAGGAGCCGGTGATTCCGGGCACGATCGAGAAACCCGCCGCTGCGACCACGTCGACCGATGCGCCGGCTGTGTGGACCAGGCTGCCGGACGTCGCGGTGATCGTCAGGCTCGCGGCGCCGGTCGTCGCGGTCGCACTCGCCGCTAGCGTCATCGTCGCGTGCGTCGCGCTGTCGTTTGAGAATTGCGCGGAGACGCCTGCGGGCAGGCCGGAAACTGAATAGGCGACCGCGGCGCTGAAGCCGTTCTGCGCCGTCAGCGTGATACCGACGCTGGTGCTGGCGCCCTGCGTGACGCTGACGCTCGCGGCGTCGGCACCGATCGAGAAGTCGGGCGTGGGCGCCGCGCCGTTCACCTTGATCGTGCCGTGCATGCCCGACGTTGGCGTGCCATGCGCCTCGCAGTAGAAGCTGAAGGTACCCGGAGTGCTCAGGGTCACCACCGTCGAGAACGAGCTGGTCGTCGTGTTGCCGTTGCCGCCGGACACGCCATCGCAGCCTTTCGCGCAGCGGAACAGGCCATCGGACACGACGTTGTGCGGCATCGAGCCGCCGCCGTAAGTAAACGTCACGGTCTCGCCCGCGTTGATCGCCACGTTGGCCGGGGAAAACGTGAGCGATCCGCTCGCGCCGACCGTCACGCTGGCGTTGGCGGCGTGGGCTGCGCCGCTGATGGCGACGCTGAGAAAGAGCAGAATAAGACCGAGTGCGCGCATGTGGGAGGGTTCCTTTGGCTCGAGTGGTGATCGGCGGGCGCAAATGCCCGGCACGACCGGTGGCGAGCGTGTATTCCCGAAAGCGCGGCGGGGGTTCACCGGTCCTATGGATGCGGGGGCGTTGGGAAGACGCGACGCTTTTTGAACCGGTTGGGCCGCTGCGGGAATAGACTTTCGAAACGGGCGGGAAGAAATGCTGCGAGGCTTCACCAAACCGGTACAGGACGAGGCGCGCGCCTCGTCCAACACGACCGACATCGCGCTGATCGAGCGCGTCGTCGCGGGCGATCCGCGCGCGTTCGAGACGCTCTACCGCGGCTATTTCCCGCGCCTTACCCGATTTCTCGAACGCATGACGCGGCGCCCGGCGCTGGTCGAGGAGATCCTCAATGACACGATGCTCGTCGTCGCGCACAATTCGCACAAGTTCAACCGTGCGTCGAAGGTCTCCACATGGATCTTCGCGATTGCTTACCGCAAGGCACTGAAGGCGCTGCGTGACGTCGACGACCCGGTCGAGATGGACCCCGCGGCCGAGGACTTGCTCGGACGCGACGAATACGAGCCGAAGGACGCGCTCATGCAACTGCAATTGCGGCGTGTCCTCGGCGAAGCGGTCGAGGCGCTGTCGGCGAATCATCGCGCGGTGATCGAGCTGACCTATTTCCAGGGTGCGAGCTACCGCGAGATTGCACAGATCATGGACTGCCCGATCGAAACCGTGAAGACCCGCATGTTCCACGCCCGCCGTCGCCTCAAGGCGCTGTTGCCCGAGCCGTCAGAGGACCTGCTATGACCGCACGCATCGTCAGCCTGGATCCGTCCCACCAGCGCCTGCAGGATATGCTGCCCTGGTTCGTCATGGGCACGCTCGACGACGACGAACGCGTGCTCGTCGAGCAGCACGTCAGCGGCTGCGCGAGCTGTCGCCGCGAGATCGTGTGGCACGAGCAACTGCGCGACGCGAATCTCGCGCAGCCGCTCGAACGTGATGCCGGCCGTGCGTTCGCGGCGTTGCGCGAACGCCTGCCGGGGCGAGGCGTCGAATCCGCGAGCTGGGTTGCCAACCTGGTTGAATGGTGGCAGTCGCAGCAGACGTGGCTGCGCTGGACGCTCGCGCTGCAGCCGCTCGCGATCGCAGCGCTCGCAGGCGCGCTGCTGATGGTCTCCACGCGCGCCATGCACGTGCCCGAGGGCGCGTTTCATGCGCTCGCGCGCAGCGCCGACGCCTCCGCGCGCCTCGTGGTCGTGTTCTCGCCGCAGGCGACTCAGGCGGAGATGCGTCGCGTGCTGCTCGCGAGCGGTGCGCGCATCGTCGATGGTCCTACCGCCGCCGACGCCTATGTGCTCGCGGTCGCGCCCGATCGCGCCGAACAGGCGGAGCGTCAGCTGCGCACGGAACATTCTGTGTTGCTGATCCAGTCGCTCGAAGCGGAGCGCGCGCATTGAGATGGCGCTTCGCGATGCTGTCGCTCGTGCTGGCGATCGTGTTCGCCGCGAGCGGGCACGCGCGCGCCGCGGCGCAACCTTCCGCGGATCCGTCCCGACAGGTGCTCGTGATGCTGCACCTGCCCGCCGCGCACTATCGCCCGGGTGAGAGCTATGGCGGCAACTACGCCGACCGCCAGGGTCACGGCGCGCGCCGCCGCGTCGCCGCAGAACTCGCGCGCGATTTCGGCCTGACGCTGCTATCCGACTGGCCGATGCCCGACCTCGGCGTCGATTGCTACGTGATGCAGGTGCCCGATGGGCGCGGCGCCGCAGAGGTCGTTCAGGCAATGTCGAAGGACAAGCGCGCGGAGTGGGTTCAGGCGATGAATACGTTCCACGCGCTCGAGCGCCCGGACTCGCTGCTCGCGCTGCAGCCGAGCATGCGGCTGTGGCATCTGGACGAGATGCACAAGGCGAGCACGGGGCGCGGCGTGCGCGTCGCGATCGTCGACAGCGGAGTCGACGCGACGCATCCCGATCTCGCAGGTCGCGTCGTGGTCGAGGAGAATTTCGTGGACTCGTCGCCGTTCGCGCCGGAGGCCCATGGCACCGCGGTCGCGGGCATCATCGGTGCCCGAGCGGATGACGGCGCGCGCGTCGTGGGGATCGCCCCGCAAGCCGTGTTGCTGGCGCTGCGCGCCTGCTGGGAGGTATCGGCGAACGAAACACTGTGCAGCAGTTTCTCGCTGGCCAGAGCGCTGCAGTATGCGATCAGCAACAACGCGCAGGTGATCAACCTGAGTCTCGCCGGCCCCGACGACAGGCTGCTGGCGCGCCTTGTCGATGTCGCGATAGCGCGCGGCAGCACGGTCGTCGGCGCGTTCGACGAGCGCATGGACGGCGGCGGGTTTCCGGCATCGCACGCGGGCGTGCTGGCCGTCGCCGAGGCGGGCCCGGGTGCGGCAGGCGGCCCCGCGAAGATCCTCTTCGCGCCGGGCGAGGACGTGCCGAGTACCGCGCCGGGCGCGCGCTGGAACCTCGTCTCGGGCTCATCGTTCGCGGCAGCACACGTCGCGGGCATGGTTGCACTCGTTCGCGAGGTGTCGCCCACGACGACGATGCGCGACGCGGCGTCATGGGCGCGACTGCCGTCGGGCTCCGCGGATGGACCCGCAGGCAGCATCGACGCCTGTGCGACGCTGCGTCGAGCGGCGCCGACCACGAACTGTTCACCTTCGCCGCGCATAGGTCAGTCCGCTCGCGCATCGTGGTAGATTGCGGCCGCATGTGCCGCATCCCCTTCGTGTTTCTCACGCTCGCGCTGACTCAAAGTTCGTTCGCGCAGGTATCCGCGCAGGCGAGCATCGTTTCCGACTACGTGTACCGCGGGGTCTCGCTGACCCAGGGCAGGCCGAGCGCGACGCTCGAGGCCGATATCGACGACGCCTCGGGCTGGTTCGCGGGAGCGCTCGTCACCGGGACGCGTCTCTACAGCGAGCCTCATTACGAGCCCGAGGTCATCCTCGATGTCGGCTACGCGCACGCGCTGACCACCGGCTTGACCTGGGAGGCCGGCGCGACCTATTCGTATTTCAGCGACTTCACTTTCTGGAACTACGCGGAAGTATTCGCGGGCGTGCTCGGCGAGCGCTGGAACGCGCGCCTCTACTACGCGACGGATTATTTCGGCCGCGATCGGCGCTCGTGGTACGGCGAAATCAATTTCACTCAGCCGCTCGACGAGCACTGGCGCCTGCTCGGCCACGTCGGCGCGGTGCGCAGCTCGAAGGCGGCGCTGGATTCGCATTCAAGCGTGCTCGATGCGAGCGTCGGGGTCGCTGCGAAATTCGGCAGCGCAAGTTTCGCGATCAAGCGCAGCGTGATGAATCGCGACAACTACCTGTACGCGCCAGCGGCGTCGGGCGAGCGCGGCACCTGGGTCGTGAGTCTGGCCTACAGCTATTGACGCAAGACTCGTGGTGCGGTCGTCGCTCGATGCGCTGTGCGTTGCGATCTAGGCGCCGTGCGCCGGCGCCACGTGCCGCGCGGGATGCGAGCGCCGGATCGCGGGGACGAACTGGGCGAGGATGCCGCAGCCGGCGAGCGTCCAGACGATCATCGCGCCGCTCGGCAGATCGAGCATCGCGGACGCCGTGAGGCCCACCGCATATCCGAACGCGCCGATCACATAGGCGCTGACGAGCCGCGCAGGTCCGCGCATGCCCGCGGTCGCTAGGGCCGGAACGATCAGGCTCGCGAACACGAGATAGACACCGACGAGTTGCACCGATGCGGTGATCGCCATCGCGAACAGACCGTAAAACCACAGCCCCGAGAGCGTGTCGCGACGGAACCACAGCACCGCGAGGATCGCCGCCGAGAGCAGCGCCACCGGAATCAGCTGGTGCAGGCTCACCCAGAGGATTTGCCCGACGAGCAGGTCCTTGAGGTGCTCTCCGCCGTGCGGATTGTTTGCGAGCAGCAGCAGGCTGCCGGTCGCCGCGAGCACGAACATCGTTCCGATCAGCGGCTCCTGGTATTGCGGCCAGAGCTTGTCGGTGACGGTGAGTAGCCCCGCGCCAGCGAGTGCGGCGATCGCGGCCGCGATCTCGACACCATAGCCCTGCTCGTCGACGCCGAAGTACTGGGCGAGGATCACGCCGAGCGCGGCGACCTGGGCGATCGCGAGATCGATGAAGATGATGCCGCGTGAGAGCACCTGCTGGCCGAGCGGAACGTGGGTCAGCAGAACGAGCAGCCCCGCGACGCAGGCCGGACCGAGGATGCTGATGTCGAGGCCTTCGAGATTCACTTGATCGCCCCGAGCAGTTTATCGATCGTCGAGTCGAACAGCCCGAACAGGTCCTTGGACTTGTCGTCGCCGCCGACCGTGAACGGCAGCGTCAGCGCCGGCACGCCGGTGCGCTCGGACAGCCAGTCGCCGGGTTTGGGATCCTGGTACGCGGCGCGCAGGATCGCGAACACGCCCTGGTTTTTCGCGATGTCGATCAGCGTCGACAGGTGCGCGCTCGTGGGCGGGATGCCAGGCTTGGGCTCGAGCGCGCCGACCTGTTCGAAGCCGAGCCACTGCTCGAGGTAGACCCAGCTCATGTGGTGGACGATGACCTTCTTGCCCTTGAGCGGCGCGGCCCTGGCTTCCCACTTCTTGATCGCCGCCTGCCAGCGGGTCGTGAAGTCGGCGAGGCGCGACTTGTAGGTCGCGGCATTCGCGCCATCGAGTTCGACGAGGCGCGCGTCGAGTGCGACCGCGATCGCGAGCACGCGATTCGGATCCATCTGGAAGTGCGGATTACCTTCGGGATGCACGTCGCCTGCCGCGCGATCGAGTTGCGAGGGTTTCTCGAGTGTCGTGATCGCCGTCGCAGCCATGAAGTAGCCCGGTCCGGAACCGACGCGCGGATTGCCGGCCTGCTTGATCAGCTGCGGCAGCCAGCCGATCTCGAGTTCGGCACCCGAGCAGACGACGAGGTCGGCGCGGCGCATCTTCGCGATCAGGCTCGGCTTGGCCTCGATCTGGTGCGTATCCTGCAACGCGGTCGTCGCGACGTCGATCGTGATCTTGTCGCCCGCGAGCTCCTGCGCGAGCGCGCCCCATTCCGGCTCGCAGGCGAACAGGTTGAATGCGTGCGCGGGCGTCGCGGCGAATGCGACGACCAGGAATGCAAAAAGTATTTTGTTCATTTGTATCCTCAGAACTTGTGTGCGCCGTGCGCGCCGAGGCTCACCTGATATTGCAGGTACAGCGCGTTGTCGGTCTGGTTCGGGTTGAGCTCGTCGTGGCTGTATTGCAGTCGCAGCAGGCTGAATTCGCTGTTGCGCCAGGTCAGCATGACGCTGTGACGCAGTGGGTCGAACGTGCTCGCGTAGGGGCCCGATCCCGCCGCCCAGAGCCGGTCGAAGCGATAGCCGGTGTCCCAGGTTCGGTTGATCCGGTAGATGCCCTCGATGTACATGCCGCGACGCGTCCCGGCCCAGGGCTCGGCGAGTTCTGGCGCCGCGAGCGAGAACGGATCGACCGGCGGCGCCGCAGCCGACGATAGCGTGTCGACCACGCCGTCGCGCCGGTCGACCATGAATTCGCTGCGCACGGTCACGCCGCCGTCCTTGGTGTTGCCCTGCGGTGCCCATTTCCAGGTGCCATCGGCGACGTAGAGCGTCTCGTCGCCGCTGAAGCCATCCTGCCCGTTGCGCGTGGCGAACTTGAGCACCGAGACGCCGCCGAGCCATGAGTTCTCGTCGCCGAAGTCGCCGCCCAGATGCGCGAACGCGGTCTTCGCGCCGACGCCCTGGTGACCCGCACCTGCGCTGGGATAGTTCTGGCCGCGGAACAGCTCGCCGCCCAGCGACAGATAGAAGTCGGTCGGCGCGAGCCAGTGCACTTGCACGCCGTCGTCGCCATACTGGTCGGCGAGCAGGGACTGGTAGACGAGCGGCCGGTCTACGAAGTTGTCGGTATGCGCATGGTGACTGTTCAGATAGCCGATGTCGGAGAAGAAGCGACCGGCGCGCAGCGTGAGGCCGGCGGGTAGCGTCGTCGTGTCGATGAACGCCTCCTCGATGTTCGTGTGTGCGCTGTCGCCCTGGTCCGCGTAGCTCAGAGTCAGCTGACCATAGAACTTGTCGTCGATATTCGCGGCCAGCGAAACCTCGCTCTCACCGACCGAGATGCCGCGCGGAATCGGTTCGGTGCCGCCCGGAAACCCGGCGCGCACGAACGTGCCCGGATCCTTCGAGTGGTACGCGTACAAACCGTTCATGATCACGGCGATCGCGGGATTGAACGCGTTGCCGTTGGCGCCCGCGGGTGCGGCGGACTGCTCGGGCGCGCTGACCGCAGCGACAGCGGCATTCGCCTGGGTCGCCTTCATCTTGTCGAGCTCGTCCTTCGCGGCCTGGGCTGCGGCGAGTGCGGCTGCGGCCTGATCGCGCAGCTGCTGCGCATTGGCCTCGAGCGCCTTGATCCGCGCACCGAGGTCGTCAAGCTGCTTCTGGGTCGCATCGGCAGCGAGCGCCGGGTTGGCGAGCGCGGTAAGCAGCCCCAGCAGGATCAGCGATTTGCGCATGTCGATTTCCGGTGGAGGGTGATGATCTCCGCGTCGCCTCGCAGCGCGAATCGCCGAGGGCGCAGCGCTACGCGGGGAGGCATCCGCATCGGGTTCCCAGCGAGGTTAGACGGGTTCCGGGCAGACGCGCACGACGGCGTGCGGAAAAACAGGACATGTTATAACGTTACATTCTACCGCGGTCAATGGCCGTAGGTCATGCCTGCTCCCGCCGAGCGTCTCGTCTCGGGTCTTCGGTTTGCGCGTTTGCGTTGCCTTGTCCTCAAAGCGTCGATGACGGTGCAGCCGTCGGTGCAGGTGGCGACCCGCGGAGCACCGCGGCGCCTCTGCCGGAGACTCGCCGCATGGCGTCGACCGTTCAGGCGCGCGGCGAGATCCACATCGTGATGTCCGCGTCGAAGACCGCCTCGCCCGCGGCATTGGACACTACGACGAACGCATGCGCGTCCTGTGCCACGGAGTCCACGGGCGGTACGGCGACCGCGGCGGTTGCGATCAGCGTGCCGGTCGCCTTGCGCAAATAGCGGACCGTCATGCCTTTCGGGATCCAGCGTTGGCGCTCCGCGATCGTCGCATCGGTGGCGAGGCCACCGGCCAGTTCGGCCGCGTTGCATAGCGCGATCGCATGCACGGTGCCGATGTGGTTGTGCACGCTGCGTCGATCGCGCACGCGCACGACGCAGCGGCCGGGGGCGAGTTCCTCGATCAACGGCGCGATCGTGCGGAAGTAGGGCGCCTGCCGGCAGACGAGGCGCGAGAACAGCCAGCGTCCGATGGGGCTGCCGCCGAAGCGCTGGAACATCGCGAGAGATCTTGCGGCCATGCCACCCTCCAGATTCCAGACGAATAATCGAGAAGTCGCCGAGGCCTCACTCCCTCGGCCCGCGTCCGCGTTCGGCACGGACACTCGCGCCATCCCTGGCGCTCCGCTGCGGGGCGGCTGCGCCGCGCAAGACGGCATTCCTGGTGTTTTGCCCCCGCCCGCGTGAGGAGGAGAGTCGCACGCCCTCATCGGCGTTCGCGCGTGAGGACGAATAAGTCCCGCTTTGTGGGACCTCACGTCTCCGCCGGCGCGAGAGCCCGGCGCGCACAGCGCGTCGGGTGAGGGTGGCGCATCGTCGGCCGCGACTGGCGCCCGCTGCCAACCGCGGCCGAATGCGTCTACTTCAGGCCACGCTGCGCAAGCCAGGCTTCGGATGGCAGACCGCGCTCTGCAGCTCGGCCGGATCGAAATCATCGACCGCGATGAACTCGAGCGTGCCCGCGCGCACGCGCTCGAGCAGCTTGCGCTCCTCGCTGCTGATCGCGCCGATCTGCTCGGCCTCGGCCAGCTGGGCTTCGGCGTCGAGGCTCTTGAGCGCGCCGCTCTTGAGCGCCTTGGCAAACTTGCGTTCGACCGGTTCGGCGGCGATCACCTGGGGCAGGAACGCATTCATGCGCCCGACGACGTTGTTCGGGGTCGGCGTGAGGAACGTCCACTCGGCGAGCCGATCGCGCGCCTCGTTCGGCGCGCACAGGATCGCGGCGACGCGACGGCCCAGACGATCGGACGGCGGCACCTCGCGACGGCCGAATGGAAACACGAGCACGCGCAGCAGCCACGCGGCAGGGCGGATCGGAAAGTTGCGCAGTACGCCGTCGAGCGCGTTCTGCATGCGATAGGCGCAATCGTGGAACGCCCACGCGAGCAGCGGCTGATCCGAGACGGGTCGGCCCTGGTCCTCGTAGCGCTTGAGCATCGCGCTCGCGATGTAAAGGTTTGACAGCACGTCGCCGAGGCGCGCGGAGAGCTTCTCCTTGAACTTGAGCTTGCCGCCGAGCAGCAGCATCGCCGTGTCGGCGACGAGCGCGAGGTTCGCCGCGTAGCGGTTGAGCTTGCGGTAATAGCGGCGCGTGTATTTGTCGCCGGGTGCCTTGCCGATCTTCGAGAACGACAACCCCAGCACGAAGCTTCGCGCCGCGTTCGAAATCGCGAAGCCGATGTGCGCGAACAGCTCGCGGTCGAAAACGCGCAGGCGTGTCGTGTAGTCGGGGATCTGCACCGCCTGCATCTCCTTGAGCACGTGCGGATGGCAGCGGATCGCTCCCTGGCCGAAGATCATGAGGCTGCGCGTCATGATGTTCGCGCCCTCGACCGTGATCGCGATCGGCGCGGTCTGGTAGGAGCGCCCCGCGTAGTTGTTCGGGCCGAGCTGCACGCCTTTGCCGCCATGCACGTCCATGACGTCGTTGGCGACCGCGCGGCCGAGTTCGGTCGCGTGATATTTCGCGATCGCCGACGGCACCGCGGGTTTCTCGCCGCGATCCACTGCCGCGGCCGAGGCGCGCGAAAGCGCGGTGATCGCATATGCGTAGCCGCCGATGCGCGCGAGGGCTTCCTCGACGCCCTCGAAGCGACCGATCGCCATGCCGAACTGCTTGCGGATGCGTGCGTAGGCGCCGGTAGCGATCGCGCCCGCGCGCACGCCACCTGCAGCATTGGACGGCAGCGTGATCGCGCGTCCGACCGAGAGGCACTCGACGAGCATGCGCCAGCCCTGGCCCGCCATGTCGGCACCGCCGATCAGCTGCGACATCGGGATGAACACGTCCTTGCCGTGCAGCGGTCCGTTCTGGAACGCGCCGTTGAGCGGAAAATGACGGCGGCCGATCTCGAGGCCGCTCGTCTCGCGCGGGATCAGCGCGAGCGTGATGCCGAGATGCTCCTTGTCGCCGATCAGATGATCGGGATCGTGCATCTGGAATGCGAGGCCGATGATCGTCGCGACCGGCGCGAGCGTGATGTAGCGCTTGTCGAACGTGAGGCGCACGCCGAGCACCTGCGCGCCGTTCCAGTCGCCCTTGCAGACGATGCCGTAGTCGGGAATCGAGGTCGCGTCGGAGCCCGCGGTCGGACCGGTCAGCGCGAAGCAGGGCACTTCGCGGCCGTCCGCGAGACGCGGCAGGTAATAGTCGCGCTGCTCCCTGGTACCGTAGTGCAGCAGCAGCTCGGCCGGGCCCAGCGAGTTCGGCACGCCGACGGTCGACGAGAGCGAGCCGGAGATCGTCATGAGTTTCTGCAGCACCGCGGACTGCGCGAGTGCAGAGAACTCGAGGCCGCCGTATTCCTTCGGGATGATCATGCCGAAGAATTTCTTCTTCTTGATGAACTCCCAGATCTCGGGCGTCAGGTCGGCGAGTTCGTGGGTGATCTGCCAGTCGTTCGTCATGCGGCAGACCTCCTCGACCGGGCCGTCCATGAAGGCCTGTTCCTCTATCGACAGTGCGGGTATGGGCTGCTTGAGCAAGACCGACCAGTCCGGCTTGCCGCTGAAGAGTTCGCCCTCGAAGCCGACCGTGCCCGCCTCGAGCGCGATGCGTTCGGTTTCGGAAATCTGCGGCGTGATCTTCGTGTACA
>JBDTYX010000170.1:0-7099 GCA_040005435.1 Rudaea sp. | reverse complement strand
CGAAACGATTCGTGGGTGAGGTTGGCACCGATGTCAACAAGTTGCATGCGAATGCGTTGAGACCTGAGGCGTCGCTGCGTGATTATCGCAAAAACACGTGACCCTCACTGCCGCGTGGCGTCGCCAATGCGCGACTCGCACGGTGCGTTTACGACCTGTTAACCGCGCTGCGCGCCCATTGTGCCTAGAATCCATCCTGCGACGAATCTCGAGGAGCGTGACATGTCTGCGAAACACTTCCGGCTTGCCGGTGCACTGGTCCTCTTCGCCGCAGCGCTGCCGGCGCTCGCGGCGTCCACCGCACGGCCACGCGTCGTCGTCGAGCAGCTGGCGCGCACGAAACTGCTTCAACCTGCCGCAAACGCCGGCGCCGCGCAGGCCAAAGAGCTGATCCCTAATGCGTCGCGCGCTTACCCGGCCGGCTGTTTTTCGGACACGCAACCGTCGGTCGCGGGCAACATCGAGCCGCTGCCGGTCACGCCAAGCGGTCCGCTATACGGCGGTGCGGTGACCCTTTACGCCTACAACACCCAGCTCGTGAACCACGATACGACCGAGAACGTGACGATCACTATTTGGCGGCTGCCCTGCAGCAGCAGCGGTGACAAGACCGGCTACAACCCCGACGGCGGAGCAGTCGCGGCGACGCTGATACGGATCCAGCGCAGCGCAGCGAGCAACGGGACGACGCTGATCTACCCGACCTTTCCCGCGATCCGCATCGCCCAGGGCAGCATCGGCTTCGATGATGCGAATTTCCGCGACTATGCGCGCGTTGTGGCCGAGCCGAACACGGTGATCGCCGACACGAACATCGATGCGCCGGTCATCAGCAGTACGACCTATGTGCTCGAAAACTATCCCTACTCGGGCGCGAGTGTCTTCGCGTTCAACCAGTCGTTCCAGATCCGCTTCGACAATGGCTATACCGACACCTCCGGTAACCCGATCGGGCAGACCGTGTTCAGCATACCCGCCTACAACCCGACCGCGTCGAGCTACCCCGCCGCCTCGCAGCCGCTGCCGATCAACGGCTACCTCAGCGGCTCATGGTACGACCCGACCCATAGCGGCGAGGGCATCCTGACCCAGGTCTACGACAACGACGGCAAGACGCGCATCTTCGCGGCGACCTGGTACACGTTCGACCAGGCCGGCATCCCGTTCTGGCTCGTCGCGTCGGCCACGTTCAGCGTCGGCGCGACCTCGATTCCGAACATGGCCGTCGGCTATCGCACTGGCGGCGGTTTCGCGGGCAGCTTCACGCCGCCCGCGCCGCAGCAGAACTGGGGCACGATGACGGTGTCGTTTCCGAACTGCCAGAAGATGACGTTCAGCTACAACGGCGCGGCGACCGCGGTAAACGGCGGCCCCGCCGGCTCGGGCACGAAGACGTTCACGCGTCTCGGCTCGATCAACAGCCTGGCCTGCCAGTAGTCGATGACTGGCAATCCGACTCGCTCGCGCGACCGCCACGTGAACCGACCGCGTAGCCGGCGATTCCGCGTGGGTCCCTGGCTTCTCGCCGCGCTGCTGGTGCCCGCGATCGCATGGACCGACGCGCGGGCCGACACGCCAGCGCGCGCGTACCCGCCGAGCTGCTTCGCCGATGGCTTGCCGCTCGGTCAGGGCGCGCAGGACCCGCACCTGCAGGGCTTGTCGATCTCGCTACACGGCGACTTCAACGCTTGCTTCGTCAGCACGGCCTCACCGACCTATGCGGTCGCGCAGCAGGAATGTCACTACTCGGAGGCCGTGAACGTCTTCGTATTCCGCGTGCCCTGCAGCGCGGGAACATCGGCCACGCTGCTCGAGATCGATCGCGCGGCGGGGATGCAGGGCCATACGGACCTGTATCCGACGTTCCCGGGCGTCTGGGTGCTGCAGGGCGCGCACATCGCCTACATCCGTCTCTCTCAGGACGCGAACACCACGACGACGCAGACGTTCGTCAACAGTCCGGTGTATCGCAACAGCATATACACGCTCGAGAACAGCGCGGGCCAGTCCGCGTTCGACTACAACCAGTCGTTCACGCTGACGGTCGACAACAACACCGGGCTCGCACTGCAGTTCGCTCTCGACGCCTACCACCCCGCCGATTACCCCGCTGCCGCGCTGGGTATGCCGCTGACCGGGTATCTGACCGGGTCCTGGTACGACCCCGCACACAGTGGCGAAGGCATTCTCACCCAGATATTCGACAACGGCGACGGCGCGATCACGCGCACGTTCGTAGCGACCTGGTATACGTTCGACGCGACGGGCGTACCATTCTGGCTCGTCGCGCAGGGCACGTTTCCTATCGGTGCGACGCATGTCGACAACGTCGCCGTGCAGTCGGTCAGCGGCGGTGGCTTCGCCGGTGCGTTCAACGCGGTGACGCGCTCGGCATGGGGCACGATGAGCTTCGCGTTCTCCGACTGCTCGCACGTGCATTTCAGCTACGCGAGCGGCAACGGTAACGCGGCCGGCGTGCCGGCGGGCAGCGGCACGCGCGACTGGGTACGCATCGGCAATATCGATGCGTTGAACTGCCAGTAGGAGATTCGCGACCGTTCGCGACACCTGACCCGATTCGGGGCGTTGGCGCCGGCCTCGGCGTCAGCCGGCCGCGACCTCGCCGATACGTGCGTTCCAGCGCACCTTGTCGCCCGTGTCGAGGAAAGATGCGTCGATCGAGTTGCGCGCGAGCTGCACGAGGTCTCGCTTCGAAAGGCCGAGACCGCGCTGGACCGCGAGGTAGTTCGCGACGACGTAGCCGCCGAAGTAGGCCGGGTCGTCCGAATTGATCATGACCCTGACGCCGCGGTCGAGCAGGCGCTTGAGGTTGTGATCCTCGATGCGCGCATAGACGCGCAGCTTGATGTTTGACAGCGGGCAGACGGTCAGCGGGATCTGCTCGCGCACGAGGCGCTCGACGAGCGCGGGATCCTCCTCGCAGCGCACGCCGTGGTCTATTCGCGCCACCTTGAGCAGGTCGAGCGCCTCGACGATGTATTCAGGTGGACCCTCCTCGCCCGCGTGCGCGACCGTGCGCAGCCCCTGCGCGCGCGCGCGCTCGAACACCGCGGCGAACTTGGCCGGCGGGTGGCCGCGCTCGGAAGAATCGAGGCCGACCGCGGCGATCCGGTCCTTGTACGGCAGGGCCTCCTCCAGCGTCCGCATCGCGGCTGCGGCACTCAAATGGCGCAGAAAGCACAGGATCAGGCGGTGACTGATGCCGAATTCACGCTCGCCGTCGGCCAAGCCGCGGCAAATGCCCTCGAACACCGTCGCGAATGCGACGCCGCGCTCGGTATGCGTCTGCGGGTCGAAGAAGATCTCGACGTGGACGACGCCGTCGGCGTACGCGCGGCGCAGGTAGGCCATCGTCAGCGCGTGGAAGTCGTCCTCGTCGCGCAGTACGCCGGCGCCCGCGTAATACAGGTCGAGGAAGGACTGAAGGTCGTTGAAGTCGTAGGCCGCGCGCAGCGCCTCGACCGTCGGATACGCGAGCGTCACGCCATGCTTGCGCGCGAGCGCGAACGTGAGCTCGGGTTCGAGCGAGCCTTCGATGTGCAAATGCAACTCCGCCTTCGGCAACCGGCGGATGAAGTCTTCGATCGCGGTGTCGCTCATGCTGTCCTGGCTCATCGGGTCTTCCGTCACGAAACGCTTGCAACGACTTTAATTGTTTTGTACACAGTGAGACAACGATCGGCACACAATCGGTCGGCCTGCACTAGTAGGAATTGTGCCGACGACGGAGAATCATGGGCAAACTCACCACACACGTGCTCGACACGGCGTCCGGGCTTCCCGCGCGCAGACTCAGGGTCGAGCTGCACAGCATCGTGGCGGGTGCCACATCGAGGGTGCTCGCGAGCTTCGAGACGAATCACGATGGCCGCGCCCCGGCGCCGTTGCTCGAGGGTCAGGCGTTGCGCGCGGGACGTTACGCACTGAAGTTTCACGTCGCGGAATACTTCCGCGGGATGGGCACGAACGTCCCCGATCCTCCGTTTCTCGACGTCGTGACGATCGAGTTCGGCATCGCCGACCCAGACCAGCACTATCACGTGCCGCTGCTCGTGTCGCCGTGGAGCTATTCCACGTATCGCGGCAGCTGAGCCGATGCCCGCTCCGACCGATTCGAGACCGCCTGAGATGCGTGCCGACACGCCCATCCGTTTCGTGCTCGACGGCGAGTGCGTCGAGATCAGCGGCATGCCGCCCACGACGACCGTGCTCGAATACCTGCGCGAGCGTGCGGGGCGCATGGGCACCAAGGAAGGCTGCGCCGAAGGCGACTGCGGCGCCTGCACGGTCGTCGTCGGCGAGCTCGTCGACGCGGATGAAGGCGACGAGAGCGTGCGCTATCGCGCGATCAATTCTTGCATCCGTTTTCTGCCGACGCTCGACGGCCGCGAACTCGTCACGGTCGAGAGCCTCGCGGCGGGCGAGGATCTGCATCCGGTCCAGCAGGCGATGGTCGATGCGCACGGCTCGCAATGCGGGTTCTGCACGCCCGGGTTCGTAATGAGCCTGTTCGCGCTGTATCTCGCTCAGCCGCAGGCCTCGCGCGACGACGTCGTCACGTCGCTGAGCGGCAACCTCTGCCGCTGCACGGGTTACCGGCCGATCATCGACGCGGGTTGCCGGATGAACACGTACGCGACACCCGCGCGCTGGTCGCGCGAACACGCGCGTTCGCGCGAGCGCGTCGCTGCGCTGCAGGCGCTGCGCCGCGACGCAATGCTGGAGTTACCGGGGTTCGCCGCGCCGCGCACGCTCGCCGAGCTCGCGGCGCTGCTCGCCGCCGCACCGCAGTCGCTGTTGCTCGCAGGCGGCACCGACGTCGGCCTGTGGGTGACGAAGCAGCTGCGCGAATTGCCGACGATCGTCTTCCTCGGCGACGTCGCCGAGCTGCGGCGCATCGAAACGCAGATGGACGGCGCGCTGCGGATCGGCGCGGCCGTGTCGCTCAGCGATGCGTGGGCGGCGATCGTCTCGGCGTATCCGTCGCTCATCGAAGTCGCCGAGCGCTTCGCCTCGCCGCCGGTGCGCAATTCGGGAACGCTGGTCGGCAACGTCGCGAACGGCTCGCCGATCGGCGACGCGATGCCGGCGCTGATCGCGCTCGGCGCGACGATCGAACTGCGCTGCGCCAACGTCCTGCGCACGCTGCCGCTCGAGGCGTTCTATCTCGACTACATGAAGAAGGATCTCGCCGCGGGCGAGTTCGTCGTCGCGGTGACGATTCCCGCCCCGCGCCCCGTCCGGGTGATCGCCTGCTACAAGCTGTCGAAACGCATCGACCAGGACATCTCGGCGGTGTGTGCCGCGTTCTCAGCCGATATCGCGGGTGAGATCGCGCACGACGTGCGCATTGCGTTCGGCGGCATGGCCGCGACGCCGGCGCGCGCACGCGAGGCCGAGGCCGCGCTCGAAGGTCGGCGCCTCGACGCGGCGACGATCGACGCTGCGTGCGCGGCGCTCGCCGCGGACTTCGCGCCACTCAGCGACATGCGCGCGAGCGCGGACTATCGCCGGCGCGGCGCGCAGAGCCTCTTGCGCCGCTTCGCGATTGAACATGCGACGGGTTCGGGCGAAGCCATGTTGCGCACGCATTTCGCTCCGGTGTCGCCGTGAACGATCTATCGACAGGCATTCCCGCGACGGGCCGCAACGCGACGGGCGGCGTAGTCGGCGAGCCGATCGGTCACGAGAGTGCACATCTGCATGTCAGCGGCCGCGCGGTCTACGCGGACGACATCGCGCTGCCATCGAACGCGCTGCACGCGGCGTTCGGCATCAGCCGCATCGCGCACGGCCGGATCAGGGCGCTCGACCTGTCCGCGGTGCTCGCCTCGCCCGGCGTGGTCGCGGTCGCGCTAGCCGTAGATGTGCCCGGCGAGAACAACTACGGCAGCGTCGTGCACGACGATCCGATCTTCGCGACCGACCTCGTCCAGTACGCGGGCCAGCCGCTTTTCGCTGTAGCGGCGACGAGCTACGGCGCCGCGCGCCGCGCTGCCGCGAATGCGAAGGTCGAATACGACGAGCTACCGGCGATCCTCGACATCCGCAGTGCGCTGGCCGCGCACAGTTTCGTGATTCCGAGCCAGCTGCTCGTGCACGGCGAGGCGCGTGAGCAGCTTCGGCGCGCGCCGCATCGGCTGCAGGGCACGATGGAGGTCGGCGGCCAGGATCATTTCTATCTCGAGGGCCAGATCGCGATCGCGCTGCCGCAGGACGACGGCGCGATGCACGTGTGGAGCTCGACCCAGCATCCTAGCGAAGTGCAGAACGTCGTCGCCCATGCGCTCGCGCAGCCCGCGCATGCGATCGTCGTGCAATGCCGGCGCATGGGCGGCGGTTTCGGCGGCAAGGAGTCGCAGCCCGCGCTGATCGCCGCGGCCGCGGCCGTGCTCGCGCGCAAGACCGGGCGTCCGGTGAAGCTGCGCCTCGACCGCGACGCCGACATGCTGATCACCGGCAAGCGCCACG
The DNA here is from genome assembly GCA_040005435.1 of Rudaea sp. Taxonomy (GTDB): domain Bacteria; phylum Pseudomonadota; class Gammaproteobacteria; order Xanthomonadales; family Rhodanobacteraceae; genus Rudaea. Next base: position 607 of record JBDTYX010000170.1, on the reverse strand, counting down.
GCTTCATCGGCGACTACGACGTCGGCTTCGACGGCAGCGGCCGGATCAGCGCACTCGCGCTGATGCTCGCGTCGAACTGCGGTTACTCGGCCGACCTCTCCGGCCCGGTCAACGACCGCGCGATCTGCCACGTCGACAACGCGTACTTCATAGAGCATCTCGAACTCGTGTCGCATCGCTGCAAGACGCACACGGTGTCGAACACGGCGTTTCGCGGCTTCGGCGGTCCACAGGGCATGCTCGTGATCGAACAGGCGATCGACGAGATCGCGCGCAGGCTGGGTCTCGATCCGCTCGAGGTACGCCGACGCAACTACTACGGCGCCGCGCCGCGCGACGTGACCCACTACGGCCAGTACGTCGAGGACAACATCCTCGACTCGATCACCGACCAGCTCGCTCAGACGAGCCGCTATGCGGCGCGGCGCGAGGAGATCGCGCGCTGGAACACGGCGAACGCGACGATCAAGCGCGGCATCGCGCTGACGCCGGTAAAGTTTGGCATCTCGTTCAACGCGACGGTCTACAACCAGGCCGGCGCGCTCGTGCACATCTACACCGACGGCAGCGTGATGCTCAATCACGGCGGCACCGAGATGGGGCAGGG
>JBDTYX010000169.1:0-7102 GCA_040005435.1 Rudaea sp. | reverse complement strand
GGCGCAAGACGCGCACGATTCTCACGCTCGTGTCGATCGTCGCGGCGTTCCTGCTATTCGGCCTGCTCGACGCCGTGCGCGTATCTTTTTCCGAGGCAGGCAAATCCGCCAACGGGGCGGAACGACTGCAGGTCGGCGCGCGCCTGTCGTTCATCCAGCCGCTGCCGCAGGCGCTCGGCGCGCAGATCGCCAAGGTGCCGGGTGTCAAGGATGTCGCCCATGCGAACTGGTTCGGCGGCGCCTACCAGGATCCGCACAACCAGATATTCACGTTCGCGGTCAGCGACAACTACCTCGACCAGTATCCCGAGGTCCAGGTCGATCCCGAGCAGCGCAAGGCCTTCGACCACGATCTCAACGGCATTCTTGCCGGCGAGGTCATCGTCAAGAAGTACGGCTGGAAGATCGGCGACAAGATTCCGCTGCAGTCGCAGATCTTCCCGAACAAGGAAGGCAGCAAGAACTGGAACTTCGACCTCGTCGGCGTCATGAAGTCGAAAGACGGCAAGGCATTCCAGAGTCAGATGATCATCCTGCACTGGAAGAATTTCGACGAGACGACCCCGTACAACCGCGGCAGCGTTGGGTGGTACATCGCGAGCGTCAACGACGTCAACGACTCTGACCGGGTCGCCAAGGCGATCGATGCGCTGTCCGCCAACTCCGACCACGAAACGAAGACGATGACCGAACAGGCCGCGACCGCGAACTGGATCAAGCAGCTCGCCGACATCGGGCTCATCGTCACTTCGATCATGGGCGCAGTGTTCTTCACGCTCGTGCTGCTGACCGGCAACACGATGATGCAGGCGGTGCGCGAGCGCACGTCCGAGCTGGCCGTGCTCAAGACGATAGGCTTCTCGAGCAACAGCATGCTCGCGATGGTGCTCGCCGAATCGGTTCTGCTGCTGCTGCTCGGCGGCGTGATCGGCCTCGCCCTCGTGAGCCTGATCAGCATGGCGCTGCCGGCGTTGAGCGGCGGCATGATCACGCACACGAGCGTCGGCATGAAGAGCTGGTCGCTCGGCATCGCGCTGGCGATCATCATCGGCGTCGTGATCGGCGCGCTGCCCGCGATGCGCGCGATGCGCCTGAACATCGTCGATGCATTGGCCGGTCGCTGAGGAGAACGAAGAATGAAATTCCTGATTGGTCTCCTCACCCTCGTCGTCGCACTCGTCGGCGTCGTCGTATTTCTAATGCTGCCCTGGCAGGCGCTGCCCATCCTGCTCGTCCTGCTCGCGCTGTGGATGCTGCTGACGCGTCGCGGCCAGCAGGCCGGGTCGGTGACTGCGGTCGGCATCAGCACGCTGACTCAGAGGCTCGGCTCGTCGGCGGTCATCATCGTCGGCATCGCTGGTGTCGTGGCGGTGCTCGTCGCGATGCTCGCGATGGCGCAGGGTTACAGCGAAACGTTGCGTCGCACCGGCAGCCTCGATACGGCGATCGTGCTGCGCGGCGCGTCCGCCGCAGAAGTATCGTCCGTGCTGAGCCACGACTCGACCGTCGTGATCGCCGAAGCGCCCGGCATCGCCAAGGACGACGAGGGCAAGCCGATCGCTTCGCCCGAACTCGTCGTCGCCGCGAACCTGCCGATGAAGGGCGGCAACCCCGAAGAGGACTTCGGCAGCGTGCAGCTGCGTGGCATCGGCGACGAGGCATGGAAGCTGCGCACCAACGCCAAGATCATCGCTGGCCGTCGCTTCACCCCCGGCTTGCGCGAGCTCGTGGCCGGACGCGGCGCGCAGCGCCAGTTCGACGGCCTCGAGGTCGATCACAACATCAAGCTCGGCAACCAGCTCTGGAAGATCGTCGGCATCTTCGAATCGAAGGACGCGATGGAATCCGAGCTCTGGGGCGACGCCGACGTGGTCGGTCCAACCTACCGCCCGAGCGGCAGCAAGAGCGCGAGTTCGGTGTTCGTGCGGCTGACCGGCGCCGATGCGTTCGAGCCGTTCAAGGCCGCGCTGACGTCCGATCCGCGCCTCCAGGTCGACGTGCAGACGACCCAGGAATATTTCGGCAAGCAATCCGAAGGCACGTCGAAGGCGATCACGGCGATCGGCATCGTCGTCGGGGCGATCATGGCGATCGGCGCGATCTTCGGCGCGCTCAACACGATGTTCGCGGCGGTCGCGACGCGTGCCCGCGAAATTGCGACGCTGCGGGCGATCGGCTTCCGTGGCCTGCCGGTGGTCGTCGCGATCATGCTCGAGACGATGCTGCTCGCGCTGATCGGCGGGGTACTCGGCGGGTTCATCGCCTGGGTCATATTCAACGGCTTCACCGCGTCGACGCTCGCTTCCGGCACCACCGGCCAGCTGACGTTTCAGTTTCAGGTCGCGCCTTCCGTGCTGTGGACCGGACTGAAATGGGCGTTGGCGATCGGTTTCATCGGCGGCCTGTATCCGGCACTGCGCGCGGCGCGCCTGCCGGTCACGACGGCATTGCGCGAACAATAGCCGTCGACTATGCGCTGTTCATTGAGTCGTCGACCTGTCGCGCAGCGATCGCGTCCCGCGCCGCGATCGCCTAAGGTGCCGGCATCAGCGGCGCGTGGTAGGTCAGCGTCGTACCGAACAGCCAGAGCAGGAACAGCACGAGCGGTACGTGTACGAGCAGCTGAAGGAACGTGAAGCCGACGATGTCGCGCGCCTTCAGGCCCAGTACGCCGAGCAGCGGTAGCATCCAGAACGGGTTGATCAGATTCGGCAGCGCCTCCGCCGCGTTGTAGACCTGCACAGCCCAGCCCAGCGGGTAGTGCAGGTCGTTCGCGGCCTGCATCACGTACGGCGCCTCGATCAGCCATTTGCCGCCGCCCGATGGCACGAAGAAGCCGAGGATCGCCGAATACGCGCCAATCACGAGCGCGTAGGTATCGGTGGACGCGAGGCTGACGAACAGCGACGTCAGGTGCTCGGCGACGGTGTGCCCATCGCCGCCCTTGGCTGTGGTCAGGATCGCGGCCATGCCGCCGTACAGTGGGAACTGGATCAGCACGCCGGTCGTGCTCGGCACCGCGCGCCTGACCGCCGCGAGGAAGTTGCGCGGCCGCCAGTGCAACAGCGCCCCGAGCATGAGGAACAGGAAGTTGTAGGTGTTGAGGCTCGAGATCGCGACGATCGCGTTTTTCGTCGCGAACTCGTGGATGAGCCAGCCCGTCGCGAGCAGCGCGATCAGGATCGTGAGAACGGGGCTACGCTCGAGCCATTCGCCGGGCTGGACCGGACGCGCGTCGTTCGCGGCGGCGTCGGTCTCGGCCGCGGCGGCATCGACGAAGTGGGCCGCGGTGTGCGCCTGCGCCGCGCCCGGCGCCGACCACCAGGCGATCAGCGCCGAGACGGCGATCATGATGACGGTCAGTCCGATCGACTGCCACAGGAAGATCGTTTCGGTGAACGGGATGACGCCGGTGATCGCGAGCAGCGGCTTCGGAATGCTTGCCGGATTGGCCTGCAGCTGCGCGGCCGAAGAGGACAGGCCCATGGCCCAGGTCGCGCCGAGGCCGAGGTAGGCGGCCGCGCCGCCCGCGCGGTAGTCCATACGCAGCGACTCGCGCCGCGCGAGCGCGCGCACGAGCAGGCCGCCGAACACGAGGCTGAATCCCCAGTTGAGCAACGAGGCGAGCATGCTGATCACGGCGACGTAGGCGACCGCACCGCGCCCGCTCTTGGGCACGCCCGCGAGCGAGTCGATGAGGCGCGCAACCGGTGGCGACGACGCGACGACGTAGCCGCCGATCACGACGAACACCATCTGCATCGTGAACGGGATCAGGCTCCAGAATCCGTCGCCGAATGCGACGGCGGTCGCCTGCGGCCCCGCGCCGAAGCACATCGCGGCGACCGCGACCACGACGACGCCGAGCGCGGCGAAGATGTAGGCGTCGGGAAACCAGCGCTCGGCCCAGGCCGAGAGGCGCAACGCGACGCGGGCGAGCGCGGAATTCTCCTGGTCGGTTGCGTTCACGTCGATCTCCGTGGTTTGCGTCGCTCACAGATAGCGCGATGTCGGCGCCAAAGGCAATGCCACCAAAGTCCAGCCTGGTCCGATCGAGCGCCGTGTGGCTGCGGGCGCGGGCGGCGCGCGCCGAGCGGTCGCTCCGCGGTCACGCGGCGGAACATGCGCTCGATCGCCGCGTACGCGAACGGAAGCATCGCCAGGCAGCCTCGGGGTTACCCTGCGAATGCGCGTGCCAGATCGCGATTCTGGCGTCGCGCTGCGCGTGCCCGGCGGCGACCGCGAGGATGGCTTCGCCGCGCAACGCACACGTGCCGACGAGCCGCACGCCGCGCGCGTCGGCGCAGGCGAAGTAGCCGCTGCCGGTGCCCATGTCGGTGCGGTCGACCGCGCCGCCGCGGTCGGGCGGCGCCCGCGGTCGGGCGGCAGATGCCACGCGACCCCGGCGAGGCGGTGACTATCGGGCGGCGCGTGCGGGTGGGACGTGATGCGGCGACCTGTTAGAGTTCCGCGCGATGGCAGCAAAAATCGTGATCGCCGATGACCATCCGCTGTTCCGCATCGCGCTGCGCACCGCGGTGGCAAACGCTGTGCCGGGAGCGCAGATCAGCGAAACGGTGGACCTCGCGGCGACCCTCGCCGAGCTCGAAGAACTCGTCGAAGTGGACCTCGTGCTGCTCGACCTGCACATGCGCGACAGCAGCGGCCTCGCCGGACTCGCCGCGGTGCGCACGCAGTTTCCCTCGGTCGCCGTGCTCGTCGTGTCGGGCCACGAGGATCCCGCGATCGTTCGTCGCGCGCTCGATCACGGCGCAGCCGGATACGTGCCGAAGAGCGCCCCTGCCGACGACATCATCGCGGCGGTGCGCACGGTGCTGTCGAACCAGCAGTGGGTGCCGGCGCAGGTCGCGGCGGATCTCGCCCGCGTGCCGAGCGATCCGGCCGACGCGAACCTGGCCTCGCGCCTGTCGCGGCTGACCGGGCAGCAGTTCCGCGTGCTGGGCCTACTCGCGGAGGGGCGGCTCAACAAGCAGATCGCGGACGTGCTCGATATCCAGGAACGCACGGTGAAGGCGCACGTCAGCGCGATCCTCGACAAGCTCGGCGTGCGCAATCGCACTCAGGCGAGCGTGCTGCTGCGTCGCCTCGAGCTCACCCATCCGCCGTCCTGAGCGGCGCTATTTCTCGACGACTGCCGCGGCGCGCTGGCGCAGCACCTGCGCGAGTGCGAGCGGCTTCAGCGGCTTGTACAGGACGACCACATCGAGGTCGCGTGCGCGCTTGCGCAGGCCGCTGTCGCGGTCGGCGGTCACGATCACGGCGGGCAGCTCGCCGAGCATCTCCTGCAGACGCGTGTACAGCGTGAGGCCGTCCTCGCCGCCACCGAGGTGGTAATCGAGGATCGCGATGTCCGGTCGCTCGTCGCGAGCGAGCGCGAGCGCGCCCTCGGCATTGCCGCTCGCGAGCACGGTCCAGCCCCAGTCGACGAGCAGCGTCTTCATCGCCGTCAGCGCCTGCGCCTCGTTGTCGACCACGAGTGCGACGCCAGCGTTGCCGCCGCCCGTGATTTCGATCGCAGGACGAACCCTCACGGGTGGCGTCGCAGGCGCGGCGACGCGCGGCACGCTGACCGAGAAAACGCTGCCGCGCCCGGGCCACGAACGCAGGCCGAGGTGGTGGTCGAGCAGGCGCGCCATGCGGTCGGCGATCGCGAGGCCGAGGCCAAGCCCTTGTCCGCTCGCGCGGCTGCCGCGGCGGAACTCCTCGAAGATCAGGCGCTGCTCGTGCGGCGCGATCCCGGGCCCGGAATCCCAGATCTCGATGCGCAGCGATTCGCCTTCGCGGCGGCAGCCGAGCAGGATCTGGCCGCGCTCGACGTGGCGCAGCGCGTTGCTCAGGAAGTTCTGCAGCACGCGCCGCAGCAGATGCGGGTCGGAGCGCACCCAGTGTCGCGTGCGCACGTAGTCCAGGCGCAGGCCGTGCTGGGCGGCGAGCGCGCCGAACTCCGCGGCGAGCGCGGCGAGCAGGTCGTGCAGCGCGAAGTCGCGCGGGCGCGGAACGAGCGTGCCGCCGTCGAGGCGGGCGATGTCGAGCAGCCCACCGAGCAGAGCCTCGGTCGCCTCGAGCGCACCCTGCAGGTGGCGCGCGGTGTCGTGCCCGCTGTCGTCGACGCGCGCGGAGAGCGTGTGTGCGAACAGCTGCGCCGCATGCAGCGGCTGCATGAGATCGTGGCTGACCGCGGCGAGGAAACGTGTCTTCGTTGCGCTCGCGCGCTCGGCCGCACGCGTCGCCTGCTCGAGCTCGCCGGTGCGCTCCGCGACGCGTTGCTCGAGCGTCTCGTTCGCGCGTGTCAGGGCCTGCGCGGCATGCCGGAACGCCGTGACGTCGGTGAACGTCGCGACGAAGCCGCCGCCCGGCATCGGGTTGCCGCGGATCTCGATCTCGCTGCCGTCGGGGAAGCGGCGCTCCGAGATCAGCGGCGTCCCCGCGCGCATGTGCGCGAGACGACGCTGGACGCGCGCGGCGGTCGAATCGAGTCCTGCCAGACCGGCCCCGATCATTCCGCGATCGATCGCCCAGCGGGTCAGCTCTTCGACCGGCCGGCCGACGCTGAGCAGTCCGGCCGGATACGCGAACAGTTCGGCGTAGCGGCGGTTCCAAGCGACGACGCACAGGTCGGCATCGACCACGCAGATGCCCTGGCTCATGTTCTCGAGTGCCGCGAGCAGGATGCGCTGGTTGAAACGCAGGTCGGCGGACGCCTCGTCGACGATCGCCGCGAGCGTGTCGAGCTGGCCGCTGCGCTCGCGCCGCGCGACGTCGAGCAGCAGGCGAGCGGAAGCGGTGCCGATCACCGCCGACAGGTCGTGCTCGATCGTCGCCAGTACACTCGTGCCGGCGGTCTCGTGCTCACCGCCGTCTCCGAGCAGCACAGCGACGCGCTCGAGCGGCAAGAAGCGCCCGGCGAGCGCGCGCAGCTCGCCGCGCTCGAGCTCATGCGCGACCGCCGCGGCAGACGCAGCAGACGCGCGCTTGCGCACGAACAGCGCGAATAGCGCGATGATGCCGAGATTGGTGACGAGGCTCGCGACGACCGCGCGCGCGATCGGCGCGAGCCCCGACAGGCCCGCGAAGCCCATGG
>JBDTYX010000168.1:0-7114 GCA_040005435.1 Rudaea sp. | reverse complement strand
ATACGTACCTCACGATTTGCTCGTTCTGAGCGTTGAGCGCCCTTAGCCAGGGCGGATTCGGCCCGGATGGTGTCCGGAGGATCGCAGCAAAATCAGCCAGCGAGCCGGCTATTAGAGCAGAATCAGGTGTTTGTCGCAACCGATCGGCGTCCAGAGGGCAGGGGTGGACCCTGCCCTTCCGCAGCCCGGCGGCCGGACTTTAGACTTCCTCGACCGCGGTGCGTTTCGAGCGCCGAATCAACCAGGAGACCCCGCGCAGGTCGGAGATGCCGACGAGTGCGCGGTTGAGATTGTTGTACTTCGACACGCCGGCGCCGCGGGCGCGGTGATTGACCGGCACACTCTTCACCTGCCATCCGGCGCGCTGGACCAGCGCTGGCAGGTAGCGATGCATGTGATCGAAATACGGCAGGTCGAGGAAAAGCGCGCGCTCGAACAGCTTGATCCCGCACCCCGTATCGGGCGTTTCGTCGCGCAGAAGGCGCGAGCGGATCGCATTGGCGAAGCGCGAGGCCCAGCGTTTGCTGCCGCTGTCCTGGCGGTTGACGCGCCAGCCCGCGAACAGCCTGATGTCGCCGGTCGACGCCGCGCGCATCGCGAGCAGCTTGGGTATGTCCGCGGGATCATTCTGGCCGTCGCCATCGAGAGTCGCGATCCAGCTGCCGCGCGCGGCCTTGATGCCCGTGCGCAGCGCCGTGCTCTGGCCGCTCTGGCTGACATGGCGCAACACGCGCAGCTCTGGGAAGTCCGCCTTCGCCTGACCGAGTACCGCGAGCGAGTCGTCGCGACTCAAGTCGTCGACGTAAACGATCTCGAAATCGGCGACGCCGCGCAGGGCTGCCGCGATCTCGGTCAGCAGCGGCACGATGTTGTCGCGCTCGTTGTGCACGGGCACGACGACGGATAATTCAGGCATTGCAGGATCCGCGCGTGGCTTCCAGGGCGCGCATTATCGCCTGCGCGCGCTTTCCTGTCTCGCGAGGGCCGCCAGTGACACCGGCCGACGCGCCTAGCCGCTCGATTTGCCGCGCAGCCGATGCCGCTTGATCGCGCGCGCGATCAGGTTCGTGTCGTCCGGAAGCGTGCGCACCTGCTGGCGATTGCGCTTGCACCAGTTCTGCATGCCTTCGATGATTTCGTGGAACTCCTGCGAATCCTGTGTCATCGCACGGATCGCCCGCGCGCGCGCTTTGGCGTCCTCGGGGTCGATCTTCTTGAATGTCTCGAGGCGGCGTGAAGCGCGCACGTAGACACCGACGAAATCCTGGACGAGGTCTTCGATCTGCCGCGACTTGCGGTAAAAATCGCTCAGGTTCTTGACGACTCGATCGCGGCCGCGTTCCGCGACGGTGCGACCGTCTGCGAGGCGGACGTCGCCGAGAATCTCCTGCCACAAGCCTATGTGAATTCTTTCTTCCTCGATCGCGGCAAGGCTTTCCTTTTCGCGTCGCGCTTCCTCCCGGCTCAGGGGAGATCGACTCTTCACCATACTTGCCTCTGTGTTCGCGCCGGCAATCGGCTTCGCGACCCCGTTTCGTGCAGTGTGCACGCTGCGCATGGCGCCGACAAGCGGCTTATCGCGCCATCTGTGACGCAATCGCACCTCGCCAGATCGCTTCGACGCGGTCGAACGCGAGCGGATGGCGGGCGAGCAGGATCAGGGTGCCCGAACCGAGCGGCAGCACGCGGCCGCTCCAGCCGTCACGCACGAAGTCATCGCGCTGCGCAGTGCGCTGATCGACGACGTAGATCACGGTCACCGGATCGTCGTTCTCGGGCATCATTAGGTGCACCGTCGCGTGCGGACCCATCGGGCAGCAGGCGACGAAGCTGACTCCCGCCGGCACATGATCGAGCTTCACGCCACGCTGCGCGAACGCGGCACCGACCTCGCTCGCGGAAACCGCGCCGACCATCCGCAGCACGCTGGCTTCGGACTCGACATGCGCGACCGCCAGCGCCGACAGCGGCGTCGCCTCGACCCGCGTGCCGAACACGCCGACGGCCAAAGCCAGCGAGGCGGCCAACGCGAACAGCGCGACCCGACGCACCGCCGAGCGGCGCCTGCGCTGCGCGGTCGCCTGTGCCAGCAGCACCGACTCGACGAGCTGCACCGGTGGTTCCACGGCCAACGCACGCTGCAGCGCACTTTCGAACTCGAGCGCGCGCTCGGCCGCGGCGGCGCAGCGCGCGCATTCGCCGCGATGGCGCACGAACTCCGCGCCGCTCGCGTGCGGGTCGACGACCAGCTGGCGCCTGAACTCAACGCAATTCATGGACTTCTGCCCCTGCCCTGTTGCCACCCAGCATCGCCTTCAATTTTTGCCGCGCGCGGAACAGCTGGGTCATCACCGCGGCACTCGATATGTTCAACTCACGCGCGATCTCGTCACACGAGAAGCCGCCCAGGACCTGCATGACGAGCGGCTCGCGATATTTGGGATCCAGCCTGCGCATCGCCGCGCGTACCAGGGCCTCCTCGCCGACCGCCTCCGGCGCATGCGCGTCGCTGGTGTCGGCAAGGTCCACGTCGTCGATATCGACGAGTATCGGCACCTTGCGTTCGTAAAGGCGCGCGTGCTCGCGCCGCAGGATCGTGATGAGCCAGGACTTGGCCGCCGCGGTCTCGCGCAGGCTGTCGAGCGACTTCCATGCACGCAACAAGGTCTCCTGGACGAGATCGCGCGCGAGTGCTTCCTCGCCGCAGAGCCAGTACCCATAGCGGTAAAGGTCGGCCGAATAGCCGCGCACGAGCGCGTCGAACTGTCTCTGCCTGCTGCTCACGGATGCAGAGACCGGCGTGCCGGCGCCGACCTTTCAAATGCGCCTGCGAACCTGCGGCATGCCATCGATCGGGAGGCGATGGCCGCGCGCATCAACGGATGCGACTGAGGATGCCGTCGAGCTCGTCGAGGCTGTGGTAGCCAATCACGAGCCGGCCACGGCCTCCGCGGCCATGCTGGATGGTGACCTTGGCCGCGAGCTTCTCGGCTAGTTCGCGCTCGAGCGCGCTGATGTCGGGGTCGCGTGCGGCCGCCTTCGCGCGCTTGCTCGCGGGCGTGGCTTGCGCACGCCGCGCGGCTTCCTCGAGTTCGCGCACCGACCAGCCGTGTTCGACCGCGCGCCGCGCGAGACCGAGCGCAAGCGTGGCGTCGAGTGCGGCGAGTGCACGGCCATGGCCCATGTCGAGCTTGCGCTCGTCGAGCAGCAGCCTGATCTCTTCGGGCAGGTCGAGCAGTCGCAGCAGGTTGCTGACCGACGCACGCGAGCGCCCAATCGCGTCGGCCACCTGTTGATGGGTCTGCTTGAATTCGGCGATCAGGCGCTGGAACGCCTGCGCCTCCTCGAGCGGCGTGAGTTCCTCGCGCTGGATGTTCTCGATCAACGCCATCGCGACGACGGCCCGGTCGGGCACCTCGCGGATCAGCGCGGGGATGTCCTTGAGACCTGCGCGCTGCGCCGCGCGCCAGCGCCGCTCACCCGCGATGATCTCGTAGCGGGCGTTGCCGATGCCGCGCACGACGATCGGCTGGATCAGGCCCTGTGCCTTGATCGACGCGGCAAGCTCGTCGAGCTGTTCCTCGTCGAAATGCTTGCGTGGCTGGTACCTGCCGGGCTGGATGCGATCGACAGCGATCGATCGCAAGTCATCGCCCGCACTATCGGCCACGACATCGTCTCCGCCGCCGAGCAGAACATCCAGATCGCGCGCACCGAGTCCGCGCCGTTTCGCCGCTGCCATGGGGTCGATTGCTCCGTAGTTGCCGGACTAGCTTACCAGCGGGGCGCCGGCGGATGCGGGGCCGGGCGGAATGCGCTCGCGGCGCAGCATCTCGCCGGCGAGGCCGAGGTATGCGATCGCGCCGCGCGATTCACGGTCGTACAGATTGATCGGCTGGCCGTGGCTCGGTGCCTCGGCAAGCCGGATGTTGCGCGGGATCACCGAACGCAGCAGGCGATCGCCGAAGTGCCGCGCGAGCTGATTGGAAACATCATTGCCGAGGTTGTTGCGCACGTCGTACATCGTGCGCAGCAGGCCGTCGATCTCGAGATCAGGGTTGAGTCGCGTGCGCACGGCCTTGATCGTGTCGAGCAGGCTCGTCAGTCCCTCGAGCGCGAAGTATTCGCATTGCACCGGGATCAGCACGCCGTGCGCGGCGGTCAGCGCGTTGATCGTCAGCAGATGCAACGACGGCGGGCAATCGATCAGGATCGTCTGATAGCGGTCGCCGAGCTTGGCGAGCTGTTCCTTGAGGCGCGACTCGCGCGCGAGCATGTCGATCATCTTGAGCTCGGCCGCGGTCAGATCGCGACTGCCGGGCAGCAGGTCGTAGCCTGCCTGCGTCGTCACGATCGCGCTGTCGATCGTCGCCTCGTCGAGCAGCACTTCGCAGCCACCGGGCTTCGCCGTGCGCTTGTCGATGCCCGACGCCATCGTCGCATTGCCCTGCGGGTCGAGGTCGACGAGCAAGACGCGGCGCTTCGTCTCGGCGAGCGCCGCGGCGAGGTTGACGGCGGTCGTGGTCTTGCCCACGCCGCCCTTCTGGTTCACTACCGCGATGATGCGCGTCATCTCAATGTTCTTCATGTAAACCTTTCAAGGCCCGCTCGTCGGCGAAAACTCGTCGCCGCGCACGCGGCGGGCCTGCTCGCCCGAGGTGGCAGCCTGCGTCGCCTCGTCGTCGCAACGGTTGATTATGACCAGATGCCGCGCCGCACCCAAGCCCGGCACCTTCAGCGGGACGATCTCGCGAACCGCATAACCTGCGGGCATGCCGAGGATCTCGTCCTCGCTGAGCTGCCCCTTCATGGCCAGGCACAGTCCGTCGGGAGCGAGCAGGTGGCCGCCGAGCCGCAGGAAATCGGCGATCGAGGCAAACGCACGCGCGACCACGCAATCGAAGCTGCCGCGTAGATCCTCGGCGCGCGCCTGCTCGACGCGCACGTTGGACAGGCCCATAACACGTACGGCCTCGCGCAGGAAGCGCGTCTTCTTGCCATTGCTGTCGACCAGCGTGACCGTGCGCTGCGGCTCGAGCACCGCGAGCGGGATGCCCGGCAGCCCCGCGCCGGTGCCGAGGTCGATGAGCGTCTGTCCGCGCACGTGCGGCGCGATCGCCAGAGAATCGAGAAGGTGGCGCGTCACCATGTCTGCGGTGTCGCGCACCGCAGTGAGGTTGTAGGTGTCGTTCCAGCGCGCGAGCAGCGCGATATAGTCGATCAGCGCCTCGCTCCGGCTCGAATCCAGCGGGAGGCCAAGCTCATTCGACCCGGCGATGAGGCGGGCAAGCAGGGTGGCGCGATCGGTCGGCGAAGACATGACAAGGGATGACTGGCGGTGCCGCGGCCGGCACGCAGGAGGGCGTGCCGCGAGCGCGCAAGTATCCGTACAAGCCGTCCCGAAAGCCAGCGAGGCGGTGCCGCGATCAGCCCAGTTGCACGCGCGTGATCAGAAGGCCACGGTCGCGCAGTTGGCGATTCAGCCCGGATTTGAGCTGCAGATTGCGGTCGCTGTCGTGGGGGCTGGCGAGCTCTGCGAGCAGTCGAGGCAACTGCTCGCGGACGCGTGGCGCCACCTCGTCGATGATCGTGTCGGCGCGCCGCGCGTCGAGCACCTGGTAGAAGACCTGTCCGCGCAGCGTCGCATTCTGACCCGGCACGGCAATCGGTTCGATCTCGACGACGTTGCCGAGCAACCGGATCTTGTGCGCGACGCGCTCGATCAGCGGCAGCACGAAGTGCATGCCCGCGCCGAGCGTGCGCAGGTGTCCATCCATGCGGCGCAGCGTGTAGGCCTGGCCTTCAGGGATGCGCTTGACGCATGCGGCGAAGAACAGCACCGCAGCGCAGATAAGGGTCGGGGTCAGCATTGTGTACCTCTTACAAGAGGTTATAGGAATCTTATGATTTCGAGTTTAGCAACAATCCGCAGGATAATGAATAGGCTAGCATTTCTACTTGCGCCAATTCCCTCGCGGAAGCCAAATCACGGAATCTCCGCGGTAGGGGAAAGCAATTTGCGGACCAAGTCGAGACGACGACGCCGGAGACCCAAGCGAATCGGACGAATCCGATCCCGGGTGGATGAAAAATCAGAGCGTCGCCACGCGGGATGCGTGCGAAAAAGGGCCGACAGAAATTCGGCCGCTGGCCTAGGCGCGCATGAACAGCGCGTCGAAATCGATCTCGACGATCTGGCGCGGCTCGCCGAGATAATGGCCCTGCGCGAAGTCGGCGCCGCTCTCGCGCAGCGCCGCGAGCGTCAAGAAGCTGTTGACGTGCTCGCCGACGACCTTGAGGCGGAACGAGTGGGCGAGCTGGGTGATCGAGCCGACCATCTTGCGGTCCAGCTCGCTGCCGGCCATGCCTTCGACGAAGCTGCCTTCGATCTTGACGAGATCGACCGGCAGGTGGCGCAGATGCGTGAACGACGAGAAACCGGTGCCGAAGTCGTCCAGCGCGAAGCGGCAGCCGAGTTTCTTCATCTCCGAAATGAACGCGCGCGCACGCTGCACGCTAACGAGCTGGCTCGTCTCGGTAATCTCGAAGACGAGGCGGCGCGCGAGCGGCCCCGCCTCGCGCACCGCGGCCTCGATCTGCGCGAGCGCGTGCGCGTCACCGAGCGTCGCGTTCGACAGGTTGAGATTGAACGCAATGTTTTTCTTGACGTCCTTGAGCGCATCGATGTGGCGCAGCAATCTCTGCAGTATCCACAGGTCGATCTTCGGCATCATCCCGGCCTGTTCGGCGAGCGGCACGAACACGCGCGGGGATATCCAGCGTCCATCGGTACCGACCATGCGGATCAGCACTTCGAACAGGTATTCGGATTCGAACGCGGACTTCGCGCCGTTGATGCGCCAGCCGTCGCGCTGTTCGATCTCCGCCTCGATCTGGGGCAGCGCGACGATCGGCACGATCGGCTCGACCAGCAAAACGAAGCGGCCCTCGTCGAGTGCGGCATGCAGGCGCTCGGTCCAGCCCGCGGCGATCGCCTGGGCCACGCGCGCGTCGGAATCGCCGACGTAGATCTCGATCTGGTTGCGCCCACGTTGTTTCGCGACCTTGCACGCGTGCCGCGCGTGGTCGAGCAGCTGCTCGATCGGCGGCGCGT
>JBDTYX010000167.1:0-7162 GCA_040005435.1 Rudaea sp. | reverse complement strand
CGCGAAGGCGGCCGCACCGTCGGCGCCGGCGTCGTGGCCAAGATCGTCAAGTAAAAGGTCAGACTTTGAAGATCAGCACGTAAACCGAAAATCAGGTCCACCAACGGCAGGCCGGAAACGACCTGCTGGTCGGGAACGAACACACGCCAGTAGCTCAATTGGCAGAGCAGCGGTCTCCAAAACCGCAGGTTGGGGGTTCGAGTCCCTCCTGGCGTGCCAGACAAGTAGTGCGGTCAGCGGATGACCGGACGTGGTTGCCGACACGGAAGAAAGCGAAGCGAAGAGATCATGAATACGAAAGCCGAACAGGCCGGCGGAAATTCCGCCGCCGACATCGCCAAGTTGACGCTCGCGGGGCTCGTGCTCGCGGCGGGCATCTTCGCGTACTACTGGTACAACGACCTGGCGACGTGGCAGCGCATCCTGCTCCTGCTCGGCAGCTTCATCGCGTCGGGTGCGATCGGCTTCTACACGCGCGCGGGTCATGGGCTGCGCGACTTCCTGTTCGAATCGAACTTCGAGCTGCGCAAGGTCGTTTGGCCAACGCGTCAGGAGACGATCCAGACGACGATCGTGATCTTCCTCGTGGTGGTCGCGCTCAGCCTGATCCTGGGCATGATCGACTTCACCCTGAAGTGGATGGTGCTCGATCTTCTGCTCAAGGGCGGGCGCTGAGATTTTGTAGTGGCGTCAACGGATGTGACTGCAACAAGTGATTCATAAGGGCAAGTAGGAATGGCAAAGCGCTGGTACGTGATTCACGCCTATTCGGGCTTCGAGCATCAGGTTGCGCGCGCGCTGAAAGATCGCATCGTGCGCGCCGGGATGCAGGACAGGTTCGGGGACGTGCTCGTGCCGACCGAAGAAGTGGTCGAGATGCGCGGCGGACAGAAGCGCAAGAGTGAGCGCAAGTTCTTCCCGGGCTACGTGCTCGTGCAAATCGAGACAAACACCGACAACAAGGCGTCGAAGATCGATGACGAGTCCTGGCATCTGATCAAGGAGACCGCGAAGGTGATGGGTTTCATCGGCGGCACCGCCGATCGCCCGCTGCCGATCAAGGACTCGGAGGCCGACGCGATCCTGCAGCGTGTGCAGGATGGTGTGGAGAAACCGCGACCGAAGGTGCTGTTCGAGCCCGGAGAGATGGTCCGCGTTACCGACGGCCCGTTCAACGACTTCAACGGCGTGGTCGAGGAAGTGAACTACGAGAAGAGCCGCCTGCGGGTGGCCGTGCTGATCTTCGGTCGCTCGACTCCGGTCGAACTCGAATTCGGCCAGGTCGAGAAAGCGTAACAAGGATTCCGCCGCGCGAGCGGCAGCCATCCGGCAGGAAGCCGGGCGGAAACCACCTACCAGGGACGGTTCACAACGAGGAGCCCCGCAGTTCGATTCGAACGTTGCAGGCGCTTGAACTCGAGGAGCGATTCACATGGCAAAGAAAGTCGTCGGTTACATCAAGCTGCAGGTGAAGGCAGGTCAAGCCAATCCCTCGCCGCCGGTAGGTCCCGCGCTCGGTCAGCGTGGTCTCAACATCATGGAGTTCTGCAAGGCGTTCAACGCCGCAACGCAGAAGGTCGAACCCGGCCTGCCGATTCCGGTGATCATCACCGCGTATTCGGACCGCAGCTTCACGTTCATCATGAAGACGCCGCCGGCGTCGATCCTGCTGAAGAAAGCCGCGGGCATCACCTCGGGCAGCAAGCGTCCCAACACCGAGAAGGTGGGCAAGGTGACGCGCAAGCAGCTCGAGGAGATCGCGAAGACCAAGATGGCGGACCTCACGGCCGCTGACCTCGATGCCGCAGTGCGCACCATCGCTGGTAGCGCGCGCAGCATGGGCCTGACTACGGAGATCTGACCATGGCCATCATCAGCAAGCGATACAAGTCAATGCAGGGCGCCGTCGTCGAGGGCAAGACCTACTCGATCGACGACGCGTTCAAGATCCTCAAGGACAATTCGAAGACCAAGTTCGTCGAGTCCGTCGACGTCGCTATTCGCCTCGGCATCGATGCGAAGAAGTCGGACCAGGGCGTGCGCGGCTCGACGCTGCTGCCGCACGGCACCGGCAAGACCGTGCGCGTGGCGGTGTTCTGCCCGGCCGGTGAGAAGGCCGAGGCGGCAAAGGCTGCGGGTGCCGATGCGGTCGGCATGGACGACCTCGCCGAGAAAATGCAGGCCGGCGACTTGAATTATGGTCGCATCATCGCCACTCCTGATGCGATGCGCGTCGTCGGCAAGCTCGGCCAGCTCCTCGGGCCGCGCGGGCTGATGCCCAATCCGAAAGACGGCTCGGTCACCGCTGACATCGTCACCGCGGTCAAGAACGCAAAGGCGGGCCAGGTCAAGTTCCGCAACGACAAGGCGGGCATCGTCCACGCCTCCATCGGTAAGGTCAATTTCGAGGCCAGCGCGCTCAAGGAAAACCTCCAGGCGCTGCTCGCGGACCTGAACAAGGCCAAGCCGTCGACTGCCAAGGGCGTGTTCCTGCAGAAGGTGTCGGTCTCGAGCACGATGGGTCTCGGCATCAGCGTCGATCAGGCGTCGCTGGCATGATTATTCGCGCGGCCTAGACAGCCGCGCACCAGGCAGTCCGGGCTTAGCCCGACATTGTCTTGAAAGCATTTGAGGGCGCCCGCGCTTCAGCGATGAGGTTTTAGGAGCCGTCAAAGACCGCAGGTGGTCGAAGCGTCGCCGCAAGGATGTACTCGCAAGGCGCATGAAGCGCGGTTCGCAGCGAGCGATTCCAGACCTTAATCGATATGGAAGACAGCCTGCGTAGATGGTGACGCCCGTAAGAGTCTCTCTTAACGGCCACCAGAATCGGCGTCGCAAGACGCCAGCGAATCGGCAAGGAACGTCGATTCGTGTGTATGTCAGGACGCGCACATTCGCCGGATGGCGAAGAGCACGTCCAAGTTCGGAAAGGAAATGCAATGGCGCTGAATCTAGATCAAAAGAAAGTCGTCGTTGCCGAACTGGCAGGTGTGGCCGCCAAGGCGCACTCGTTGGTCGCCGCAGAGTATTCCGGTCTTACGGTCGCCCAGCTTACCGAGCTGCGCAAGAAGGCTCGCCAATCCAAGGTCTTCGTGAAGGTTGCGAAGAACACCCTGGTTTCGCGGGCAGTGGAGGGTACCGACTACGCGTGCGTCAAGGACGCGCTCGTCGGCCCGATGCTGTATGCCTTCTCCGAGGAAGACCCGGGTGCTGCTGGCCGGTTGGTCAAGGAGTTCTCCAAGGCGAACGAAAAGCTGGTTGCCAAGGTCATTGCGATCGGCGGACAGATGTATCCGGGCTCTCATCTCGAGAGACTCGCTTCTCTGCCGACCCGTGAACAGGCCTTGTCGATGCTGCTCGGCGTGATCCAGGCGCCGATCACCAAGCTGGTCCGTACGCTGGCCGAACCCGCAGCCCAAGTGGCGCGCGTGGTTGCGGCGGTTCGCGATCAGAAGGCTGCCGGTTGACCGGCAGGCTTACCAGTACACATTGCCACTAGGCTCTCAAAAACTTTATCGAGGTAAATGAAAATGGCCGTTTCGAAAGAAGAAATCATTGATGCAATCGCCAATCTCTCGCTGATCGATGTCACCGATCTCGTGAAGATGATGGAAGAGAAATTCGGCGTGTCGGCTGCCGCTCCGGTGGCCGTGGCCGCTGCCGGTGGCGCAGCCGCCGCAGCCGCTCCGGTCGAGGAGAAGACCGAGTTCACCGTCGTGCTGAAGGCGACCGGCGAGAAGAAGGTCGAAGTGATCAAGGCTGTCCGCGCGATCACGGGTCTCGGTCTGAAGGAAGCCAAGGACCTGGTCGAGTCCGCTCCCGCCACCGTCAAGGATGCCGTGAGCAAGGACGACGCCGCGAAGTTCAAGAAGGAAATCGAAGCCGCTGGCGCGACTGTCGAGGTCAAGTAAGCGGATTGCGACGCTTGGCTCGCCAAGTGTCGTTGAGCCTGGGGGCGCAAGCTCCCGGGCTTTGTTCGTTGTCGCGAAATCGCTACCGCGTTTTCGCGACGGTTTTGTTTGAGACGCCAGACTGAAGACGATGTTGTCGCAAGCGCGGAGCCAGATTCAAAAATTCCCTGTCGGCTCCGCGTTTCCTGCCTCGTCTTCTGTCTGACGTTTCGCCAGATCTGAATCAGAGTTTCCTCCCCAGCCGACTCGCCCTCCGGGCCGGCAATGACTACAAGGTGGTGCCCAGCCATGTCGACAACCTATTCCTTCACCGAAAAGAAGCGCATCCGCAAGGATTTCGGCAAGCGCCCGGTCGTGCTCGGCGTTCCACCGCTGCTCGCGATCCAGACCGATTCATATCGTGAGTTTCTGCAGGAAGGCAAGGAAGGGCCCAGGCGTGAGGAGCATGGACTGCATGCCGCGCTCAAGTCGGTGTTTCCGATCGTCAGCTACTCCGGTAACGCCGCGCTTGAGTACGTGAGCTATCGCCTCGGCGAACCCGCGTTCGACGAGCGCGAGTGCCGTTCGCGTGGCATGAGCTACGGCGCGCCGCTGCGCGTGCTCGTGCGCCTCGTGATCTACGACAAGGAATCGCCCGCGAGCAACAAGGCGATCAAGTACGTCAAGGAGCAGGAGGTCTACATGGGCGAACTGCCGCTCATGACCGACACCGGTACCTTTATCATAAACGGCACCGAGCGCGTGATCGTCTCGCAGCTGCATCGCTCGCCCGGCGTGTTCTTCGACCACGATCGCGGCAAGACGCACAGCTCGGGCAAGCTGCTGTATTCGGCGCGCATCATCCCCTACCGCGGCTCGTGGCTCGATTTCGAGTTCGACCCGAAGGACGCGCTGTTTACGCGCATCGACCGTCGCCGCAAGCTGCCGGTCACGCAGCTGCTGCGTGCGCTCGGCTACAACAACGAGGAAATCCTCGACATCTTCTTCGAGAAGAACGTCTTCCATCTCGACAAGAAGGAAGGCGCCAAGCTCGAGCTCGTCGCCGAGCGCCTGCGCGGCGAGACGCTGAACTTCGACCTGCGCGCCGGCGACAAGGTCATCGTCGAGACCGGCAAGCGCATCACGGCGCGCCATGTGCGCCTGCTGCAGGAAGCCAAGCTCAAGTCGCTCGAAGTGCCCGACGATTACCTCATCGGCCGCATCGTCGCGCACGACATCGTCGACGCGAAGACGGGCGAGCTGCTTGCGGCCGCGAACACCGAAATCGACGTGACCCATCTCGCGAACTTCCGCAAGTCGGGCGTCGACAAGATCGGGACGCTGTTCGTCAACGACCTCGATCGCGGGCCGTATATCTCGAACACGCTGCGCATCGACAACACGAAGACGCCGCTCGAGGCGCTCGTGGAGATCTACCGCATGATGCGGCCGGGCGAGCCGCCGACCAAGGAAGCCGCGCAGAACCTCTTCTACAACCTGTTCTTCACGTTCGAGCGCTACGATTTGTCGGCCGTGGGCCGCATGAAGTTCAACCGTCGTGTCGGCCGCAAGGAAGTCACGGGCGCGGGCGTGCTTTACGACAACAAGTATTTCTCCGGTCGCAACGACGCGGATTCGAAGGCCCTCGTCGAGAGGCTCGGCAAGACCTCCGACATCCTCGAAGTATTGAAGGTGCTGATCGAGATCCGCAACGGCCGCGGCACGGTCGACGACATCGATCATCTCGGCAACCGACGCGTGCGTTCGGTCGGTGAGATGGCCGAGAACGTCTTCCGCATCGGCCTGGTGCGTGTCGAACGCGCTGTGCGCGAGCGCCTGTCGCTCGCCGAAGCGGAAGGGCTGACCCCGCAGGACCTGATCAACGCCAAGCCGGTCGGCGCGGCGATCAAGGAATTCTTCGGCTCATCGCAGCTGTCGCAGTTCATGGACCAGAACAATCCGCTCTCGGAAGTCACCCACAAGCGGCGCGTGTCGGCACTCGGACCGGGCGGCCTCACTCGCGAACGCGCGGGCTTCGAAGTGCGCGACGTTCATCCGACCCATTACGGACGCGTCTGCACGATCGAGACGCCGGAAGGCCCGAACATCGGCCTGATCAACTCGCTCGCGGTGTATGCGCGCACGAACTCGTACGGCTTCCTCGAGACGCCGTATCGCAAGGTCGTCAACGGCAAGGTCACCGACAAGGTCGATTACCTGTCGGCGATCGAGGAGGGCGAATTCGTGATCGCCCAGGCGAACTCGATCCTCAACAAGGATTTCAGCTTCGCCGAAGACTTCATCGCCTGCCGCTTCAAGGGTGAATCCGAACTGCGCCATTCGCAGGACATCCAGTACATGGACGTCTCGCCGATGCAGACCGTCTCGGTCGCGGCCGCACTCGTGCCGTTCCTCGAGCACGACGACGCGAACCGCGCGCTGATGGGCGCGAACATGCAGCGCCAGGCGGTGCCGACGCTGCGCTCGCAGACTCCGCTTGTGGGCACGGGCATCGAGCGTCCGGTCGCACGCGACTCCGGCGTGACCGCGGCCGCGCGTCGTGGCGGCGTGATCGATCAGGTCGATGCGGGCCGTATCGTGGTGCGCGTGAACGAGGACGAAGTCGGCGAGAACGATGCCGGCGTCGACATCTACACGCTGACCAAGTACACGCGTTCAAACCAGAACACCAACCTCAACCAGCGCCCGCTCGTGCACGTCGGTGACGTGGTCGCGAAGGGCGACGTCCTCGCGGACGGTTCTTCGACCGATCTCGGCGAGCTCGCGCTCGGCCAGAACATGCTGGTCGCGTTCATGCCTTGGAACGGCTACAACTTCGAGGACTCGATCCTGCTTTCGGAGCGCGTCGTCGAGGAGGACCGCTACACGACGATCCACATCGAGGAACTGACGATCCAGGCGCGCGACACCAAGCTCGGACCGGAAGAGATCACCGCGGACATCCCGAACGTCGGCGAACAGGCGCTCGCGCGCCTAGACGAGTCGGGCGTCGTCTACATTGGCGCCGAGGTGAAGGCGGGCGACATCCTCGTCGGCAAGGTCACGCCGAAGGGCGAGTCGCAGCTGACGCCGGAAGAGAAGCTGCTGCGCGCGATCTTCGGCGAGAAGGCTTCGGACGTGAAGGATTCGTCCTTGCGCGTTCCGCCGGGTATGGATGGCACCGTCATCGACGTGACCGTGTTCACCCGCGATGGCATCGAGAAGGACAAGCGCGCGCTGCAGATCGAGCAGATGGAGATCAAGCGCGTCAA
>JBDTYX010000166.1:0-7179 GCA_040005435.1 Rudaea sp. | reverse complement strand
TCGACCCCCATCGGAGATCGACCGGATCGCCACTCGGGCTCGTGCTCAGCGCCGCGTGTAGCGCACCCACAGCCAGCTGCTCGAACTCAGGCGCGCGCGGAACCACTCGCCGTCGGCCTTCGACTCGGTGATCCGCAGCGGCCGTGCATCGCCGCACAGCACATGCAGCGGCAGCGAGCGGATGCAGCCGCGCAAGGTGATCGGCTCGACCGTGGTCGGAATCTCGTGGGCGGCGATGAGGTAGTCGCCATCCTGCAGGATCGTCACGCGCTCGAGAAGGTCGGAGCCTTTGCGTGCAGCGTTTCTGCGGCCGCTCCAGCCGCGGATGATCTTCGTCTTCGCGCAGCCGTTCAGGCACTCCACGAGCAGCACGATCTCGTTGCCGAGCAGGCGTGGCGACTGCACCTGGACGCGGTCGCCCCTGTGCAGGCGCGCGAGCGTCCTGATCGAGGTCGCCTCGGGCGAGACCGCGAATTCGGTCGAATAGGGTGCCGCGCTGCCGATCGTCGAGCACAGCGCGAGGAGCAACGGGACAACAGCGCGCAGGAAATGCATGACGCCTCCTTTGCAGCAAGATCTCATCAGGTGATGCGCACGCGCGCGTCGCCGGGCGCGTCGACGATTTCGCCGATCTGCCACGCGCGCAGGTCCTTCGCGGATAGCGCGGCGACGATCTTCGTGACGTCGTCGCGCGGCACGATCAGCGTGTAGCCGATGCCGCAGTTGAAGGTCCGCCACATCTCCGCCTGTGCGACGTTGCCCTCCCGGCGCAGCCAATCGAACACGGCGGGCAGCGGCCAGCACGCGCTGTCGAGCGCGACGCCCAGACCCTCGGGCACGACGCGGATGATGTTTTCGGTGAGGCCGCCGCCCGTGATGTGCGCCATGCCGTGTGGCGCGGGCTCGATCGCGAGCAATTCGAGGACCGGCTTGACGTAAATCACGGTCGGCGCGAGCAGCGCGTCGGCGAGCGTCTCGCCGCCGACGTCGAGGTCGAATCCGCCGTTGGCGACGGTGATCCCGGAGCGCGCGACGATCTTGCGGATCAGCGAATAGCCGTTCGAGTGCGGCCCGCTCGATGCGACGCCGACGATCGCGTCGCCCGCGCGGATGCGCGTGCCGTCGATCAACGCCGCCTTCTCGACCGCGCCGACGCAGAAGCCGGCGAGGTCGTACTCGCCAGCGGGATACATGTCGGGCATCTCGGCGGTCTCGCCGCCGATCAGCGCGCAGCCGGCGAGTTCGCAGCCGCGGGCGATGCCGCCGACGACCGCGACGGTCGTGTCGACGTCGAGCTTGCCGGTCGCGAAATAGTCGAGGAAGAACAGCGGCTCGGCGCCCTGCACGAGCACGTCGTTGACGCACATGCCGACGAGGTCGATGCCGATCGTCGCGTGGCGGCCGAGTTGCTGGGCGAGCTTCAGCTTCGTGCCGACGCCGTCGGTGCCCGAGACGAGGACCGGCTCGCGGTAGCGCCCCGCGAGTTCGAACAGTGCGCCGAAGCCGCCGAGGCCTGCCATGACTTCCTTGCGGAACGTGCGCGCGACCAGCGGCTTGATGCGCTCTACGACTTCCTCGCCCGCGTCGATGTCGACGCCCGCGGCAGCGTAGGTGAGCGGTTCCTTGTCGGCGGACATCGTGTTTGAACCTCAAAGCAAGAGTGCCGGCGGGCTTCGACGGCGGTGCGGCGTCGCCGCGGCCGATTTGCCGTAGCGACAGTGGACGGTCGCGCCCGGCGCGGTTTCGTTCGGGAACAGACCGCGAATGATAGACGTTGGCGTCGCGATTGGGCAGACTTGCGCGAAGCAATCCCCGCCGGCCCGATCCGGCGGCGAAAATCGCAAGCGGGCCGCCGGCCACGCTCCGATCGGACACCTGGAAAGTCGTCGTGCCGTTGAAATCGCTGATCCGCCTGCTGTTCGCGCTGTCGATCGTCCTGTTTTCACTGCCATCGCCCGCGGCGGGGGCGTATGCCGGATCGGCGCCGGTCGCCTCGCAATCGGACGAGGATCGCGCCGCGGCGCTGCGCAGCGCGTTCGGCCAGGTGATCGTCAAGCTGACCGGCAGCAGCGCGGCGCTCTCACGTCCGGACATCGTGCGTGCGATGTCGCGCGCGGACCGTTACATGCAGTCGTATGGCTACGAGAAGGACGCCGCGCAGCCGGGACACCTGCAGCTCGTCGTGCAGTTCGAGCGCAGCGGCATCGACGCGCTGCTGCGCGACCTCAACCTCGATGCAGCCCCGGCCGATAGCGTGGCCGCGCCGCCCGCGGGTGGCGTCGACGGCGCCGCGCCCGCAACAGCGGTGCCTGCCGCGGGAAGCTATCGGCTCTGGATCACCGGATTGCGCTCGGCCGAGGACTATGCTCGACTCGTCGGCAGCCTCAACGGCAACGACCAGGTGCGCGCGCTGCAGGTCGAACAGGGCCACGGCAATACCGTGCAGGTGCGGATCGACGCGCGCGGCAACCTGCCGGCGCTGCTCGACGCGCTAGGCGCCGCGCGGATCGCGCATGCGAGCAACACCCAGCCGCCGGTGGCGGGCGTCGATGCGCTGCTCGATTTCGATCCCTGATTGCCCGCGTCGCCTGCCGTGAACTCTCGCGCGCCGAAGCCCATAACTACGCCCTGGCGGCATCTGCCGAATGCGATCACGCTCACGCGCTTCGTGCTGGTCGTGCCGCTGGTCGTTTTCGTTGCACGGCATGATTTCGATGCGGCGCTGATCGTCGTCGCGGTCGCAGGCGCGAGCGACGCGCTCGACGGCCTGCTCGCGAAGCGCTATGGCTGGCAGAGCTGGCTCGGTGGCGTGATCGATCCGCTCGCGGACAAGCTGCTGCTGCTGTCGTGCTTCATCTCGCTCAACCTTGCCGACGTGCTGCCTTCATGGATGATGTGGCTCGCGATCGCGCGTGACCTCGTCATCGTTTTCGGCGCGACGACGTACCATTTCCTCGTCGGCAAAGTCGTGCCACAGCCTTCGACGCTGTCGAAAGCGACGACCTGCCTGCAGATCGCGTTCGTCATCGCGCTGCTCGTGAACCACAGCAGCTGGTTCGCGCTGCCGGTCGCGCTGATCGATGCGTTGCTCTGGATCGCCGCGGCCGCGACGGCGTGCAGCGGGCTGCAATACGTCTACGTCTGGTCGCGCAAGGCGATCGTTGCGAAACGGGCACAGGTGAACGCATGAATGTCGCACTCGATCTGCGCTGGCAGATGCTCGCGCTCTGCGTCCTCGTCTGCGTGCTGTTCTGGCTGCTGGGGCCGGTGCTGACGCCGTTCGTCGTCGCCGCGATGTTTGCCTACCTGTTCGACCCGCTGACGGCGCGCCTGCAGCGGCTCGGCCTCAACCGCACGGCCGCGGTGTCGATCGTCGTCCTCGTGCTGGCACTGCTGTTCGTTCTCGTGCTGATCATCCTCGTGCCGTATCTGTCGCGTCAGATCACGACATTCGTCCGCGTGCTGCCGGTGTGGTCCGCGTGGGCGCAGAGCACCGCGGTGCCGTGGCTCAACCGGCGCTTCGATCTCAGCATCGAGCTGCCGGACACGCAGAGTCTCATAGGCGTGCTGCAGGAGCACTGGAAGGAGGCGGGCGGCCTCGCGACGACGCTCGTCGCCGGCGTGTCCAAGTCCGGGCTCGCGATCGTTTCGTTCATCACCCGCCTCGTCGTCGTACCGGTCGCCTTCTTCTACCTGCTGCGCGACTGGCACCTTCTGGTCGCGCGCATCCACGAGCTGCTGCCACGCTCGATCGAACCGGTAGTCTCGCGCCTCGCGCGCGAGGCCGACGAGACGCTCGGCGCATTCATGCGCGGTCAGCTGCTCGTGATGATCGCGCTCGGCGCGATCTATGCGATCGGGTTGTGGGCGGTCGGCATCGACATCGGTCCGCTGATCGGCCTGATCGCGGGACTGATCAGCTTCGTGCCGTACCTCGGCAGCATCACCGGCATCCTCATGGGCGTCGTCGCCGCGCTCGTGCAGTACGGCGATTGGTTGCACCTCTCGCTCGTCATAGGCGTGTTCGTGTTCGGCCAACTGCTCGAAGGCTACGTGCTCGTGCCGCGACTCGTCGGCGAGCGCATCGGCCTGCATCCGCTCGCGGTGATCTTCGCGGTCCTCGCGGGCGGAGAACTGTTCGGCTTCCTCGGCGTGCTGCTCGCGCTGCCTGCCGCGTCCGTGCTGCTCGTCGTGCTGCGCTATGCACACGAACGCTACCGCGCGAGCCAGCTCTACACGGTCGAGGCCGACGCGCTGCATTCGCACGCGGACCCGACCCAGCAGATCATCTTGCCCGAATCGGTTGCCGCGGAGATCGCCGCGGAGGCGCGGGAAATCCCGAGCGCCGCGCGCGGCGACGGATGAACGGCGCACAATTGCCGCTCGCGATGCGCTGGCCGCAGCAGCAGCGCTTCGACAGCTATCTCGTCGGCGAAAACGACGTGACGCTCGATGCGTTGCGCCGCGCGGCTGTCGGCGCGGGCACCGACTGGGTATTCCTCAGCGGGCCCACCGCGAGCGGCAAGACCCATCTGCTGATCGCCGCCTGTGCCGACGCGAATGCGCACGCCAGGCGCGCCCAATACGTGTCACTGCGCGCCGCCTCGACCGCGTCGCGTGCCGCGACTGCGGACGGTACGCGTGCGATTCGCGCGCTCGGTGGCAGCGACCTGCTCGCGATCGACGACGTCGATGCGATCGCGGGGCAACGCGAGGCCGAGCATGCGTTGTTCGATCTATACAACCGCTGCAAAACCGAGGGGGCGACGCTCGTGCTCGCGGCCACGCTGCCGCCCGCGCAGATCGGCCTCGTCCTGCCCGACCTCGTCTCGCGCCTCTCGATCTGCGTCCAGGCCGCGCTGAAACCGCTCGACGACGCGCGGCGCCGCGAGGTCGTGCGCGCGCGCGCCGAGGCGCGCGGGCTGATCCTCGACGACGCTGCGCTCGACTGGCTGTTCATCCACACCCAGCGCGACCTCGCGAGCCTCGCCGACCTCGTCGATCGCCTCGATCGCGCCTCGCTCGCGGCGCAGCGGCGCATCACGCTGCCGTTCCTGCGCGAATTCATCCTAAACGAATCCGTCGGCGGCGGAAGCGGCAACGGGTGAGCCTCGCGGCCCACCCGTCGCACAACACGCGCCGGTTGCGACGCTTCAGCGCGTCACTGCACCTTGAGGCTGACGTCGTCGATCACGAACGACGTCTGCAGTTGGCTGTCCTCGACGCCCTTGAAGTACACCTTGACGGTCTGGCCTTTGTACGCGGCTACGTTGAAGCTCTTCTGCGTGTAGCCGCTCGCCGCGTTGAGGTTCGAGTAGGTCGCGAGCGTCGCGAGCACCGTGCCCGAGCTGTTCTGCAGCTGCACCGACAGCGTGTCGTAGACCGTCGACGTCGTGGTCTCGTCGGTGTCGATATGCAGCCAGAACGTCAGCGTGGCGCTCGTCGCGGTCGACGGAATCGCCACGCTCTGCACGACCGTGTCGGTGGTCGTCGAGCCGTAGCCGTCTAGCCAGGCCTTGTAGGTGCCCGCGTGCGCGGCCTCGCCCGAGTCGTTCGTGATCACGCCCGAACTCGCGGTCCAGCCGCTGCTGCCCGACTCGAAGCCGCCGTTGCCGATGAGCTCGACCGGCGTCGTCGTGTTGCTGACCGAGAACGTCACGGTGCTGCTCGTGCCGACGTTGTTCGCCGCGTCATAGGCCTTCGCGACGAGGCTGTGGCTGCCGTTGGTCAGCGTCGTCGAGTCGAGCGTCGTCGAGTACGGCGACGAGGTATCGGTCGCCTTGAGCGTGGCGTCGACGTAGAACTCCACCTTGGTGACGCCGACGTTGTCGCTCGCACTCGCCGCCAGCGTGATCGTGCCGCTCGTGCCCGATTCGCTCGCGCTGACGGTCGGCGGCGTCGTATCCGCCGTCGAGTTGCTGACCGTGAAACTCGCCGCGCTGCTCGTGCCGACGTTGCCGGCGGCATCGTAGGCCTTCGCGACGAGGCTGTGGCTGCCGTTGGTCAGCGTGGTCGAGTCGAGCGTCGTCGAATACGGCGACGACGTATCGGTCGCCTTGAGCGTGGCGTCGACGTAGAACTCCACCTTGGTGACGCCGACGTTGTCGCTCGCGCTCGCCGACAGCGTGATCGTGCCGCTCGTGCCCGACTCGCTCGCGCTGACGGTCGGCGGCGTCGTGTCGCCCCCTCCCGTGCCCTGGTTCACCCACACCGGCGCTGAATACAACTGCGTGCCGTCATCCTGCGTGAGCTTGGCGTAGTAGAAGTGGTTGCCACTGGTCGGGGTGATCGTTGTGACCGCCGTGGACGACGTCAGCGCCACCGCGCCGTTGCTGCCCGGTACGCCCCCGTAGATCTGGACCTGGGAGATGCTGCGGCCGGTCCCCGGTGCGTAGTTCGCGGTCAGCGTCAGCGAGCCAGAGTTGTTGAACCGGTCGCCCATCACATGGCCGCCACTGGTCGTGAGGATCACCTGAGCGGTCTTGTCCCAGGTAGCGAACACATGGCGTGCCTGCAGCGCGGCGACGAAGTTCGCCTGGTTCAGCGCCTGGCCGGTCGGGATCAGAACGCCGGTGCGGTTGGTGTAGCTGGCACCCCAGTTCGCGCAGTGGTTGTCCTGGTCGGAGGAGAACGCGACGTGATAGCCCGCCTCGAGCAACTTGTTGCACGCCGCCGCGTAACCGCCGCCCGCGCCCTGCGATTCATCGGTCTTGCTCGAGAATGCCGACGAATTCATGATCTCGCACAGCACCATCACTTGATCGCCGTCGGCGGTGTAAGCGAGATCCGTACCGCCGATGTTGAATTGGCCGGTGGAGGCAGGATGGTTGAACTGGCCGATCCAGCCGTTGTTCTTCATCGTCGTGTACATGCCGGCATAATCGCCCTTCGCCACGAAGACATCCCCGATGAGCTGGTTCGAGCTGTTGTATTCCCACTCGAGCAACAAGGGCGTGTTGAAGATGTTCATGTGGCCGCCGTTCGAGATGACGCCCCATTCCAAGCCCGCGAGCGCGAGGAAGTTCGGATGCGCCGCGTTGAAGCTGTCGCGCATCGTCTGACCCGAGTGATACAGGTTCTTCGCGGTGGTCGGGTTGGCCGAAGCATTCGTGCCGGTCGAGCCATCGAACATGTGGTTGTGTTCGCTGGTCATCAAAAAGTCGAGACCGTGGTTCATCG
>JBDTYX010000165.1:0-7216 GCA_040005435.1 Rudaea sp. | reverse complement strand
CGTCGACGATCGTGTACGAAGACCCTGGCGTCGTGTAGGGATTGCTGCCGGACCAGATGCTGTAGGCCCAGTTGTTGAACCAGGTCTGGTTCTGCGTCTCGTCGATCTTGATCTTCGAATACAGGCCGTCGAGCTTGACGTCGAGGTTGCCCGAATGCCATTGCAGTGAGCCCATCGCGCCGGAGCGCGTCTGGTCTAGCTGCTTGAGCTCGTCCGCGGCGCCCCACGGCGTGGGATCGATCTTGCCGTCGCCGTCGACGTCGGCGCCGTCGCCGCTGTCGGTGTCGCCCCAGCTGCCCATCAGCGCGTTCGCGTTCTTCTGTCGCTGATAGGTGGCGCCGAGTGCGATCGCGAGATTTTCGTTGAGCTTGTGGATCCAGCTCGCGCCGAAACGGTTGCCCCAGGGACTGTAGCCCGGAACGTCCTTGCCCTCGGTGTAATAGACGGGGCCCGCGGTGCCGACGAACGCGGGTCCCGCATAGTCGAGCGGATTGACCGTCGCGATGTCGACGGTCGCGGCGATGCCGCCGGCAATCAGATCCGCGGATTGGGTTTTGTATACTTTTACCGTCGATACCACCTCGGTCGGGAACACTTCCCAGCGTACCGCTCGGGTCGGCTCGGACGAGGCGATCTCACGATCGTTCACCGTACCGAGCGTCATGCGCGGGCCGAGGCCGCGCACCGTCGCGAGGCTCTCGTTGCCGCGGTCGCGCGCGCCGTTGACGCCTGGCAGGCGAACGAGTGCTTGCGCCACCGTGATGTTCGGCAGCTGGCCCATGTTGTCCGCGGCGATGACTTCAACGACGTGATCGTCGGCCTGCTTGACGTCGAGTGCGCGATCGAGACTCGCGCGCTGACCCATGACGACGACGCCGTCGAGCGTCGTGGCGGTTTCGGCGACCTTGTCCGCCGCCTTGGCATCTATGGCTTTCTGTTTTTCGGTCGCGACAGCAGACTGATCGGCGCCAGCGGACGCCGCCGCCGGTCCGTCTGCTTGTGCGGGGCTCGATACGAGGATCAGCAGCTGCGCGGCGATCGCCGCGCAGAGCAGTTTTCGACCACGCCTGTGACGCGCCGTGGAATTTCTCGCGCGATGGTGCGCTGACGACATGTGAATTCCTCCCGTGAAGCGCCGATTGGCCGAGCTGCGTTGCTCAAGACACCGAACGTTGGCGAACGCCGGTGCTCTCTTTTGGCCGGAGGATAGGCAGGCGAGGAATGCCGTACCAATGAAAGTTTGGGTATCAGCTATATGTTTTCTGAATAGATCCGATGCCGCGCATCGGCGCTCCACGAGTGCCGCCCGTGCGCCGCAGACACCGCAGCGCGGACGCCCGTTGGGTTGCCTCGGCGTGGCGGAGCGCGAAGCCGCGCGCCCCACGATCGCGCGAGGATCAGGCCTTGCGGCGCGTGCGCGTGCGCGCGCCGCCGACCTCGCCCAGTGGCGGCGCGTACAGTCGCCGAGCTGCCGCGCGCAGCGCCTCCAGCACACGTTCTGCCGCAGGCGTCAGCATCTGGTCGCGCCGGCGGATGATGCCGAACTCCTGCATGCGCACGCCGAGCGCGATCGGCAACACGGCGAGCTGCTTCGACTGCAGGTATGCCGAGACCGCTTCGATCGGCAATGCGGTCAGCAGGTCGCTCGCGCGCAGCAGGTTCGTGATGACCGGCAGCGAAGAGGTCTCGACGATGTTCTGTGGTGGCTGCAGGCCGTGCTCGAGGAATGCGGCGTCGAGGCGCGCGCGCAGCACGCTCGCGGCTGGCGGCACGATCCATCCGTAGCCGACGAGATCGGCATGCGCAATGCGGCGGCGCCGCGTCAACGGATGGCCGACTCGGACGATCACCGAGTGCGGCTCATCGGCGAGCGGCTCGAACGCGAGGTCGCCCGCGACCTCGGGGTCCATGATCCGGCCTACGACGATGTCGAGCTGCCCGTCGAGCAGCTTCGCGACGAGCGGACGGCTGTAATCCATCTCGACGCGGATCTGCACACCGGGGTAGTCGCGTTTGATCGCGGTGATCGCCATCGGCACGAGGTTCGTGCCCGGGTTGACGACGGTGCCGATCGCCGCGCTGCCGAGTTGGCCGCAGCGCAGCGCGACGATCTCGTCGCGCGCGCGAGAGAGCTCCGACAGCGCCGAACGCGCACGCCGGATCAGCAGTTCTCCATAGGCCGTCGGCTCGACGCCACGCGCGTGGCGCTCGAACAGCGGAACGCCGAGCAGGCTTTCCATTTCGGACAGCAGCTTGGAAGCCGCCGGTTGAGTCATGTTGGCCGCCTCGGCCGCGTGCAGCACCGAGCGCTGCTCGTGCAGGTGCAGCAGCAAGAGCAGGTGTCGCGTCTTCAGCGACGCGATCTGGAACTTGCCGGCAGGCATATCGTGGCCCATCGCGAAAATCCTCGTCGGTGTTTCGAGCTATTCTGCCACGGAATACAAGCTTCACAATAATTGATTGGTAACGCATAGCTTGCGTCGTGACAATCTATCTCCGTGTCGCCTTCGACCGCGCGAGCGGACGACGCCGACGGGCCCTACAATCGCGGTCAGGATCAGGGAACATCGACGTCATGGGTGCAAGGCTCGCCGAGAAGATAGCGATCGTCACCGGCGCCGCGAGCGGCATCGGCGCGGCGGTCGCGCGGGTATTCTCCGAGCACGGCGCGCAGGTGGTCGGTTTCGACCGCAACGCTGCCGCGATGTCCGCCCGGATCGCGTTGCCGCTCGCGGCCGACGTGACTGATGCGGCGGGTATCGCGGCCGCCGTGCGCAGCGCGCTCGATCGCTTCGGCCGCATCGACGTGCTCGTCAGCAACGCCGGCGCAGATGTATTCTCCGATCCGCTCTCGCTCGAGGACGCCGACTGGGAGCGCTGCATGGCGCTCAACCTCAAGGGCGCCTGGAACTGCGCGCAGGCCGCGCTGCCCGCGATGCTCGCGCAGAAGGCGGGCTCGATCATCAACATCGCCTCGGTGCACAGCCACAAAATCGTGCGCGGTTCGTTCCCCTACAACGTCGCCAAGCATGGTCTGATCGGCCTCACGCGTGCGCTCGGCGTCGAGTACGCTGCGCACGGCATCCGCGTCAACTCGATCTCGCCGGGGCTGATTCTCGTGCCGCGCATCGAGGCATGGTTCGCCGCGCAACCCGACCCCGGGGCTGCGCGCGCAGCGGCGACCAACCTGCTGCCGACGCGCCGCATCGGCACGCCCGAGGAGGTCGCCTACACCGCACTTTTTCTCGCCTCCGACGAGGCGCGCTTCATCAACGCCGCCGATATCCTGATCGACGGCGGCCGCTCGCAGGTCTACCACGACTAGGCCCATGGACGCTGCGAATCCTTCCGTTTTCCGCCTGCCGCTGATCGCGATCCTGCGCGGCATCCCCGCGCACGACGCACTAGCCCACGTCGGCGCACTCGTCGACGAAGGCTACGACGCAATCGAGATTCCACTCAACTCACCGGACTGGCACGAGAGCATCCGCGACGCGACGGGTCAGTTCGGCGCGCGCGCGACGATCGGCGCCGGCACCGTGCTGCGCGAGGCCGACGTAGACGCGCTGCACGCGCTCGGCGTGCGCTTCATCGTCACGCCGAACACGCGGCCCGCACTGATCCGTCATGCGCTGGCCGCGGGCATGCAGGTCGCCGCGGGTTTCGCGACCGCGAGCGAGGCGTTCGACGCGATCGACGCGGGCGCGCAGATGCTCAAGCTGTTTCCCGCCTCGGTCTACGGTCCGGCGCTCGTGCGCGCACTGCGCGCTGTGCTGCCTCCGGTTCCGCTTTTCGTCGTCGGCGGCGTCACGCCCACGACGCTCGCGGATTTCCTCGCCGCGGGCAGCGTCGGCGCGGGAATAGGCGGTGAACTCTACCGTCCCGGGCAGGCGGTCGAGCAGACGCGGCAACATGCGCGTGCGTTCCGCCAGGCCTACCAGGCATTCCATGCGACGAGCCTCCAGCGATGAAACTCAATCGTTGAACAAGACTCGATGGAGGTCACTCCATGAAGATCACTCGATGAAGATCGACCAATGAAGATCACCCGACTCACCACCTACCACGCCGCGCCGCGCTGGCTGTTCCTGAAGATCGACACCGACGCGGGCATCAGCGGCTGGGGCGAGCCGGTCGTCGAGGGGCGCGCGCAGACCGTCGAGGCCGCGGTGCGCGAACTGTCCGAGTACCTGGTTGGAAAAGACCCGGCGCGCATCAACGACCTCTGGCAGACGATGTATCGCGGCAGCTTCTACCGCGGTGGCCCGATACTGATGAGCGCGATCGCGGGCATCGACCAGGCGTTGTGGGACATCAAGGGCAAGGCGCTCGGCGTGCCGGTCTATGAGCTGCTCGGCGGGCTCGTGCGCGAACGCATGCAGACCTATCGCTGGGTAGGCGGCGATCGGCCGGCCGACATCATCGCGCAGATCGAGGGGCATCTCGCGAATGGGTTCGACACGTTCAAGTTCAACGGCACCGAGGAACTGCGCCCACTCGACAACGCGCGCGCAGTCGACGCCGCGGTCGCGAAAGTTGCGGAGATCCGCGCGGCATTCGGCGAGCGCATCTCGTTCGGCATCGACTTCCACGGTCGCGTGAGCTTGCCGATGGCGCGCGTGCTGTTGCGAGAGCTCGAACCGTTCAGGCCACTTTTCGTCGAGGAGCCGGTGCTCCCCGAGCAGGCCGAATCGTATCCACGCCTCGCAGCGGCGACGAGCATTCCGCTCGCGGCCGGCGAGCGCATGTACTCGCGATTCGAATTCAAGACCGTGCTCGAGCGCGGCGGCCTCGCGATCATCCAACCCGACCTGTCGCACGCGGGCGGAATCACCGAGTGCGTGAAGATCGCCGCGATGGCCGAGGCCTACGACGTCGGCGTCGCGCCGCACTGCCCACTCGGGCCGGTCGCGCTGGCCGCGTGCCTGCAGCTCGACTTCGTCGCCTGGAACGCGGTGCTGCAGGAGCAGAGCATCGGCATCCACTACAACAACGGCGCGGACCTGCTCGACTACGTCGTCAACAAGGACGACTTCCGCTGCGTCGGCGGCTGCATCGCGGCACTGCCCAAGCCGGGGCTCGGCGTCGAGATCGACGAGGCGCGCCTGATCGAAGCGAGCCGCGATCCGCCGAACTGGCGCAATCCGGTCTGGCGCCACTCGGACGGCAGCGTCGCCGAGTGGTGATCAACATTCATCTGGCGGCGGTCGCGCTCGATGTCCGCTGCGCACTCGGCGAATGCGTGCTCTGGGACGACCGCCGCGCCGCGCTGTTCTGGGTCGACATTCCCGCGGGGCGGTTATGGATGCATCGCCCGGAAAAGGACCGCGGCCGCAGCTGGCGCGTGCCGGGTGCGCTCGGCTGCCTAGCGCTGTGTGACGATGGACGATTGCTGCTCGGCCTCGCCAACGGGCTGCATCTGGCGATGCCGGACGAGAGTCCGGCCGACGCGCTCGCGCTGCAAGCGGTCGTCGCAGTCGAGGCCGACGTCGCGCATACGCGCATCAACGACGGCCGTTGCGACCGCGACGGCAACTTCGTCTTCGGCACGAAGAGCGAGATCCGCGACGCGACGCCGCTCGGAAGCTTCTACCAGTTCTCGTTTGCGCAGGGCTTGCGCCGCCTCGCGCTGCCCGAAGCGGCGATTCCGAACTCGATCTGCTTCAGCCCGGATGGGCGCACGCTGTATTTCTGCGATTCCGCGCGGCCGGAAATCTTCTGCTGCGACTACGCGCCGAAGACGGCACAGGTCTCGCGGATCCGCAGCTTCGTGCGCGTCGACGACCTCGCCGGCGCGTCTCCCGACGGATCGTGCATCGACGTGCAGGGACACGTGTGGAACGCGCAATGGGGCGTCGGTCGCATCGCGCGCTATTCGCCCGAAGGCGCGATCGACGACATCCTCGCGCTGCCTGTGACGAATCCCTCGTGCTGCGCGTTCGCAGGCGCGGCGCTCGACCGTCTCTACGTCACGACGGCGCGCGAGGCAATGAGCCCCGCCGAACTCGCAGCGATGCCCCAGGCGGGCGCGCTGTTCCGTTTCGATCTAGCCGATCGCCGCGGCCTGCCCGAAAGCCGGATCGCGACGCGATGATCGGCACGCCATGATCGCTATCGACTGGGGCAGCACGAGCCTGCGCGCCTATCGCATCGACGACTTCGGCAGCGTGCGCGAGCAGCGTCGCGCGGACATCGGCGCGCTCGGCCAGGACGGGCATCACGCGACAATCCTCGCGACGCAGATTGCAGGTTGGGACGATGAGTGCATCGCGCTATGCGGCATGGTTGGCGCGCGCGGCGGCTGGCACGAGGCCGCCTATGTCGATTGCCCGGCGGATACACGCTCGATCGCGGCGCAGATGCTCGACGTCGCCGTCGACCGGTCGCCGTTGCACGGCCGCTCGGTGCGCATCGTGCCAGGAGTGATCGATCGCGGCGGCCACGATCGAGTGGGTTTCGATCGAGTAACGAACGGCGTGGCCGACGTCATGCGCGGCGAGGAGACGCAGGTCATCGGACTTATCCATGGCGCGTCCGATCCGCCCGACGCCGTCTGCCTGCCGGGCACGCACAGTAAATGGGTCAGTCTGCGCGACGGCGCGATCACTTCGGTCTGCACCGCGATGACCGGAGAGGCCTATGCGCTGCTGCGCAGGCAAAGCGTCCTCGCAAGATTGATGTCCGCGGAGGATGCGCCGTTCGACGCCGCGAGCTTCGACGCCGGTGTGCGTCGCAGCGGCGAGCCCGGCGGCCTGCTCCACCATCTTTTCGGCGTGCGCACCCAGGGGTTGCTCGGCCGCGTCTCGCCCGAGCAGGCGCCCGCCTATCTGTCCGGCATGCTCATCGGTCACGAGATCCGTGCGCGCCTGCCGTTGCCGGCGATCGTGCACCTGATCGCCAGCGATCACCTCGCGAATGCCTACGCGCGCGCTCTCGCGAATCTCGGTACCGAGGCACGCGTGCATCCCGAAGGCCTCGCGGCGCGCGGGATGTTCGCGTTGCTGCAGGCGCAATCGCAATGATCCCCACCCGTTCCGCGACCTAGAGAATGCCCGCCATGGCCATGACCCTTTCCGCGCTCGACATCACGATCGTCGTCGTCTACGCGATATCGATCTTCGCGCTCGCTCAGTGGGTGTCGTACGAGAAGGACCATAAGCCGAAGAACGCGCAGGACTATTTCCTCGCGAGCCGCTCGCTGCCGTGGTGGGCGATC
>JBDTYX010000019.1:0-24043 GCA_040005435.1 Rudaea sp. | reverse complement strand
TGCGCCTCGGCGCGCGCGCAACGCTGCAGCAGTTCGCGACGTTCGGGATCGGCGATGTAGCTCGCGAGCGATTCGCGTGTGTCGGCGGGCAGGCCGATCGCATCGAGCGTCGCCGCGTCGGCGTGCAGCAATGCGTCGAACGACACGACCGCCTGCGCAATCTGCTCCGCACGTTTCGCGGTCACCTTTGCAATCTCGACCTGTGCGAGCAATCCGGCGAATGCCAGCTGCGCGCGCAGTTTCGGCGAGGGCTCGCCCGCGTCGGTGATCGTGACCCCGCCCGCGAGCAGTTCGTCGATGACCTTCTGGTTGCCCGCCTGCGAGAAGAACGCGTCGATCGCACGCGCGACCTCGCCGCCGACGTCGGGCACGAGTTTCAGTACCGGCCACGGCAGGTGGCGGATCAGGTCGAGGTCGCCGAACCAGGCGGCGAGCACCTTGGCGGTGCTCTCGCCGACATGCGCGATGCCGAGTGCATAGAGGAATCGGGTCAGCGTCGTGCGCCGGCTGTCGTCGATCGCGGCGAGCAGGTTCTCCGCCCACCTGGTCGCGACCTTGCCCGACTTGACCGTCTCGGGAGTCGTGCCGTCGCGCTCGTCGGCACGCCGCCTCATCTCGAGCAGGTCGTCGAGCTTGAGTTTGTACAGGTCGGCGATCGTGTGCACGTAGCCGAGGTCGCCGAGGTCCTCGATGTAGCGCTCGCCGAGGCCCTCGATGTCGAGCGCACGGCGCGAGGCGAAATGGAAGATCGCCTGGGTGAGCTGCGCCGCACACGCCAACCCTCCCGTGCAGCGCGCGACCGACTGTCCCTCCTCGCGCACGATCTCGGATCCGCAGATCGGGCAATGCGACGGCATTCGCCAGCGCTCGGCGCCGCGCGGCTGATCGGTGACGACGCGCACGACTTCGGGGATCACGTCGCCCGCGCGGCGCACGATGACGGTGTCGCCGACGCGCACGTCGAGACGCGCGACCTGGTCGATGTTGTGCAGCGTCGCGTTGGTCACCGTGACGCCGCCGACGAACACCGGCTTGAGCTTCGCGGCGGGCGTCGCTGCGCCGGTGCGGCCGATGTTGACGACGATGTCCTCGACCGTCGTGATCTGTTCCTGCGCGGGAAACTTGTGCGCGATCGCCCAGCGCGGCGTGCGGCCGACGAATCCCAGCTCGCGCTGCAACGCGAGGTCGTCGACCTTGTAGACGACCCCATCGATGTCGAACGGCAGCTTGTCGCGCTGGTCGCCGATGCGGCGGTAGTAGTCCAGGCAGCCCTCGGCGCCGATCGCCGTGTCGACCAGCGCGCTGATCGGCATGCCCCATTGCCTCAAGCGCTGTAGCACGTGCGCGTGCGAGTCGGGCAGCGTTCCGCCCTCCACGACACCGACCGCATACGCGAAGAACGCGAGCGGCCGCTGCGCGGTGACGCGCGGGTCGAGCTGGCGCAGCGAGCCCGCGGCCGCGTTGCGCGGGTTGATCAGCAGCTTGATCCTGCCGCCGGAGTCGCGTGCGCGCTCGTTGTACTTCTCGAAGCCCGTACGCGGCATGTAGACCTCGCCGCGAATCTCGATCACGTCCGGCACGTCGCCGCGCAGGCGTAGAGGGATCGCCTTTATCGTACGCAGGTTGGCGGTGACGTCCTCGCCGGTCTCGCCGTCGCCGCGCGTCGCGCCACGCACGAACGCGCCGTTCTCGTAGCGCAGGCTGATCGCGAGCCCGTCGAATTTCGGTTCGACCGAAAAAGTAAGCGGTGCCTCGCGGTCGAGGCGATCGCGGATGCGGCGCACGAATTCGCCGACCTCCTCCGCGCTGAACGCATTCGCGAGCGACAGCATCGGGATCGCGTGCTGCACTTCGGCGAACGCGCTCGACGGCCCCGCGCCGACGCGCTGAGTCGGTGAATCGGACGTGACGAGTTCGGGGTGAGCAGCCTCGAGCGCCTCTAGTTCGCGCAGCAGCGCGTCGTATTGCGCGTCGGTGATCGTCGGCTCGTCGAGCACGTGATAGCGGTGACTCGCTTCGTCCAGTGTGGCGCGCAGCTTGGCTGCGCGCTGTTCGTTCTTCGGGGCCTTGGCGGTCATGGGGTCGAGTTTACCGTTTGGCGCCGATTCTATCTTGCAAGTTCGCGAGGGTTGCCCGATGCTTGCGCACAGAAAAACCAGGGAGGCAGGTCATGGCGAAATCCGGCTGGAACGCGTTCGCGCACCCCGACAAGAACTTCGACTACGCGGGCGACAAGCTCGCCAAGGCGTGGCCGAAGCTGCATGCGGGCGACCAGGAGACCTATCCCGACGAAAAACATGTCGCGAAAATGCTCAAGGCGAACGCGAAGCTCGGCAAGGACGCGGGCAAGATCGCCGCCGCGCTGCAGGACGCATGGCGCGCGTTTCACAAGGGCGATTTCCACGCGGCCTACGAGGCCGGCATCGCGCTGAAGGCGCTCGGCGCATCGGTCGCGATCAAGGCCGGCGGCATCCATGCGGCCTATCTCGTCGACGGCGACAAGGACAAGACCGCGCGCTACGAATCGCTCGCCAAACTCGCCGACGAGGCGATCGCCGCGTTGCCCGAGGAGGCCAATTCGCATTACCGGCGAGCGTTCGCACTCGGCCGCTACAGCCAGACGATATCGATCACGAAGGCGCTCGCGCAGGGCATCGGCGGCAAGGTCAAGGAATCGCTCGAGGCGACGCTGAGGCTCGCGCCGAAGCATGCCGAGGCGCGCACAGCGCTCGGCCTCTACCATGCGGAAATCGTCGGCAAGGTCGGCGGCATGCTCGCCAAGCTCACCTACGGCGCGAGCGCCGGCGAGGCCGAGAAGCAGCTCAAGGAGGCGACGAAGCTCACGCCCGATTCGCCCATTGCGTGGGTCGAGTACGGCAACGCGCTGCTGCTGCTGCACGGAGTCGCGCGCGAAGACGACGTCGCCGCGGCCTATGCGAAGGCCGCGAAGCTCAAGCCGCACGACGCGATGGAATATCTCGATGCGGCCTGGGCCCGCGACCAGATCGAATAATCGCGTCCGCGCGGCGGCGCCTGCCGGCGAGGCGGCGGATGCAGAAGCGCGCCTGCGATCGAAATCAGGAGTACGAAGACCATGGCCCAGCGCGGCGAAAAGCACAACGAAAAACTCGCGGTACTGATCGATGCGGACAATGCGCAGGCGTCGCTCGCGATCGAGCTGCTCGCCGAGGTGTCGCGCTACGGCACGGCCAGCGTGAAACGCGCCTACGGCGACTGGACCACGACCAACCTCAAGAGCTGGAAGGACGTGCTGCATCGCATGGCGATCCAGCCGATGCAGCAGTTCAGCTACACCTCGGGCAAGAACGCGACCGACTCGGCGCTGATCATCGACGCGATGGACCTGCTGCACACGGGCGACCTCGATGGCTTCTGCCTCGTCTCGTCGGACAGCGACTTCACGCGCCTCGCGACGCGCATCCGCGAGGGCGGCCTCGTCGTCTACGGCTTCGGCGAGCGCAAGACGCCGCAGCCGTTCATCGCCGCCTGCGACAAGTTCATCTTCACCGACATCCTCAAGCCCGATCATGCCGCCAAACCCGAAAACGTGCCGTCGAACGAGGACCTGCGCACGATGATGAGTACCGCGGTGACCGCGACGACCAAGGAAAACGGCTGGTCGTCGCTGGCCGCGATCGGCTCTTTCCTCGTCAAGAACGACCCCTCGTTCGACCCGCGCAACTACGGGCAGCAGAAGCTAAGCGAGCTCGTGCGCGCACAGAACTATCTCGAAACGCAGGAGGTCAAGGCGGCCGACGGTTCGACCAATACGCACATCCACGTGCGCCTGAAGTCGCGCACCGCGCGCAAATAGTCAGGTCGGCAGCGGCGTGCCGGTGGGCGCAGGCGGCGCCGCGTCTTCGGCTGCGATCACGGGCGCGGCCGGCGCGCTCCAGCTCGGCGCGGGGACGTTGGCGAAGGCCTGCTTGAGTCCGTCGTTCCAGAGCTTGTGCAGGTCGCGGAAGTAGGCGTCGTCTTCCTCGATGCGGAATTCCCGATCGGCGCTGAGACGGTCCCTCGGATAGATGAGCACGTCGATCGGCAGGCCGACCGAGATGTTCGAACGCATCGTCGAATCCATCGACACGAGCGCGAGCTTGACCGCATCGGCGATCGACAGGTCCCTGCGCAGCACGCGGTCGATCACGGGCTTGCCGTACTTGATCTCGCCGTTCTGGAAAAACGGTGCCTCGCCGGTCGTCTCGATGATGTTGCCTTCCGAATAGACGAGGAACAGGCGCGGCTCCTCCGCGCCGATCTGGCCGCCGACGATGAAGCTCGCCGACGCATCGACGTTTTGCGCGCGCAGGTATTCACCGTCGCGATTGCGCGCTTCGCGCAGCGTGGCGCCGATCAGAGCGGCCGCGTCGTACATCGATTTCACGTTGTAGACGTTCGGCACCGCGGCGCTCTCCTTCGCCGCGCGCTCGATCTGATTGAGCGCGTTCTGCGTGATCGAGAGGTTGCCCGCCGACAGCGCGACGATCACGCGTTCGCCCGGGCGCGCGAATACATGCATCTTGTCGGCGCGAGAAATGTTGTCCACGCCGGCATTCGTGCGCGTGTCCGACGCGAACACGAGGCCAGCATCCATCTTCATTGCGACGCAATAGGTCATCGAGTTTTTCGGCAGCGAACCCGGGCGCGCGATTCTAGCATTGCGGGCGCTACGCAACGGGCGACTACGGACCGCAGCCTGCGCGCGCGGCTAGTGCTGGGATTGCGTCGCGCCCCCCGTTGCAGCCGCCGGCGCTGCGACCTCGGGCGTGAGCAGGAAGTGCTTGTCGACCTGGATCGCGAGCTCGAGCAGTCGTGCCATGACCTGCTGCAGGTAGCGATCGGTGCCCGCGCGCAGGATGTCCTCGATGCGCCCGAAGCGCGTTTCGGACATCAGGCTGCCGGCGAGGCGCACGACCTCGTGATTGCCCGCACCCGCGAGCGCGCGCAGCGTCGAGTGCACGCTGTCCGTGCAGGTCGCGAGCGAGCGCGGCGAATCGGTTCCGAGAATCAGCAGTTCCGCGACGCGCTCCGGCGTGATCGTCTCGCGATAGTGGCGCCGATAGGTCTCCATCGCGGACAGCGCATTGAGCAGCGCGCTCCACTGGTAGTAACCGACCGCGGAGTTCGCGTCGCCGGCCTCGGTCGAGGCCTCGCTGTACTTGACGTCCATCAGGCGCACGCACCAGTCGGCGCGTTCGAGGAAAGTGCCGAGGCGCAGAAAATGGTAGGCCGCGTCGCGCCCCATCGTGCCGACCGTGACGCCGCGGAACGACGCCGAGCGCGTCTTGACCCATTCGATGAAGTGCGGGAGTCCCGCGTCTTCGAAGCGCTCCTGGCCGAGCAGGCGCATCTCGAGCCACGACGCGTTGAGGTCCTCGTACATCTCGACTGTGACCGCGCCGCGCTGCGCGCGCGCCGACTCGCGCGACGCGCGGATGCACGAGAAGATCGAGGACGGGTTGCTCGCGTCGAGACACAGGTAATGGATCGCCTTCTGCGCCTCGATCGCCCCATGCAGCTTCGTGTAGGCGGCGACGAGACCGAGCGAATCGAGCGCGCGACGCCAGGTGCCGGTGTCGGGACGGCGCGGATCGAGGCGCTCGGGCAGCAGCGCGATGCGCTGGGTGACGTCGATTAGACGCGCGGTGTTCTCGGCGCGCTCGATGTGGCGTGCTGTCCAGTAGAGATCACTGGCGGTGCGGCATAGCATCAGCGCGCTCCCGGCCCGCGGCGCATCGCGCCCGCACGCGCGCACGAACCGCGACTGATCACTAAGGCGCCCGCGCGCGGCGTCATTGCTCGAGCACCCAGGTGTCCTTCGTGCCGCCGCCCTGCGACGAGTTCACGACGAGCGAGCCTTCGCTGAGCGCGACCCGCGTGAGCCCGCCCGGGACGATATGCATCTCGCGGCCGCTCAGCACGTACGGTCGGAAGTCGACGTGGCGCGGAGCGAGCCCCTGCGCGACGAACGTGGGACACGACGACAGCGCGAGCGTCGGCTGCGCGATGTACTTGGACGGCTCGGCGATGATGCGCTCGCGGAACGCGGCGATCTGTTCCTTCGTCGATGCGGGGCCTACGAGCATGCCGTAGCCGCCCGCGCCGTGGACTTCCTTGACCACGAGCTCGTGCAGATGGTCGAGCGCATAGGCGAGGTCGTCGCGCTCACGCAGCTTGTAGGTCTGCACGTTGTAGAGGATCGGCTCCTCGCTGAGGTAGAAGCGGATCATCTCGGGCACGTAGGGATAGACCGACTTGTCGTCGGCGATGCCGGTGCCGATCGCGTTGGCGAGCGTGACGGTGCCGGCGCGATAGGCCTCGAGCAAGCCCTTGGTGCCGAGCGACGAGTCGGCCCTGAACGCGAGCGGGTCGAGAAAGTCGTCGTCGATGCGGCGATAGATCACGTCGACTTTCTGCGGACCCTGGGTGGTGCGCATGAA
Source organism: Rudaea sp. (assembly GCA_040005435.1). GTDB lineage: Bacteria > Pseudomonadota > Gammaproteobacteria > Xanthomonadales > Rhodanobacteraceae > Rudaea. The sequence goes on along the minus strand of JBDTYX010000019.1, from coordinate 17,582 downwards.
GACCTGCTCGCGATCGACGAACAGGTCGGGCCCCTCGACCAGATCGACGCCCATCTGCTGCGCGAGGAAAGCGTGCTCGAAGTAGGCCGAGTTGTACATCCCGGGCGTCATCACCACCACGGTCGGATCGGTGATGCCCTTGGGTGCGACCGCGCGCAGGTTTTCGAGCAAGAGATCTGGATAGTGCGCGACCGGAGCGACGCGATTCCTCGCGAACAGCTCGGGGAACAGGCGCATCATCATCTTGCGGTTCTCGAGCATGTACGACACGCCCGAGGGCACGCGCAGGTTGTCCTCGAGCACGTAGTACTCGCCCGCGCCCGCGCGCACGATGTCGACGCCGGAGATGTGCGAGTAGATGCCGCCCGGCACGTCCATGCCCTGCATCACCGGCTTGTATTCGGCGTTGTTGAGGATCAGGTCCTTCGGCACCTTGCCGGCCGCGAGGATGTTCTGGTCGTGGTAGACGTCGTGGATGAACAGGTTGAGCGCCTTGACGCGCTGGCGCAGGCCCGCGTCGAGCATGCGCCATTCCTCGGCCGGAATGATGCGCGGCACGATATCGAACGGGATCAGCCGCTCGGCGCCTTCCTTCTCGCCGTAGACCGCGAACGTAATGCCGACGCGGTGGAACAACACCTCGGCCTCGCGCCGCTTCTGCTCGATGCGCGCCGACGGCGTGGCCTTCAGCCATCGGTCGAAGGCCTCGTAGTGCGGCCAGGGTACGCCGCGGGCGTCGAGCATCTCGTCGTAGCTGACCGGCATCCAGATTCCTGTTGCGGCTGTCGCGACCACCGTTTTTTCAAGGCGGATCCGGCGCAACTGCGACGCGGTCCATCCTCTTGCACTGCAACAAAGAAATCCCATTTCGTCAAGAGCGTTCGTCGGAGTGCGACAATTCGGGCAGATGAAGCGACCTTCCGCAGACACCCGCACGATCCCCGCAGACGCGGGCGATGTGCCGCAACCGCAGACGCCGGCCGGGACGGACGCCGGGGAGGGAGTGCCGTCCGACGCATCCGTCTCGTTGGCGGCAGCCGACACGCCGGACAGCGTCGCGCTCGCGGCCGCTCCACCCGGTATGGATCCGATCGCGCCGGCGGCGCTCGACGCGCGCGAGAAGCGCCTTCTGCTTTGGCTGCTCGCATCTTCGTTCTTCATGCAGATGCTCGACTCGACGATCGTGAATACGGCCGCGCCGAGCATCGCGTCGGCGCTCGGCGTCGCGCCACTGAGCCTCAAGACCGCCCTGATCAGCTATACGCTGAGTCTCGCGGTATTCATCCCGTTGAGCGCATGGCTCGCGGACCGCTTCGGCACGCGCCGCGTCTTCTTCGGGGCGATCGCGATATTCACGGCGAGTTCGCTCGGCTGCGGGCTCGCGCAGAATCTGCCGATGCTGATCGTCGCGCGCATCGCGCAAGGGTTCGGCGGCGCGATGATGATGCCGGTCGGGCGCATGGCGATCCTGCGCAGCTTCCCGCGCTCCGAGTTCGTCGGCGCGATGGCGTTCGCGACGATCCCCGGGCTTATCGGACCGACGATCGGACCGCTGCTCGGCGGGCTGTTCTCAACGTATTGGTCGTGGCGGATGATCTTCCTCGTCAACCTGCCGTTCGGGCTGGTCGGACTGTGGATGACGCGCCGCCACATGCCCGACTTCCGCGCGCCTGCGCGCGTGCCGCTCGACCTCGCGGGGTTCGGCCTGTTCGCGCTCGGCATCGGCGGATTTTCAGTCGCACTCGAGGAAATCGTCGGCGCGAATTATATGCAGGGCGAGGCGATCGCGGCAGTCGCGCTGGTCGCACTCGCCATCTACGCGTGGCGCAGCCTGCGCGTCGCCGCTCCGATCGTCGACCTGCACCTGCTGCGCATCCCGAGCTTTCGCATCGCGGTGAACGGCGGATTCGCGACGCGCCTGGGCGTCGGCAGCATGTACTTCCTGCTGACGCTCCTGTTCCAGGTCGGATTCGGCTATTCCGCCGTGATGGCCGGCCTGCTGCAGATGCCGCAGGCGATCGCGATGCTGTCGACGCGCTTCTTCGTCGCGACGATCATCCGCCACCTCGGCTACCGGCGCGTGTTGATCTTCAACACCGCGCTCGCCGGACTCATGATCCTGTCGTTCGCGAGCATCGACATCGACACGCCGTACTGGCGCATCTTCGCGCAGATATTCGTGTTCGGCGCGGTGATGTCGATTCAGTACTCGGCGGTGAATACGCTCGGCTTCGTCGATCTCGCGCCCGCGCAGGCGAGCATGGGCTCTGCGATGAGCAGCACCGCGCAGAATCTCTCGATCAGCTTCGGCGTTGCGTTCGGCTCGCTGCTGATGGCCGCGTACCTGCCCGCCGGCCTCGCGCAGGGCCAGCACTACGTCGGCGCCTTTCATGCGACGGTCGTCGTGCTCGGTATCGTCACGCTGCTGTCTGCGCTTATCTTCCTGCGCCTGCCGCGCGGCGCGGCGGCCTAGGCGGCGCGCTCCGGTCGGCGCACGTATGAGCGCGACGCGCGCATCCGCAACCGTCCACGCGCCGACACGAAAGCTGCGGCCGCGCGAATCGTTCAGGCAGTCAAACCGCGCACGGTCCACATGTCGCTCGCGAGCTGCGGATTGGCGAGGTACGCGTACGGCATATAGAAGTAACCCTTCGCACCGACGCTCGACCCCCACGAATTGCGGAAGATGAAGCACTGCTTCGCGTCGTCGTAGCCTACCGCGAGCACGGCATGGCCGCCGACGACGGATTCGTGGGCGGAGGGCAGCGGCATGACGGTCGTTGGGTTTCCGTACCAGGTCTCGTAGACCGTGAAGCCGAACACGAACGGGTAACCTTCCGCGAGGCAGCCCTTCATCTGCGACAGGCTCTGCTGCACACGCAGGTATGCGTCTACGGTATACTTTTTCGCATCCTTGTAGCACTGCGCTGGCGGCTTCTGCCCCGCGGGCGCAGCGGCGGGAAACGGCGAGTCTTCCGTCGGCGGCGCGATGTCGACGTACGGCCACTCCTTCTCGGGGCAGACGCCCTGCTTCGCGACCGCCTTGATCCCATCGCGGAGCTGCGCGCCTGCATCGTACCTGGTGCTGTGTTCGATCACGCGCTCGTTGTAGTAGATGTAGAGGCGCGACGGAACGAAGTCGGGCGCCTGCCTCGCCTTGCGTCGGCCGAACTGGACCGCTCCCGCGATTGCGTTGGCAGTGCAGCTGCCGAGATCGCCCTGGTTGTAGACCGCAGGACAGCCCTTGCGCAGGTCGATCTTCGGCGGCATCGCCTTGAGCTTGGCGAGCGGCGCGGAATAGAAGAAATCGCGGTGATCGGGAAGGTCGCGCTTCCAGCCGAGCGAGAGTTTCTGCTTGGTCATGACGAACTCCTGCGACCGTGATGGTCGGTGCCTGTCGTCCCCTGCCGCCCGACTATGTCCGATTTGCGCCAGACGGGCAAACCGGATTTTGCGATTCGTGACGTAGGAATCGGATTACACGAAGTGGCGCAGCGTCGCCTCGGCATCCCCGGCGTCGATGTCGGCGTCCCAGTCCTCCATCAGCGTGATCAGCGCGAGCTTCTCGAATTCGCCGGCGAAGCGCCGCACGATCGGGTGGGGATCGGGCACGCGACCGCCGTCGACGATGATGCCGAAGTGCACGCGTCCGTCATACGAGAGGATCGACAGACCCATGCCGATCGAGCCGTTCTGCGGCACCCAGAACATCAGTTCCTCGACCTTGCGCCCGGTGAGGTAGAGCGGCATCTGCGGTCCGGGCACGTTCGTCGCGACCGTCGTCGCCTTGCGGCTGAACATTTCGAGCGCCATGCGCTGCACGGCTGCGGGCGCCATGCCGACCGCGGCAAGCAGGCCGAACGTCAGCACGGCCTGCTTGGAGCGTTTCAAGTCGCGCATGCTCGCGGCGACGCGTTCGAGGCGGCGCAGCGGATTGCTCTCACCGATCGGCAGCTCGAGGAACACGAGGCCGAAATGGTTGCCGAGTTTCTTCGCGTGCTCGAGCGGGCGCAGGTTGACCGGCACGGTCGCACGGATCGTCACGCCGTCGACGCGTTCGCCGATGTCGAGCAGGTAGCCACGCAGTGCGCCGGCGGCGCATGCGAGCAGCACGTCATTGACCGTGCAGCGCAGCACCTTGCCGACCGCCTTGACGTCCTCGAGCGACATCGGCTCGGCCCATGCACAACGCTTGGCATAGCCGAGCGCGCCGTCCTTGAATGCGGTGGGCGGATCGTCGGGGAGACTCAGCGCGATCGCGAGTTCGCGCGCGATCTCGCCGCCCTCCTTCGCGATCGCCGCGGCGAGCGCGGGATCGTGCAGGAGCTCCTGCCCCTTGCCGATTGCCATCTCGCCGAACTGCAAGAGCTTGGCGATGCCGGCGCGCGTCGGCTGCAGCAGGCGTTCGAGCACGCTGCCCTGGTCGGTCTTGAGCCATGCCTTCGAGAGCTCGACCTGCTTCTTCTGTTTCGGCGCCGCGTCGGTCAGCGAGAGCATCACCTGCACGAGCGCGAGGCCATCCGCGTAACAGTGATGGATGCGCCCGAGCAGCACGCTGCCGATGCTGCCGTCGGCGAGCACGTAGTTGTCGACGACGTGAAACTGCCAGAGCGGCCGCGCGTGATCGAGCGCGGTCGACGCCATCTCGCTTACCCACTTCTCGAGCGCGTCCTTGTCCGCGTTGCCGGGCAGCGCCGCGAGGCGCACGTGCCAGTCCATGTCGAGCGTGGGATCGGTCTCCCAGAATGCCGCGCTTGCCGTGTCGACCGCGCGCTGGCGAAAGCGCCTGAACGCAAGCCAGCGCTCGGAGAGCAGACGACGCACCTTGTTGACGTCGAGGCGCTCGCGAAACACGAGCACGCCGGTGATCATCATGAGGTTGGTCGGGGTCTCCATGCGCAGCCAGGCCGTGTCGACCTTGGACATCGGCTCGCGCTTGACCTGCTCCGCTGCGGACATGCGACCTCCCCTCGTTCTCGTTCTGCGTGTAGCATCCGGTTTGCCCGAAGAAAACGCAAACGACGCCATGCCGCACGGCAGCGATATTCTCCTGGACCTGTTTGTCATCTTCGTCGCGGCGCAGATCGGCGCGTTGCTCGCGCGCCTGCTGCGCCTGCCAGGCGTCGTCGGCGAGATCGCCGCGGGCTGCGTGATCGGACCCTCTGTGCTCGGCTGGATGACGCCGTCGGAGCCGATCGAGGTGCTCGCCGAAATCGGCGTCGTGCTGCTGCTGTTCGCGGTCGGCCTCGAGACGCGCATCGACGAGATGAAGCGTGTCGGTCGCAGCGCGTTTCAGGTCGGCGTGCTCGGCGTGCTGTTTCCGTTCGTGCTCGGCACGCTGTGGGCGCACGGTTCTGGCTTCAACTGGGACAAGTCGCTGTTCGTCGCCGCCGCGTTCGTCGCGACTTCGGCCGGAATCACCGCGCGCGTCTTGCAGGAGCTCGGCGTGCTGCAGCGCCAGGAGAGCCGCGTGATCCTCGGCGCCGCCGTGATCGACGACATCCTCGCGATGCTGCTCCTCGGCATCGTCACCGCGCTGCAAGCTGGCGAGGACGTCCACGTCAGCAAGCTCGCGATAATCGTCGGCGAGGCGGTAGGTTTCGTGCTCGTGATCGGCCTGCTCGGCACGCGTCTCGCGCGCGCGTCCGGCCACCGCACGCTACCTTTCAGGATCGGCTCGCCGCTGTCGATCGCGCTCGTGCTCTGCCTCGGGCTCGCGTTTCTGTCGACGGAGTTCGGGCTCGCGGCGATCATCGGCGCTTTTCTCGCTGGCATGCTCGCCTCGGAGACGCCGCAGCGCGAGGAGCTCGAACACCAGACTCAGCCCCTGCTCGCATTGATGACGCCGTTCTTCTTCGTGCTGACCGGCGCGAAGATCGAGCTCGCGCAACTCGCCGACGCGAATACCCTGCTCGCGCTCGCGACGATCACCGTGATCGCGCTCGTCTCGAAGCTCGCCGGCGGGTTCCTCGGTGCGCTCTCGCTCGGCAGGCATGGCGCGATGATCGTCGGCGTCGGCATGATGCCACGCGGCGAAGTCGGCGTCGTGATCGCGAGCCTCGGCCTCGCCGCCGGGGTGTTCTCGGCGCGGACCTACGCGCTGATCGTCGCGATGTCTCTGCTGACCTCGGTCATCACGCCGCCGCTGCTGTCGTTCCTGTTCAACCGCGAGCTCAAGGCGAAGAACGACGACCTAGAGCGATCAGGCTAGCCGCAATTGCGCAGAAGCCTAGCGCGACCACGACCGCGTTGAGTCCCGCGCGCGCGAAGCCGAGCTGACCCAGGTCGATGAACGGGTAGGCGTAGAAGTCACCGGAAAGTCCACGTCCGACCGCGTACGAGAGATAGGCGAGCGGATACAGTGCCCAGGCGCGCAGCGCCGAGTACGACACCGCGTGCGAGCGGCCTGCGATCCACCAGTAGGCAAGGAACAGCAAGGGATTCACGCAATGCAGCAGCGTGTCGGCGAGCAGCTGCCAGCCCTGCGGGTTCCAGACGCTGCGCAGCAGCAGGTTGTAGGCGATGCCGACGAGCAGCATGTAGACCGTGATCGCGGTGATCGGGCCGGGCCGGGCGAAGAAACGGCCCGGTGCACTGCGTGGCACGAGCAGCGGCACGCTGAGCGCGATCGCAGCGAGCAGGTTGCTGAGGATCGTGAAGTACGCGAGGAGTATCCAGAGCGCACGGCCGGCCCCGGCGCCGTTGGACCGGGTCAGCTCCAGCGTGAGCCAGGCCTGCAGGGTCAGCGCGAACCAGAACACCGCCGCCGCGAGCGCCGCAAACGCGTCGCGCGGTGCGCTTCGAGACGATCTCGATGATTCGGCCACCGGCAGCGCTCCTTTTTTTGATCACGCCGCAAAACTCTGTAATCACGGCGAAGAAAAACTGAATGGCGCGCGCCCATTGTGGACACCGCCCCCGGGCTTATAATCGCAGACCGCACGCAATTCCGGTTCCAACCCGGTTCCAGCCACGAGGGAGAGTCGTCATGGATCAGCCGTCGCTTTGCATCAACACCTCGATCCGCGGCCAAACTTCGCCGCGCAGCCTGATCAGACCGCTGGCTTGCGCTTCGCTGGTCCTGCTCGCGACGATCAGTCTCGCGGCGGCGGCAACCGGATCGAACTCCGTGAACATCACGGCGACGAATTCGCCCAATCCGCTCGTGTCCGGCAAGTCGGCGACGTTTACGCCGACGATTACCGCGGCGCCTCCGGGCACCGGGACGCCGACCGGAACCGTCGACTTCACGAGCGGCGCCACCGCGCTGTGCACGGCGACAGTGCCCGGCGGTTCGTGCACGGCCGCGATCAGCGGAGCCGGCTCGATCAGCGTCACGGTCTTCTACAACGGCGACGCGAACTTTGCCGCGGACGGCATCAGCAAGTCGATCTCGGTCGTGCCGCAGACGACGACCGCGCTCACCGCCTCGCCCAATCCGAGCAACCAGGGCCAGAACGTGACATTCACGGCCACGGTCAGCGGCACGTCGCCGACCGGGTCGATCAACTTCAAGGACGGCGGTTCGAGCCTGTGCGGCAACGTCGTGATGGCGGCCGGCAAGGCGAGTTGCGTCACGAGTTCGCTCGCACCGGGAAGCCACTCTGTCAGCGCCGCATATTCCGGCGACCCGAACAACGGCGCATCGACCTCGTCAAACGTCTCGCAGAGCGTCATCGACAAGACCGTCAATCTCAACCAGTTCGGCCTGACCGGCACCTGGTACAACGGCGCGACCACCGGGCAGGGGTTCCTGCTCGACTTCATCGCCGACTTCGTTGGCGCAGGCACCGGACTCGTCGCGGGCAGCTGGTTCACCTACGACGTCGCTCCCGCGGGCGGCGCGGACAGGCAGCGCTGGTATACGTTTAGCGGAAACGGCAGCGCGATCGCCACCGCGGCGACGCTGGACGTGTTCGCGACGGTCGGCGGCAACTTCAACGCGGGACCGAAAGTCACAGCGCAGAAAGTCGGCCAGGCTTCCTTGAAATTCACCGACTGCGGCACCGGGACATTCACCTACAGCTTCCTCGACGGGCGCAGCGGGCAGATCCCACTGACGCGACTCACGCCGAACGTCACGTGTGGCGACGCGCACGACAACGGCGTGGCGCCCGGGTACTTCCAGTTCTCCGGCGCCTGGTACGACCCGAACACGAGCGGCCAGGGCCTGTTCTTCGAGGTCAATCCCGCGATCAACGTGTTCGCGGCCGCCTGGTATACCTTCGACCCGAACGGTCAGGCGATCGGCGGCGCGGCGAGCCAGCGCTGGTACACACTGCAGGCCAACTACACGACTGGCAGCAAGACCGTCACGGGCATCGCGATCTACACGCGCACCGGTGGCGTATTCGACAACTCGGCGGCAGCCGCGCAGTCGCAGGTCGGTACCGGCACACTCGTCTTCCAGAACTGCAACGCGGCCACGTTGACGTTCTCGTTCACGGCCGGCAGCAGCGCGGGACGCTCCGGGACCATCAACCTGCAGCGGCTCGGATCGGCGCCGGCCGGCTGCAACCTCTGATGCGACCCGGCAGCCGGCGGCGACGGTGTCGGCAACGCGCCTCGGCAGCCGAGCCGCGATGAAGCGGCGCCCGCCGACACGCCTGGCGTGCCTAGTGGCAGTGCTGGGCACCCTCGCCGCCGCGCCGCTCGCGGCGGCGATACCGCCCGCTGAACGCGTGGTACTCGACGCGATTTACGCGCAGACGCAAGGCGCAAATTGGATCGTCAACCGGGGCTGGAATGGCGCGGCAGGCACCGAGTGCCAATGGTTTGGCGTGATCTGCGACGGCGAAGGCGCGCACGTGATCGCGCTGAACCTCGCCGGCGACAACCTCGTCGGATCGCTGCCCGTGCTCGACGGACTGAGCGAGCTCTCGCTCGTCTACCTCGGCCAGAATTCATTGGGTGGTTCGATTCCGCCGCTGAGCGGACTCGGCGCGCTGACCAAGTTCTACATCGCCGACAACCAGCTCAGCGGCGCGCTTCCGCAGTTGTCGCGTGTCGCCGGTCTGCGGGGTTTCGTCGCCTCCGGCAATCGCCTGAGCGGGCCGATACCGACGCTGACGACGCTCAAAGGCCTGCAGTACTTCGACGTCGGCGAGAATCGGCTGACGGGTCGCCTGCCAAATCTCAGTGGCATGACGAGCCTTCAGTATTTCAGCGTCGAATCCAACCAGCTCGGAGGAATGATTCCCGCGCTGGCCAACCTGCCGTCGCTGCAGTACTACGACGTCGGCGGCAACCAGCTCATCGGGCACCTTCCCACGCTCACCGGACTGGGCGACCTGCAGTACTTCGCCGCGAACGCGAACCGGCTCAGCGGCAACATCCCCGCGCTGTCCGGGCTCGGCAGCCTCGAGTATTTCGACGTCGGCGGCAACGGGCTCGTCGGCACGATCCCTGCGCTCACGGGCCTCGCGGCGCTCGAGACCTTCGAGGTGGATGGGAACGACCTGACCGGGCCCGTGCCCGCACTCGACGGCTTGACCAACCTCACGGAAATCGACGTGAGCGGCAACGGTCTGTCGGGCGCGCTGCCGGCGGCACCCGCGAGCCTGCGCCCGAGCGGTTCTGCGCTGTGCAACAACGCGCTTGCGTCAACGCCGAACGGCGCTTGGGACGACGCGACCGGCATCTACCCTTGGTACGCAGGCTGCACGGCAGCCGCGTCGGGTCTTGCGTTGTCGAGCAGCGACGAGAGCGTGCCGACCGGCACCTTGAGTACGCTGACCGCAACAATCTCGACCGCAAAAGCGATCGCCGCCGCGACGACCACCACGAAAGGCAGCGTCACGATCAGCGACGACCTGGGCAACGTCGTTTGCTACGTACGTATCGATGCGACGCTGATCGGATCGTGCAATGCGATCCTTGCATCGGGATCGTCTGCGCATCTGACTGGCGCCTATTCGGGGAGTGCCGACATCGCGCCCGCGAGCGCGCAGATCAGCAAGACGATCGCGGTGACACCGAGAGGCAATCTCGACCAACACGGCTGGACGGGCGCCTGGTTCAACCCCTCGACCAGCGGCCAGGGCATCGTGTTCGAGGTCTATCCGGACATTTCCGGAGTCGGCGCGGGACTGCTCGGCGGCGGCTGGTTCACCTACGATGCGGTGGCCGGAGGCGAAGACCGCAAGCGCTGGTACACGCTGTCCGGGCCCGTCACGAGCAGCAGCGCCAGCGCCTGGCTGGACATCGTTGCGCCGACGGGCGGCAACTTCAATGCGGGCCCGGTGATCAATTCAGGCAACGGCGCAAACTATGTCGGCCACGCGATGATCACTTTCACCGACTGTCGCAACGGATTCCTGAGCTACGCGTTCACCGACGGCAGCGGCAAGCTCGGCAACATCCCGCTAAGCCGCCTCGACAGCAATGTCACCTGCGATCCCACGAACGCTGCGGGCAACGGCGTGCCGCCGGGCAAGTTCCTCCTGTCGGGCGCCTGGTACAACCCGGCCACGAGCGGCCAGGGGCTATTGTTCGACATCAACCCCGTGCAGAACACCACGTTTGCCGCCTGGTACACCTATGCGCCGAACGGCCAGGCGATCGACCCCAGTTCCGGATCGTGGTGGAACCCGTATGGGCCGAATCTGCCGCCCGGCGGCGGCGCGAGCCAGCGCTGGTACACGCTGCAGATCGGCTCGGCGCAGGTCGGCACCTCGGTGCTCGGCAATGTCGGGATCTTTTCGGCACAGGGCGGCGTATTCGATGGTGACGGAAACGTCGCGACGGTGCAGGTAGGCACTGCAGCTATCACCTTCGGCAACTGCAATGCCCTCAAGCTCAGCTACACATTCAGCTCGGGAACCAACGCCGGCCAGTCCGGCACGATCGACCTGCAGCGCGCCGGGCCCGTGCCCGCGGGGTGCAACCTGTGATACACCGCTCAGCCCCGCCGCTTGCCGGTGCGCTTCGCACGCACGCCGTAAGCGTGTCGGAGAATCGGCCCAACCGGTGTAATCTACCGACATCCTCCGTAAAGAACCCCCATCGCAAGGATTTCACACGATGAAACTTCGCCTGCCCGTCGCCATCGCCCTCGCCTTGACCGGCTCCGCCATGCTGCTCTCCAGCGAATCGGTCTTCGCGATCACCGACCTCGAGACCAACGCGGCGATTCCGTTCAGCTTCGCCAATCCGGGAGCACGTAGTCTCGGCATGGCCGGAGCCTTCGTCGGGCTCGCAGACGACGCGACCGCCGCCTACACCAATCCCGCGGGCCTGACCCAGCTCGTGCAGACCGAGGTCTCGCTCGAGGGTCGCCGCGTCGAGACCAATTCGCCGTTCACCTCGGGCGGCAGCGCAACGTTCAATCCGCTCGCCACGACCGGAATCGAGGTCGGCAACACGAAGAACACGAACAGCTCACCGTCGTTCATCTCGCTCGTGCTGCCGCGCGGCGATTGGTCGTTCGCGTTCTACCGCCACGAACTTGCGAAGTTCAACACGAGCTTTTCGGCCGGAGGAACGCTGTTGCCGAACTACCTCGTAAACGGGCAGCCGCAGGAAGTCATCCCGTTCGACGGTGCGGCCGACCTGCATATCGTTGACTACGGCCTCGCGATCGCACTCAAGGCCAACGAGATGATCTCGGTCGGCGTGGGTGTTTCCTACTACGATTTCAGCCTGACCTCGCTTCGCGTTGCAGCGTTCAACGGCAACCTGGTCAACGCGGTCGCAGACAGCGGTTCGGACCACGGCCTCGCGGGCACCCTCGGCCTGCGCCTGCGCTTCAACGACCAGTGGAGCGCCGGGTTCGCCTATCGCGTCAATCCGCGCTTCAGCTACAAGGAAATCGTCGCCGTGCCGGACTCTTCGGGCGGTATCGTTTCCGCGGGCGGCATCAGGGGGCAGTTCAAGGTGCCCGACGTGATCAGCGCGGGCGTGAGCTATCACCCGACCGACCAGCTCGTGATCAACTTCGACGTGGATCGCGTGTTCTATTCCCAGCTCACCGGAAAACTGACCTCGGTCTTCGGCGACGTGCCTCCATCGACGCTGGAGCACCTCAACGTGCCCAACGGCACCGAGGCCCACGTCGGCGCCGAATACACGTTCGCGAATTTCGCCAATCCGCTCAGCATACGCGGCGGTATCTGGCACGATCCTCGCCACACGATCCAGTTCGACGGACAGCCTGCCAACGGCCCCGACCTCATCGAGGCCGTCGTCTTCGGTGGCGGCTATGGTTCGAAGACGCATGCGTCGCTGGGCGGCGGTGTCGTGATTCCGCAGCTGCACAATCTCCAGCTTGACGCCGCATACGACTGGTCGGACAAGATCAAGACCGCGTCGCTATCTGCCGTCTATCGCTTCTGAGCGCCTGCGCGCGAGCGGCGCGAGCTGCTCGCGCCTCGCGCATCGCGCATCGCGCCTCGCGCCTTAGCGTGTTTCGGCGTAAAACGCGCGAAATCGCGGCGAGAAAACTGCGCCATCCGGTGCCGCGCTCGCATTGAGCTGGCGCGCGGCGCGTACATCCGCGCGCGCAGACTCGAGCTCGCCGGCATCACCGTTTAGCTTGGCCAGCGTGAAACGCGCGCCGCCGCGCACGAGATAGGCGTGGAATCGCGCGCGGCCGTCGACATAGGCATCGGGATTGATCCGCGCGACCTCGCTCAACCGACCACCGAGGAAACTCGCAAACGCCTGCACGAGCTGGTCGGGCGGCGCGGCCTTGTCCGCCTTCTCGGGCGGCGGCTCCGACGGCCGCGAGGTTGGCGCAGTCGGCGTCACCTTGGCCACGATCTGCGGCAAAACCACGGGTCGGTTCGGCTCGGTCGGATTCGTCGTTGCGGGGCGCTGCGGCGTCGACGCCACGGGCGGCGGCGCTACCGGCGGCGCGGCGGGACCAGGTGCCGGGGCAGGTGCAGACACGGGGCGACTCTGCACGACCGCGCCCGCGCACTTCTCGTTCGCCGCCTGACCGATTTCGCCGACCACCTGCGCGTTGCCCGCGGCGCTCCACTGCGCACGCGCGCGGCCGCAGTCGCCGGACTGTGCCGCGATGAGCCCGAGATAATGCTGTGGCACGTAGGGCTCGAAGCGCATACCGTACAGCTTCATTCGCGCCGCGGGCTCCGGATGTTCGGCAGCCGCCTGCGCGAATAGCGCCTGCGCTTCCGCAAACTTGCCTTCCTCGTAGGCCTTGAGCGCGCGGCCATAGTCCTGACGGAAGTCGGCCCACGCGCCGGTCGAAGCCAGGGCGAGTGCGCACGGCACGAGCCAGCACGCGTGGCGGCGCGCGGACGAAGACCGCGGCAGGGGCGCGTTACCAGCCGGCACGGGAGAAGTAATCCTTCGCCGACAGCGTCGGGAACGAGGCGTTCGCCTTGCCGCTCTTGCCCGCCTCGACCTTGGCGATGACCTGCACCGGCTGCTTAGCATTCGGGTGGCTGACCGTGACGATGTAGCTGCCCGCCGGCAGGCTCATCGTCAGTGGCGTGACGCGATCCGTCGGTAGCGCGACCGGCTTGCGATTCGCATCGAGCACGGATTCGACGTTGCCCCACGGATACGCGTTGAGCACGAGTTCGCCGCGTTCCGCGTCTGCGCGCCTCTGCTCATCCGCCACGACCTTGGCGCGCAGCGACGGAATCGAGGCGACTAGCGTAGCGTAGCCTGCATCGGCACGGAGCGTCGCGAGGTTCTCGCTCGCGATCGCGGACGCGGCATCGAATTCAGTCGCGGTATCGGCGGTGCGCATGCGGTTACCGACGAGCACCAGGAGGCGCGCGCGTAGGTTGCGCGTTTCCTCGCTCGTATCCTTCTCGGCGTCCAGCTCGGCGAGCTCGCGCGCCGCCGTCTTGAGCCGATCGGCGTCCGGCGCGGACGGCGCAAGCAATGCCGCGAGGTGCTCGCGCTTCGCTCGCGCAGCGCTCTCCGCGGCCTCACGCGCGACGAGCGTCGCGACCTGCGCCTGCAGCGCGGTGAGCGCGGCATCCTGTGGAAAGACCTTGAGCGCGTTCGCGACGAGTTCGTTCGCGCCTGCGGCGTCCTTCGCCATGCGCGATTGCGCGGACGTCGCGATGCGGCGCGGCAATTCGGCGAGGAGCTCCTTGCCGCGGGCGTTGGCCGGGTCGAGCTTGAGCAGGCTCTGCAGCGCCGTGTACGCGTCGTCGCGCGCGGGCGCGACGAAGCGCTGCTCGACGAGCGCCGACTGCGCGACCGACAGCGCGCGCGCGATGTCGGTCGCCTTCTGGCCGAGGCGTTGTTCGATCTTCGCCTTGAACGCTTCGGCGCCCTCGGCCTGCGGATCGGAACGCAGAGCGAGATCCACCTGGTCGATCGCAAGCGTGGGCTGATTCGCCGCCTCGAGGCGACGGGCCTCCTCGAGCAACGCCTGGCCGAGCGCCTTCGCGACGGCCGTCGTGCGCGCATCCGCCGACGCAAGCTTGCGCAGCTCCGCGAGCGACTCAGCGGCGTTGTCACCCAACGGACTCGCGAGGTGTCCGGCGCGGATCTGCGCGGTCGCGCGCGCCGCGACGCCGGCGACCTCGCTGTCGGACTGCTGTTTGCGTTCGGCGGCGGCAAGCTTTCCCTTCATCGCGACAAACGCCGCGTCGGCTTCCAGCGAGGGTTCGAGGTTCGCGAGAGCGCTCGTGGCGGCTGCGAACTGGCCCGCGTCGAGCGCCTTCTGCACCTTGTCGAGTTCGTCGCGTACGAGCGCCGCGATGCGTCCAGCGATCTCGGTGTCCTGCGGCGCGAGCGCCTTCGCCTGGCTGAGCCACGCAAACGCGCTCTTGTCGCCGAACGTACGCCCGCTCGCGCGCGCGCTGTCGGCCGCCTGCAGGAGGTCGGCGAGCCGCTGTTTCTGTTTCGCCGAATTCTTCGCGTCGACGATCTTGGCCTTGAGCGCTTGCGCCGCGGCGTTCTCCGGGCGCACCAGCAGCCCCTGGTTGCTGAGATCAAGCGCTTCTTCGAGCTTGCCCTCGCCGAACGCGGACTGCGCGGACGCGCCGAGGCCCGCGGCGATGTTGTCGAGCAGCTCACCCGCGCGTTTGTTCGCCGCATCCTTCTGCAGCACGTCCTGCAGATCGGAATACGCGCTGTCCTCGCCGACCAGATGACCTTCGCCGATGCGTTCCTCGGCGCGGTCGAGACGGATCGATACCCATTCCTGTGCGTCCACGCTGAGTGAATGGCGGCGCCCCGCGATGAATCCGATCGCCAGCACCGCGACGATGATCGCTGCCGCCGCGGCGACCCATTTCAGCCACGGCTTTCGGTCGGCCAACCTCGGCGGCAAAGGCCGACGCGCACTGCGCGACACCTGGCTGCGCGTACCGGTCGTCGCCGCCGAAGCGGCGATCCGCGGCATCGAGCCGCCAGTGCTTATCGAAGACGGCGTCGCGTCGAAGCCGAGATCGTGCAGCTGATCGGAAAGACTCATGCCCGTGTTGACCTGCAGGCGCGACAACAGGTCCGCGTTCTGGGTCAGGCGCGCCTTCAGGTCGGTGACGAACTCGTTGAGGTTCGGATAGCGCAGTTCGCGATCCTTGGCCATCATCCTGCTGACGATGTCCTGGAAGCCCGCAAACTCCGCGGGCAGCGGCGCCGCCTCCTTCGTCAGGTGCGCCATCAGCACCGCGAGTGAGGTGTCGCCCGTGAACGGCTGGGTGCCCGTGAGCAATTCGTAGAACAACACGCCGAGGCTGTACTGGTCGGCGCGGCCATCGACGATCTGGCCGTTGATCTGTTCGGGACTCATGTACTGCGGTGTGCCGACCATCATGCCGGCCTGGGTCAGCGCGGTCGCGCTCGAATCCTGCTGGCGGGCGATGCCGAAGTCGGTCAACACCGGCACCGTGCCGTCGCGGAACATGATGTTCGACGACTTGAGGTCGCGGTGCACGATGCCGCGACTGTGCGCGTACTCGAGCGCGGTCGCGGTCTGCACGACGACCGAGAGCACTTGGGCGAGACTCGCGCCGCCGCGCATGCGGTCGGACAACGTCCCGCCGTCGAGATACTCCATCACGATGTAGGCGATCTCGTCGTTCGTGACGATGTCGTATACCGCGACGATGTTGCGATGCGGCAGCGCCGCCATCGTGCGCCCTTCGAGCAGGAAGCGGCGTTCGAACTGCTTGGCCTCCTCGCTCGAAGCGAGGCCCACGCGCTTCATCACTTTTATTGCGACATTACGGTCGAGCGAGCGCTGCAGCGCCAGATAGACGACCGACATGCCACCGCTGCCGAGCGTGCGCAGCAGTTCGTATCCTGGGATTTGGATGGATTCCGTTGCCATCGGCGCCGCTGATCGACCTGCGGAAAGCATAGCATCCGCGTGCCGCGGGCAGCGAAAAAAACGAACAGAAACCGCATCCTGTGATGTGGTCACGGTCCGGGAGTGAGGCGTGCACGCGAGGCGTGCGACGCGGTTCGCGCTTCGGCTGCCCGCGAGGTCCCACGGCGCGGTTCGATCCTAGCCCCGCAGTGCGCGGCTCAGGCGGTCGCCGCGGCGCGCCCGCCCATGAAAAAGGCGCCACGCGGGCGCCTTCTCATTCGACGCATATTCGCGATCAGCCCTCGGCGACGACCGTCACCTTGACCGTCGTGTGCACGTCGGCATGCAGGTGAACGTTGATCTCGAACTCGCCGGTGTGACGAATCGGACCTTCGCCCAATACGACTTCGCTCTTCTCGAGCGGGTGGCCCGCGGCGCTGAACGCGTCGGAAATGTCACGCGGACCGACCGACCCGAACAACTTGCCTTCGGGGCTCGCGGTCGCCTTGACGGTGATCGCGGCGCCTTCGAGAGCGGCCTTGCGCGCCTCGGCGCCCGACAGGATCGAATTCGCCTTGGATTCGTATTCGGTGCGACGCTTCTCGAACTCGGCCACATTGGTGGTCGTCGCTGGCACGGCCTTGCCCTGCGGCACGAGGAAGTTGCGGCCATAACCCGGCTTGACCTTGACCTTGTCGCCGAGGCCGCCGAGGTTCTTCACTTTCTGCAGTAGTACCAATTCCATGTTGTTCTCCGATTCGTTAGCGCCGGCAGGATTGCGTCGGCGCAACTGTTGCTGTCCGAATCACGGACGTTCTGGTTCGCTGGCCCGACGGATCGCCTGGGCACCACCCTCACCCCTTGCCCTCTCCCGCCAGCGGGGGAGGAGGAGTGATCGTCGCGCTCCAGGAAACTCGGCGTTTTGCCAAACGAGTGTCTGGCACCACCCTCACCCGTTGCCCTCTCCCGCCAGCGGGAGCGGGGAAGTGATCGTCGCGCGTTCGCGCGACGTCGTTCTCTTAGTGGGCGTCGCTGTACGGCAGCAGCGCGATGAAGCGCGCCTGGTTGATCGCCGTGGTCAGCTGGCGCTGGTAGCGGGCCTTCGTGCCGGTGATGCGGCTCGGCACGATCTTGCCAGTCTCGGTGAGGTATTGACGCAGCGTGTTGAGATCCTTGTAGTCGATCTCGACGACGCCCTCGGCGGTGAAGCGGCAGTACTTCTTGCGGCGGAAAAATTTGGACATGGCTTCAGGCTCCCTGTTCTTTGTCGGCGACCGGCGCGGCGGCGGCGGGCGGCTGCGCTCGCGGTGGACGCGGCGCACGCTCGCGCGGCTCGTCGAAA
>JBDTYX010000164.1:0-7332 GCA_040005435.1 Rudaea sp. | reverse complement strand
TCGCGCTGCAGCGCCTGCAGGGCGCGAGTGAGCGCCTCGGCGATGCCTGGCGCGAGCATGGCTCGTGGGAATTCCTGCGCGGCGACGAGCGTGCTTTCGATCTGTTGATCGACCCGTTCGGACGCCGTCGCCTGCACCGCGGCGAACCCCCGCCGCCGCCGCACGGGCCGCAACTTCACGATGCGGGGCCGCGCGACGAGGGGCCGCCGCCCCGGCCCGACGGGATCGGCGACGACGCTGTGGGACCGTCCCCCGAGCGCGCGCCTGCGCCGTTCGACTTGCGCAGTCGCATGCTGCTCACCGACGCGCAGGGTCGACCGGTCGTCGGCGACGGCCGCATACCGCGCCAGTCGTCGCAACTGCCTATCGAGGTCGACGGCAAGCAAGTCGGCACGCTCTACCTGCGACCGCCTCCGCAACTGCTCGGCGGCCTCGATCAGACATTCGCAACGGCCCAATGGCGCGATGCCCGCATCGCCGGCACCGTCGCGCTGATCGTCGCGCTGCTGTTCGCCTATGCGCTCGCGCGCTGGCTGCTCGCGCCGGTGCGCGCGCTGGCCACGGGGTTGCACGGACTCAGCGCGGGCGACTTCGATCGGCGCATCGCGCGCGCGAGCAGCGACGAGCTCGGCGAATTGGCGCGTGACTTCAACCATCTCGCGCAGACCCTCGGCAACCACCGCGACGCGCGCAGGCGCTGGGGCGCGGACATCGCGCATGAGTTGCGCACGCCACTGTCGATCCTGCGCGGCGAAATCGCCGCGTTGCAGGACGGCGTCCGCGACGCGAGTCCCGCCGCGCTCGAGTCGCTGCAGGCAGAGTGCATTCGTCTGTCGAGCCTCATCGAGGATCTCTATCAGCTCGCGCTCGCCGACGCCGGTGCGCTCGAATACCGCTTCGAGACGGTCGATCTCGTCGCGCTCGCGCGCGAGGCCGTCGACCTGCAGACGCGCGGATGCGCGGACGCGAACCTCTCGCTCGAGCTGCTCGCGCCGAAGACGCCGGTGGCAGTGCGCGGCGACGCCAGGCGGCTCGCGCAACTGCTCGACAACATCCTCGCGAATGCGCGCCGCTACACGGACGCGCCCGGACGCATCAGGGTCGGCATCGCACAGGGCAGCACACAGTCGCGGATCACGATCGACGACAGCGCACCTGGTGTCCCGGACGTGGCGCTCCCGCACCTGTTCGATCGGCTTTACCGCGTCGAGGAATCGCGCAGCCGCAGCGCCGGGGGGGCCGGCCTCGGTCTCGCGATCTGCCACGCGATCGTCACCGCGCACGCCGGCGAGATCGCCGCGATGGCCTCGCCGCTCGGCGGGCTGCGCATCACGATAGACCTGCCATCGAGCACCAATCCGCCATGACGAGCGATATGACCCCCGTGCCGACCGGCGTCGAGCCGCACCGCACCTATACGACGAAGCACGTCCTCATCGTCGAGGACGAGGCCAAAATCGCGGCGCTGCTACGCGACTACCTCGTGGCCGCGAACTACCGCGTGAGCCTGCGCGATACCGGCGCGGGAACACTCGACTGGATCCGCGAGCATGTGCCCGATGCAGTGATCCTCGACCTCATGCTGCCGGTCAGCGACGGCCTGTCGATCTGCCGCGGCGTGCGCGCCGACGGCAATGCGCGCGTCGCCGCCGTGCCGATCCTCATGCTCACCGCGCGGGTCGAGGAAATCGATCGGCTGCTCGGGCTCGAGCTCGGCGCGGACGACTACATCTGCAAGCCGTTCAGCCCGCGCGAGGTCGTGGCGCGCGTCAAGGCCGTCCTGCGCCGCATGGAGTTGCCGCTCGCGCTGCAGGCCGGCGCGCTCGAGCTCGACACCGAGCGTTTCGAAGCGCGCGTGCGCGGCCAGCCGCTCGCGCTGACGCCGGTGGAATTCCGCCTGCTGCGCAAGCTCTCGACGCAACCCGGGCGCGTGTATTCGCGCCAGCAGCTGATGGATGCGCTCTACAACGATCACCGCGTCGTCAGCGACCGTACCGTCGACAGCCACGTGAAGAACCTGCGGCGCAAGTTCGCCGATATCGGTGTCGACCCGATCGCGTCGATCTATGGGCTCGGCTATCGCTTCGAGTGGAAGGACGAACCCGGCAACGTGGAATCCGCCGCGGAGTAGTCGCGCTATGCTTGCGCGATGCTGAATCGGCTCTGGCTCGGGTTCTTTTTCGTCGCGACCGTCTCGGCATTCGCACGCTGGGGCATCGGCGGCGACTCGGGCGTATTCGCCGCGATGATCGCGGCGCTGTTCGACATGGCGAGGCTGTCGGTCGAGGTCGTGATCCTGCTGCTCGGCACGCTGACCCTGTGGCTTGGCTTCCTGCGCATCGCGGAGCAGGCAGGACTCATCGACTTGCTCGCGCGTGCGCTCGGCCCCCTGTTCGCGCGCCTCATGCCCGAAGTGCCGCGCGGGCATCCCGCGATCGGATTGATCACGCTCAACTTCGCCGCGAACATGCTCGGACTCGACAATGCCGCGACGCCGATGGGCCTGCGCGCGATGCGCGAATTGCAGACGCTCAATCCCGACCCGACGACCGCGAGCAATGCACAGATACTGTTCCTCGTGTTGCACTCGTCCTCGCTCGTGCTGCTGCCGGTGACGATCTTCATGTACCGCGCACAGCAGGGCGCACACGATCCGACGCTGGTCTTCCTGCCGATCCTGCTCGCGACCTGCGCAGCCGCGCTCACCGGCCTCTTCAGCGTCGCGTTCGTGCAGCGGTTGCGCCTGTGGGATCCGGTCGTGCTCGCCTACCTCGGCGGCGGCGGGCTGCTGCTCGGCGGCCTCATCGCGATGTTCGCTTCGATGACGCCGTCCGCGCTCGCGACGTTCTCCGCGCTCGCGGGCAATCTCGCGATGTTCGGCGTGATCCTGCTGTTCCTGATCGCCGGCGCCTGGAAGAAGGTGCCGGTGTACGAGAGCTTCGTCGAGGGCGCAAAACAAGGGTTCGACGTCGCGAAGGACCTATTGCCCTATCTCGTCGCGATGCTCTGCGCGATCGGCGTTCTTCGCGCCTCGGGGGCGCTCGATTTCCTGCTCGAGGCGATTCGCGCGGCGACCCAGGCCGCCGGGCTCGATACGCGCTTCGTGGATGCGTTGCCGACCGCGCTCGCGAAACCGTTCTCGGGCAGCGCCGCGCGTGCGCTGCTGATCGAGACGATGAAGGCCAAGGGCGTCGACAGCTTCCCGGCGCTGGTCGCCGCCACCGTGCAGGGCAGCACCGAGACGACGTTCTACGTACTGGCGGTATATTTCGGCGCGGTCGGCATCAAGCGCGCGCGCCACGCGATCGGCTGCGCCGTACTCGCGGACGCCGTCGGCATCACCAGTTCGATCCTGCTCTGCTATTGGTTCTTCGGCTGATACGCGCGCCGCGGCCCGCGCGCCTCAGACAGATCGCGGCTTGCCGCCGAGCACGCGCGCCGGCAGGAACAGGATCGCACGCAGCAACTCGAGGACGCCGTCGACCGCCACACCGAGCAGGCGGAACGGCAGCAGCAGCAACCAGACGATTGGATAGAGCAGCAACGCGACCAGCGCGAGCGGCCAGCAGAAGATGAACAGCAGCAGCCAAAGAATGAATGTCAGCATGGCGGTTCGCGTCCGGTCGTGTCGATGGGATCGAAGATGGGGTCGCCGTGCGGCAGCGCAAGCGGGACAGCAATCATTTTCCGCGCCTCGCCTTCCAGGCAGCAAGCGCCTGGGTCTCACGTTCGGCAGACAGGCCGGCGCGCAACTTGGCCTGGCGCTCGGCGGGCTGCGATCGGAACCAGGCCAACGTCTCCTCCGCGGTCGTCGCGAGCGATCGAAAGCTCAGACCCGCAGCGACCGCGGCGCGATTGGAACGACGCGCGAAGCCCGCGCTCCCGCCCTGCGCCGGCACCCAGACTGGCAGGTCGGACCACGCCGAGATTTTCTGCGCGGCGAGGAAGTCGCTCGGCACCCAGACGAGTTTCGCAGCGGCATGCGTCGCCGCCGCGGTACCCGCGAGCATGTTCGCCATCGTGAGCTCGCGCGCGGGCCCGAACGCGTTGAACGTACCGAACGCACGCCGCTCGGCGAGTCGGATCGTCCACTGCGCGAGATCGCGTGCGTCGATGAACTGCACTGGGTCGGCGCCGTCGCCGGGGGCCAGCGTCTCGCCGCCGCGTGCGAGGCGCACGGGCCAGTACGTGA
Organism: Rudaea sp.; assembly: GCA_040005435.1. Lineage (GTDB taxonomy): Bacteria > Pseudomonadota > Gammaproteobacteria > Xanthomonadales > Rhodanobacteraceae > Rudaea. The sequence goes on along the minus strand of JBDTYX010000164.1, from coordinate 3,140 downwards.
AGCGATCGGTTTCGTCGCCGGGGCCGACGATGAGTCCGGGCCGCACGATCGTCGTCGCGCCAGCGAAATGCAGTTTCGCCTCGCGCTCCGACGCCGCCTTCAGCGAGCCATATAACCCACCCCGATCGGCCTTGAGCGAGTCCTGCGTTTCGGCCAGCGCGTCGCGGCCGCGGTACGGCAGCGTTGTGCCGCGTTCGTCCTGGCCCGGCTTCGCGTCATCGGCGTATACCGACACCGTCGAGACGAAGAGGTACTGCCCGACCCTCCCGGCCAGCAGCTTGCCGGCGTCGCGCACCCAGAACGGCAGCGTGGTCGGATTGTCGATGCACACGTCCCATGCGCGTCCGACGAGAGCCTTCAGGTCGCCCGTGTCGCGATCTCCGGTCAGTTCCTCGACCTCGCCCGGCCACTCCTGTGGATGGCGGCCGCGGTTGAACAGCGTGAGCTTGTGGCCGCGCGCGAGCGCGTAGCGCACCTGATGCGGACCGATGAAGCCGGTCCCGCCGAGAATCAGGATGCGCAGCGGCCGCGCCTTGGGCGTCTGCGCGAACGCGCTCGGCACCCAGCGCGAAGCCGCCGTGCCCACGATTCCGGCGCTACCCCACTTGAGCAGTTCGCGACGCGTCGCCATGCGCTTGTCTCCTTCCGTAACGACACGATGAGGGTAGTAGCGCGCCGGTTGCGCGAACAGGGCTGGAAGTCAGGCTACACACGCAAATAACGGCCGCGATGATAGTGTTCGTGCAAGCATGCGGCGGAATATCCGGTCCACGGTCAGGCGATGAGAAATGCAGTCAGGACATTTGCCGCACTGGCCTTGTGTGCGTGCGCCACGCTGAAGGCGGACCCGCCAGCCGTGAGCGAGCCGTTGGCCATCACGCTCGTGAGTGCCCGCACCACGCTGACAGCCGGACAGCCCGCGATGCTCGGATTGCGACTTCAGCATGCCGCCGGCTGGCACACCTATTGGGTCAACCCGGGCGATTCGGGCTTGCCGACGCGCGTGAACTGGACCCTGCCACACGGGTTCAAGACCGGGGAGATTGCATGGCCGACGCCACAGCGCTTCACGGTCGACGGGCTCGCGAATTTCGGCTACGAAGGTGACGTGCTGCTGCCGGTCTTGCTCGACGTGCCCGCCGACGCGCGGCCGGGCAGCAGCGTGCGTGTCCGCGCCAGCGTGAAATGGCTCGCCTGCCACGAAGAATGCGTGCCGGGCGCCGCGACGCTCGCAATCGACCTGCGCGTGGGCAGCGCGACCGCGATGAGCGAGCCCGACGCGGCGTTTGCGCGCGCACGCTCCACGGCCCCCGAAAACGGCGTCTGGAGCTCGGTCGCACGCATCGTCGGCGATCGCATCGAGGTCGAGGTGCGCGGCGCCGATCTCGGCGACGGCGAACGCCTCGACGCGTTCGCCGAACAACCCAAGTTGATAGCCAACGCGCCGCCGCAATTCTCGCTGCGCGGCGGCGTACCGGTGCTCGCGTTCGCGAAGAGCGAGTATTTCGAGGCGCAGCCGAAGGCACTTGATCTCGTCGTTGCGCGACCGCATGCGCGCGCAATTCGCGTGCATGCGGTATTCGTCGCCGCCGATCTGGCGCGTCCCGCCCCCGCCTCACCCAACTGAAGGTACGTCATGAAACTTACGTTCGCCTTGGCTTCCGGCCTTGCCGCTTCGTTGTTCGCCGCGCAGGCGATCGCCGCCGTCAGCATCGGCGCGCCCGCGCCGGATTTCACGCTCACCGACAGCAACGGCAACGCGCAGACGCTCTCGCACTACAAGGGCAGGACCGTCGTGCTCGAGTGGAATAATCCAGGCTGCCCCTTCGTGCACAAGCACTACGAGAGCGGCAACATTCCTCATCAGCAGGCCAACGCGACCTCAGCCGGCGTGGTCTGGCTGACGATAAACTCCGGCGCGGCCGGCAAGCAGGGCAATGTCGACGGACGCGGCGCGAATGAATTCATCGCGCAGTATCACGCCAGTCCCACGGCCTATCTGCTCGACGGCGACGGCAAGGTCGGGCATCTCTACGGCGCGAAGACGACGCCACACCTGTTCGTCGTGGACGCGAGCGGAACGCTGCGCTACATGGGCGGCATCGACTCGATCGCGAGTGCGGACAAGGACGACCTTTCGAAGGCGACGCAGTATGTGCCGCAGGTACTCGCCGATCTCAAGGCTGGCAAGAGCCCGAGCGTGACCACGTCGCAACCGTATGGCTGCGGCGTCAAGTACGGCCCGTAGACCCGCTGCCGCCGCGCACCGCGTTCAGGCATGCGGTGGTTCGCCGACCGGCGGCTGCAGTTCGGCGCTCGCCGCGGCTTCCGAAATCTCGGCGGCGGCGGCCACCGCCGGCGGCAGTTCTTTCGTCGACGGCATCCGCGCGGTGACGCGCAGCGCGAGCAGAAGCCCCGAACCGACGATCGCGCTCGCGAGGAAGAACGTCGCACCCACGCGAATGTCGTGCCACTGCCCCTGAGTAACCGCGGCGAAGAGGCGTGTGAACAGCGTCGGCGCAATCATGCCCGCGATGCTCGACAGGCTCGCGATCGCACCCTGCAGGCGACCCTGCTCGTGCGGGTCTACCTGATGCGTGATGATCGCCTGCGCGGCCGGATTGGCAACGCCCCAGAACGTTGCGACGGGTATCGCGAGCCAGAACCACCAACCGGTCGGCGCGAGTCCGTAGAGCAGGAAACCTACCGTGCCGCAAGAAAGACCGAACAGCAGCGCCCGGCGCTCGCCGAGCCAGCCGACGATCTTCTTGATCAGGCCGCCCTGCACGACCGCCGAAAGCGCGCCGACCAACGCGAGCGTGTAGCCGACCATCTGCGGACCCCAGTGGAAACGGTAGTCGGCGTAGAGGACGAACGTGGTCGGATAGACCATGTGCGCGAGCGCCATCAGGAACAGCACGCCGACGAGTCCGAGCACCTGCGGATAGCGGCGCAGCAATATCAGCGCACCGAGCGGATTGGCGTGCGACCAGTCAAAATGGGCAGTGCGCTTTTCTTTCGGCAGCGACTCGGGCAACACGAACCACCCGTACACGAAGTTGGCGAGGCAGAGCACGACCGCGATCCAGAACGGCAGGCGCAGGTTGATCTCGCCGAGAAAACCGCCGATCGCGGGCGCG
>JBDTYX010000018.1:0-24311 GCA_040005435.1 Rudaea sp. | reverse complement strand
GCGTGGATGCGCGAGCCGACGCTGACTGCCGCCGTGGAGATCGCGGGCTCGGCCTGCAGTACGTCGCGTATCTGCAGCGCGAGCGTCTCGGTCCAGCTCGCCGCCGGGTAGCCGAGGACGATGTCGATCGCAACCTTGTCGCCGTCGACGCCGATGCCCTTGACTTCGCCGCTGTCGGTGAGAGAAAGACCGGTATGCGGATCGACTATCGCCGCTAGCGCGCGCTCGGCCGCTTCCTTGGTGCTTTGCGTCATGGATGAATCGGGGCGGATTGAGTAGGATCACGATTGTAGCCAAGGTGTCCGGTCCGTGCATCGTCCTTCGCGACGCGGAAGCGGTCGCCGTTTACCCACTCAACCTTCAAAAGGGGAGCGAACATGCTTGCGAAATCATTTTTCCTCGGTGTCATCGCCGCGCTATGCGCGGCTCCGGCACTCGCCGCCGAGACGTCCCCGGTCGGCACGTGGACCACGTTCACCGACGATCACAAGGCCAAGTCGCATGTCGAGATCTTCGAGACCGGCAGCACGCTGGGCGGCAAGGTCACCGAGATCATGATTTCGGACAAAGGCCCCAACCCGGTCTGCGACGCGTGTGACGGTGACATGCACAACAAGCCGGTGCTCGGCATGCAGATCCTGCGCGACTTCAAGAAGTCCGGCGACGACCTTTGGGAGGGCGGCACGTGTCTGAAGCCCGCCAACGGCAAGCTCTACAAGTGCAAGATCCATCTCATCGATGGCGGCAAGAAGCTCGAAGTGCGTGGCTTCATCGGCTTCGCGCTGCTCGGCGAAACGCAGGTGTGGGAGCGCAGCACGCCGTAATCATAAAAGGGGTCAGAGTCATTTTCCGGGAAGCAACCTGCCTCGAGAAGCTGTCCCGGAGCCGGAAAATGACTCTGACCCCTTTTTTTAGGTTGCGCGCGCGACGAATCGACTCGGCAGCATTTCCGACTTCACGGGCTCTCCGCGCAGCAGCGCGAGGGCCTTGCGCGCCAGCAGGATGCCGCCCTCGTGCCAGTTCTGATGCACCGATGACAGCGGCGGGATGAACGCTGCGCCGAGCGGCGTGTCGTCGTAGCCGACGACGGAGACGTCCTCGGGCACGCGCTGCCCCAACTCGATCAGCGCGCGGACCGCGCCCATTGCCTGCAGGTCGTTGCAGGCGAAGATCGCGTCGAAGCGCGTCTTCTTGCGCACCAGCAGACGTACCGCTTCGGCGCCCGATTCGTTCGTGAACGACTTGCGATCGACGACGATCGCGCCGATGCCGCGCGCCTTGAGATATTCCGCGAACCCGGCATGGCGCTCGGCCATCTCTGGATGGGCAATGTCGCCGACGAAAACCGGATGGCGCCGCCCGAGCGAGACGAATCGTTCCGCCGCACTCGCGCCCCCCGCGCGATTGTCGCTGCCGACGACGATGTGCTCGTCGTGCTCGCCGGGCGCGCCCCAGACCACCATCGGCAGACGCAGTCGATCGAACACGTGCACCGCCTGCTGCTTGGCGCCCTGGCCGAGCAGGATCACCGCGTCCGCGGCGCGCACGGCGGGACCGAAAGCGCCCTGTCGCGTCGTCAGAAGAACGCTGTAGCTCGCGCCCGCGAGTTCCTGCGCGATGCCGCCGAGCAGCTCGAGCGGGTACGGATCGGACATGGGCCGATTGAGCGTCGGTGTCATCTCGACGATGACCGCCACCGTGTGACTCTGGCGCAGGCGCAGATTGCGCGCGCTCACGTTGAGCTTGTAGCCGTGCTTGCTCGCGAGCTGGCGGACGCGCTCTCGGGTCTTTTCGTTGACGATGCCGTTTTCGCTCAACGCGCGCGACACGGTGATCTTCGACACTCCCGCGAGCCGCGCCAGATCGGCCATCGTGAGCGGCGCGACGGCGGCCTTCTTGCTGCGACTCGGATTGCTCATGCGCGGCGCTTCGTTCTGCTCGATGGCGGCTCAACGGCCGTGGTTTTGTAGTGTGTCTCGTCGTCGCCCGGGCGTCCAATCGATGTGCTTGTGCAGCATTGTTACCGATACCTTGATACCGATACCAATCGGTGCTAGCTTGCGCCGCATCGGGCGGATGTGACAGACGCGTGAGCAACGCGCAGGCAGCGCCGAATGGGAGGGAGCATCGATGCGTTGCGGTTCGGGCCAAGGCAAGCCGTCGCCATTTTCCGCCTCGCGGCGCCTTGCGCCCCGGACGCCGCGCAGCAGCCTGCAGCGCACGCGCAGCGGCTGCGCGGACGCATGAACGATTCGCATGCAAAGCCCTTGGACCGCGGCAGCCGGCGCATGCCGGCACACGCCCCGCTGAGCCCCGAGGCGCTTGACGCGTGGCGCTTTAGCCTGGCTCTGCCCGGCGCGCAGGAGCGCGCGCGCGACGAGACGCTGCTCGCGCTCGCCAATGGCGTGCTCGGCATCCGCGGCAACATCGAGGAGTCGCCGAGCCCGACCCAGGGCGCATTCATCGCCGGCGTCTGGGAACGCTCGCAGATTCATTACCACGAGCGTCATCACGGGTTCGCGCGCGCGACGGACACGCGCGTTCCGGTCGCCGACGCGACCGCGATCCTGATCCATATCGACGGCGTGTCGGTCGACCCCGCGCATGGCGAGTCACTCGCGTTCGAACACGCGCTCGCGCTGCACGAAGGCCGGTCCGAGCGAACGTCGCGCTGGCGCACCGCGCTGGGCCAGACTCTCGAGGTGCGTGCCGAACGCATCGTCTCGCTCGCCTACCCCGGGCTCGCGTGCATTCGCTGGAGACTGCGCTCCATCGATTGCAGCGGAACGCTGCAGCTCGAGTCTTGCGTCTGCGTGAGCCGGGGCGCAGCCGCACAGGGCGACGATCCGCGCTACGGCGCGGGTGCCGGCCTCGCGATGCGCGTCAGCGCGACCGCCGCGGATGCGCAGGTCGCCTCGATCGCGGAGCGCACCGTTCACAGCGGTATCGGCGTGGCCTGTGTGCAGCGCCATCGCGTGCACGGCGCAGAATTCTCGGACGCGTACGAAGACGAGAATTCCGCGAGTCAGGTGTACTCGGCCATGCTGGCCCCGGGAACCGAAGTCACGCTCGAAAAATACATCGCTTACGCCTGGACCAAGCCCCAGGGCGCGGCGTCGGACGCGCAGCTGCGCGAGCAGGCAATCGCGATGCTCGGCGACGCGTTCGGCGCCGGCTTCGATGCGCTGGCGAGCGAGCAGGCGCACGCATTCGCCGCGTACTGGGAAAACGCAGCCGTGGAGATCGAAGGCGACGACGCCGCGCTGCGCGACGAACAGGCGCTGCGTTTCAACCTGTTCCATCTTTTCCAGTCGGCCGCGCGCGACGGCCACGGCGGCATCGCCGCAAAGGGCCTGACTGGCGAGGGTTACGAAGGCCATGTTTTCTGGGACTCCGAAACGTTCGTGTTGCCGGTCTATGCATTCACCGCACCCGCGCTCATGAAGCCGAGTCTCGTCTGGCGCTACCGCAGCCTCGAGCGCGCCCGCGCGCATGCGCGCGAGCTGAACCATGTGCGCGGCGCGCTCTATCCGTGGCGCACGATCGCCGGCGACGAATGCTCGGCGCACTACCCGAGCGGCTCGGCGCAGTATCACATCAACGCCGCGGTCGCTTTCGCGATCAGGCTCTACGTCGAGGCGAGCGGCGACCGCGCATTTCTGCTCGCGATGGGCGCGGAGGTGCTGTTCGAGACCGCACGCATCTGGCTGCAGGTCGGACACTTCAACGCGCGTCGCGACGGCGCGTTCTGCATCGAGTGCGTCACCGGTCCGGACGAGTACACGGCGCTCGTCGACAACAATTACTACACGAACCGGATGGCACAGGAACACCTGCGTTACGCGGCGGCGACCGCGCACGCGCTCGCGCTCGACGAACCCGCGGCGTACGCGGCACTGGCCCACAAGCTCGGCTTGGACGAGACCGAGGTCGCCGAATGGTCGCGCGCCGCCGAGGCGATGCTGCTGCCGTTCGATGAGCGCCTGGGCATCGTCGCGCAGGACGACACGTTCCTCGACAAGCCGGTTTGGGATTTCGCCGGCACGCCGCGCGCGCTGTATCCACTTCTGATCCACCATCATCCGATGACGCTGTATCGGCATCAGGTCTGCAAGCAGGCGGATGCGTTGCTCGCGCTCGTGCTCGCTGGCCAGGATGTCTCGGCCGAGGTCAAGCGGCGCAGCTTCGACTACTACGAGCCGCTGACGGTGCACGATTCGACGTTGTCGGCCTCGACCTTCGCGGTGCTCGCGGCCGAGGTCGGCTACGCGGCCAAGGCGAGCCGGTACTTCCACGAGACACTGCGCGTCGATCTCGACGACCTGCATGCGAATACGGGGCACGGCGCGCACATGGCCGCGATGGCCGGCAGCTGGCTCGCGCTTGCGTGGGGCTTCGGCGGCATGCGCGTGTCTCACGACGGCGCCGGCAGCACGCTCGCTTTCGATCCCATGCTGCCCGCGCACTGGAATGGCTACCGCTTCACGATCGTTTGGCAGGGTAAGCGACTGTCGCTGAGAATCGCTGCGACGGACGCAAGTTATGCGTTGCTCGACGGCGACGATATCTGCATCAGCCATGCCGGCGAGGCGCTGCGACTGCGCGCCGGTGCCGTCGCGACGCGACCGCTGCGCTCGCTCGCGGCCCTCGCCGCGCCGTTTCCGCAACCTTTCAAGGCGGTGATCTTCGACCTCGACGGAGTCATCGCGGATACCGCGCATCTGCATCAGGCGGCATGGATGCGACTCGCTGACGAGATCGGCGTCGCGTGGGACGACGGAGTCGGCGAGAAGCTCAAGGGCGTCGACCGCGCGACATCGCTGGACATCGTGCTGGGTGACGCGGGGAAGCGCTATTCGGCGGCGCAGAAGCGCGAATTGTCCGACCGCAAGAACGGCTACTACCGCGTCGCGATAGAGACGTTTTCCGCGCGCGACCTGCTGCCCGGCGCGCTCGATGCGCTGCATGCGGCGCGTGCCGCGGGTCTCAAGACAGCCCTCGCGTCCGCGAGCCGCAGCGCCGGCGAACTCGTCTCGAGACTCGGCATCGCCGACTGCTTTGATCATGTCGTGGATGCGGCCACGGTCGCGCGTGCGAAGCCCGATCCGGAGATCTTCCTGCGCGCTGCGGCCGCACTCGGTGTGGCTCCGCAGGCCTGCCTCGGCATCGAGGACGCACAGGCGGGCATCGCCGCAATCAAGTCCGCAGGCATGGCGGCGCTCGGCATCGGCGATGCGCGCGTGCTGCACGGCGCCGATGCGGTGCTTCCCGATTTGACGCGATTCGATCTGAAGAAGTTCGTTGTGACGTGACTAGCTGAAGGACCTGACCGCCGCGGACTTGCGATGCATCACTGCAGGCGAGCGGCAATAACTAGAACCGGTGTTGACCACACCACTTGGAGGAGGGAGAGCACATGAGACAGACCAAACTGATAAGACTCGCACTGACGACTGCCATCCTGTCGGCGCTGACGCCTCTCGTCTACGCGGCCGATCCCGCGCCGGCGCCCGACCCGCAGGCCCAACCGCAACAGCAGCCTGCCGGTGACGTGGTCGGCGGCAAGCAGAACGCCGCGGCCAAGTCGAGCACCCAATCGCTCGAAGGCATTGTCGTCACCGGCAGCGCGCAGGGCGTGCGCAAGCTCGACGCGAGCTACTCGATCACCGCGGCCGATGCCGAACAGATCAAGCAGGCGAACCCGAAGAGCACCGCCGACCTGCTCAAGATCTCGCCGGGGCTATGGCCCGAGTCCTCGGGCGGCCAGACCGGCGCGAATATCGAAATCGCCGGCTTCCCGGGCGGCGGCGACGCACCGTTCTTCACGAACATGGTGCAAGGCACGCCGCTGTACGGCATGTCGTCGCTGTCGTTCATGGACTCGAGCTCGCTGTTGCGCCTCGACGACACGATCGAGCGCGTTGAGATCGTGCAGACCGGACCGGGCGTGCTGTATGGCGCGGGACAGATGGGCGCCACGGCAAACTTCATCTTGAAGCAGGGCACCGCGGATCCCGCGGGCAGCATCGGCCTCACCTACGGCGACGAGGGCCTGTGGCGCGTCGACGGCTTCTACGGCTTCAAACTCGCGGAAGGCTGGTACGCGAGCATCGGCGGCTTCTGGCGCACCTCGGACGGCGTGCGCTCGCCGCAGTTCAAGGCGGACGAAGGCGGCCAGCTCACCGCGACGCTGACCCATGACCTCGACAACGGTTCGATCATGCTGTGGGCACGCAAGCTCGACGACAAGAACCAGTTCATCGTGCCGACGCCGTTCATCGAGGACAGCCACAACAAGTTCTCGTCGTACCCGGGCTTCAACGGCCTCACCGACAGCTACGGCAGCCGCGCGATTCAAAACGTCACGCTCGTCAACCCGGCCGGCGGCACCGAGCAGGCCGACCTCGCCAACGGCCGCGGCGGCAACCTGAATTTCTTCGGCGGCAACTACGACGCGGAATTCGGCAGCTGGTCGGTCTCGGACAAGTTCCTCTACGACACGGGCAATCTAAACACGAACGCGCTTTTCTCGGGCCCGAATCCGAAGCCGCTCGGCTACTTCCTGTACGGCTGCAACTATTCCGGTGGCCAGTCTTCGGGATTCTGCGACAGCGCCAACCAGCCGATCGACGGCAATACGCTGAGCTATCAGACAAGCCAGAACATCGCCTACACCGGCGCGACGAGTCTGGGTCAGAGCGTGATCCAGCAAGGTTGGTGGCTCATCCAGAAGCACCTGACCAACCTCAACAACGACTTCCGGATCAGCAAGGAGATCTTCGACGGCAACACGCTGACCGCGGGCCTCTATCTCGCCCACTACACGGACCGTGACAACTGGTCGCTCGGCAACCCGATGCTGATGACCAACACGCCGAACGCGACGCCGATCGTCCTGACCTACGTCGAGGGCGGCGTGACCAAGTACATCACCAACCCGCAGGGCATCCTCAGCTACGGTCAGGGCTATAACATCCTCGAGCACGGCACTGGGGACAATCGCGCGTTCTACGTTGCCGACTCGTGGAAGATCGACCGCTGGCTGTTCGATGTCGGCGCACGCGTCGAGAACATCGACGTCGACCAGTACACCTGCAACCAGAAGAACGTAGATCTAGACAACAACAAGAACACGCTGTTCGACAACACCGCGCAGATCTGCGATGGGACGTTCACGAAGGTGCATTACGACAAGACGCATCCGGCGTTCACGGCAGGCGCCAACTACGAGCTCGCTGACAACATGTCGGTCTATGCCCGCGTCTCGAGCGGAGGCCACTTCAACGACTTCGACAACGGCATCCGCGGCTCCGGCGGCAATTTCCCGCCGCTGCAGAAGGTGCGCAACTTCGAGGGCGGCTTCAAGTACCAGTCGGGGTGGGCGTACCTCGACATCTCGGCATACCATCGCCAGTTCACCGGCCTCACCTACAGCTACACCGACAACAACAACGTTCCGCTCGGCTGCAACAGCCAGCCGGTGACGGGGAGCAACCCGCAGTGCACCTCGGTCTATGGCGCCGATACGAAAGGCGTCAACTTCCGCGGCGTGTTCACGCCGTTCGAAAATTTCAAGGTCGACTCGCTGATCGCCTACCAGGACGGCCACTACTCGCACGAGAACGGCTTCATCACGGTGACCGACGTCAACGGCAAGCCGCTCAGTGTGGATTTCAACGGCCAGACGCTGCAACGCCAGCCGAAGCTGCGCTACATCCTGTCGCCGAGCTACAACTTCGTGTTCGACTGGGGCAACCTGTTGCCGTATGTGACGTTCACGCACGTCGGCCAGCGCTACGAAGACCAGACCGGCCTCGCACCGCTGGGCGTGTACCACACTTGGGACTTCGGCGTCGTTGCCAACTACGGCAAGAACTGGCAGTTCCGAGTGCAGGGCACGAACCTCTCGAACGAGATCGGTCTCACCGAAGGCAACGCACGCGTGGCGGGCAACCCGACCGGCCCGGGCGGCATCCTGCTCGCGCGATCGATCGAAGGTCGTGAGATCAGCGTGCAGGCCAAGTATCAATTCTGATTTCTCACTAGCCTCCCTGGCTTGCGGTCCGGGTCGTATCCAACGGCGACCCGGGCCGCGTTTTTTCCCGTATTTTTCGCACCGCCGATTCGTGTCAGTATTCCTCTCATCCGAGATGAATGCCGACACCGATTTGCATCAGCACCGGAGCCTGCAGCGCCGCACATGAATCGCCTCCGCATGATCTTCGCACTCGCGTTGATCTACATCGTCTTCGCGATCCTGCTCAACAGCGTGGGCACCGTCATCCTGCAATCGATGGCGACGTTCGGCATCGACAAGCCGTCGGCGAGCTCCCTCGAACGCTACAAGGACCTGACGATCGCATTCGTCTCGTTCATCGTCGCTTCTTTCCTCCCGCTGCTCGGCTATCGGCGCGCGATGATGCTCTCACTCGTGATCGTCGGCGCGGCCTGCGTCGCGATGCCGCTGTTTCCGTCGTTCGCCACGACGAAGCTGCTGTTCGCGGCCATCGGTGTCTCTTTTGCGCTCGCGAAAGTAGCCGTCTATTCGTCGATCGGGCTCCTCACGAACGACGACAAGGCACATTCGCGCCTGACCAACACGATCGAGGGCGTGTTCATGGTCGGCGTGCTGATCGGCAACTGGCTGTTCAGCGGCTTCGTCGATGCGGCCAATCCGGGCAATCCGGCGTGGATCAACGTCTACTGGGTCATCGCGGGCCTGTGTGGCCTCGTGCTCCTGCTGCTCGCGACGAGCAAGCTCGATGAGAGCGCTGCGCATTCGGAAGGACACAACAACACGGCCGCCGACTCGATCATGGAGATGCTGCGCCTGTTCGTGCGCCCGCTCGTATACGTGTTCCTCGCCTCCGCGTTTCTCTACGTGCTGATCGAGCAGAGCTTCAGCACCTGGCTGCCGACGTTCAACAACGAGATTCTGATGCTGCCGAACGCGATGAGCATCCAGTTCGCGAGCATCCTGCCCGGCATGACCGCGGTCGGACGCATCGGCGCGGGCTTCGTGCTCAAGCGCGTGTCTTGGTATTCGCTGCTCAACGTTTGCGTCGTCGGCATGGGCCTGCTCGTCGTCGTCGTGCTGCCGCTCGCACGCGACGTCGTCGCGCATCCAGACGTCGGCTGGTTCAACGCGCCGCTCGCGGCCTACCTGATCCCGCTGATGGGCCTGCTGATGGCGCCGATCTATCCGGTCATCAACTCGGTCGTGCTGAGCTCGTTGCCGAAGCCGATGCATGCCGCGATGACCGGCCTCATCGTCGTGTTCTCCGCGCTCGGCGGCACGCTCGGTTCGTACGTTACCGCCCGCGTATTCGCCGCGTTCGACGGCATCCATGCGTTCTATTTCTCGCTGCTGCCGATGGCGCTGCTGCTGACGACGCTGTTCTTGTTCAAACGCGAGACCAACCGTGCGGGACTCGGCATGCCGCCGACCGTTCGACTCGCCGTAAAATAGGGTCCACCGCAATGAGCATTCGCCGCAACCGCATCGCGCATTCGTTCGTGCTCGCGCTCGCGCTTGGCACGCCCGCGGTCGCGCAGACCGACCCGAGCTTCACGCTGACCGCGACGGCGAGCGACTTCGACACCTACTTCCCGGGCTACCTCGCGAACGGCTACGTCTCGACGATGACCTCGCTGCGCGGCACCGAGGCGAACCCGTCGTACATGGTCGCGTTCATGGACTACGCGAAGGACGACATCGCGCGCCCGGCGGCGGTACCCGGCTGGAGCGAGATCGACTACAACCCGGGCGGCGGCTGGCTCAACTCGACGCGCGTCGCGCCGCACATCTTCGGCGACTACGCGCAGACCCTGGACATGCACGACGCGACGCTGACGACGAAGTACCGCTTCAACTACGCGAACAAGTCGACTGACGTGAGGGTGATTACGTTCTTGAGCCAGGCGGCGAACCACGTCGCCGCGACCCGGCTCGTGCTGACGCCGCAATTCGACGGCAGCGTGCAGCTCACGTTCCCGATCCGTCTGTGGTCCGAACACGCGCCGCGCTTTCCGATCGCGAAGATGAGCGGCGACGAGATGATCGCCGCTGTGATCGCGAGCGGGCAGACGCTCGACAACAAGCCGATTCCGATGTCCGATCGCGATGCGGTGTGGTACCACGGCGTCACGCGCGTGCTCTCGAGCGACGGCGATGCGGCCAAGCGCACGCTCTGGCTCGACGGCCGCGCCGAGCAGGGGCTCGCGATGGCCGAGGCGGCCGCGATCGAGATGCCGAAGGACCTCGCGATCGAGGAGGCGAAGATCGAGAAGGGACCGTTCAAGCTCTCGCTCAACATCCGCGCGAGGTTCGAGAAGGGCAAGACCTATGCCTTCACGAAGTATGTCGCGCTGTCGCGCGAGGGCTGGGGCGGCGACGCGCCTGCGGACGTGAAGCTCGCCGAGAATGCGCGTGCGCAGGGCTTCGACAAGTTGCTGGCCAGTCACCGACAGGCATGGCACGAACTGTGGAAATCGGACATCGTCGTAGATGGCGATGCGAGTGTGCAGCGCGCGCTGCATTCCGACCTGTACTACCTGCTGTCGAACACGACCGTCGGCACGGCATGGCCGATGGGCGCGTGCGCGCTGACGCCGAACTACGCCGGTCACGCATTCTGGGACAGCGACTCGTGGGTGTTCCCCGCGCTGCTGCTGCTGCACCCGGAACGCGCAAAGCCGATCGTGATGTTCCGCAACCGCACGCTCGCACCGGCGCGCGCGCGTGCCAAGCAGTTCGGCGCCGAGGGCGCGATGTTCCCGTGGGAATCCGATCCGGAGACCGGTGTCGACCACACGCCGCACTTCGCCTACGAGGTGTATCGCGAGATCCACGTCAACGCGGACATCGCAATCGCGCAGTGGCAGTACTTCCTCGCGACTGGAGACGTCGCATGGCTCCGGCAGTACGGCTGGCCGGTCATCTCGGAGATCGCCAAGTTCTGGGTGAGCCGCGTCACCTACGTCGCCGAGCACGATCGCTACGAGATCCATCACGTCACCTCGCCCGACGAGGCGTACAACGACGTGCCCAACGACTCGTTCACGAATGCGGCCGCGCGCAAGGCGCTCGACATCGCGATCAGGGCCGCGAAGGTCGTCGGCACGCAGGCCGACCCCAAGTGGGCGGAGATATCGGCCAAGATGTACATCCCGTTCGATGAAGCGGCGCAGCGCCATCTCGACTTCGACGCGAGCGTCGCGCATGACAAGATCACCTGGATGGGCTCGTCGCTCGCCTGGCTGATCTATCCGAACCTCGACCTCGCGATGTCGCCGGCGATCCGCAGGAACGACTTCGCGTTCCAGCTCGACGAACTCAAGGTGCACGGCGACGATCCAAACGAGATGATGATGGTCATGCTCGCGGTCGGCGCGGCCGAGATCGGCGACGCCAAGGGCGCGGGCGCATGGATCGAGCGCAACCTCGTCGGCTTCCTCAAGCCGCCGTTCAACGTGCGCACCGAGACCGTCGCGAACAACGCGGGCTATATCCTCGCGACGTCCGCGGGATTCGTGCAGAGCTTCGTCTACGGGCTCAGCGGGCTGCGGATCGACGATGCAGGCCTCAGCGAAGCGTACGCGCCGGTGCTGCCGCCGCAATGGAAGTCTCTGACGCTCAGGCACCTCTCGTTCCGCGGCAAGCACTTTGACGTCACGATCGAACGCGACGCGGCCGGCGAGGTCAAGCTCAGGCGCAAGCCGTCGTGACCGCGGCGTCTCGCCGCGGCTCGCCGGACTAGCCGCGGTCGCACGATTCCGTGACGACGTCCTCGCTCGCACTCATCGATGCCACGCAGCGAATCGACGCGCTGCTGCAGGCCGGCGACTTCGTCGCCGCGCGCGCCGGCCTGCGCGCGCTCGTCGCGGAGCATCCGGACCACATCGAGGCGCTGCGCCTGCTCGCGGGCACCGAACAGGCGCTCGGCGACCCGGCCGCCGCCGAGACGCTGCTGCGCCGCGCGGTCGCGCTCGATCCGAGCTGGACGCCGAGCCTCGCCGCGCTCGGCGAACTGTTGCTCGCGCGCGGGCGCCACGACGAGGCCGAGCCGCTGCTGCTGCGCGCGGCGAGCAAGTTCGCGCAGGCTGCTCTCGTCCTCGCGCGTCACTACAACGACACGCAGCGCCCCGCGGACGCGCTCGCGGTTGTCGCGCCGTACTGTGCGGGTGCCGAGGCGCCGCCCGACCTCGTGGCCCAACACGTGACCGCGCTCAACGCGCTCGGGCGCGGAGATGAAGCGGTCGCAGCGTATCGACGCGCCGCGCAGGCGCGGCCCGCCGATGCGCTCGCCACGCACGCGCTTGCGATCGCGCTCGGCAGCGCGGCGCAGCATCGCGAGGCCGAGCAGGTCGCCGCGCGAGCAATCGCGGCGGGTCGCACGGACGCTTCGCTGCAGCACGCGCGCGCGCGCAGCCTGATCGCGCTCCGCGACTTCGTCGGCGCCGAGACCGCGCTGCGCGAAGCGCTGCGCCAACAACCGCGTTTCGTCGACGCGCACGACAGCCTCGCGCGCCTGGTCTGGCTGCGCACCGGCGACGCGGCGCAGGCCACGGCCGCACTGGACGCCGCGCTGCAAACGTTCCCGCGCGAGGAAGCACTGCTCGCCGCGAAGGCCGCAGTCCTGCAGGGCGCCGGAGACGCGCGCGGCGCGCACGCCTGCCTCGCGCCACTCGCCGCATCGCCGCACGCCTCGCCCGCCGTGCTCGTGCGTGCCGGGCTCGCGGCACTCGAGTTCGATCCGGCCGTCGCGGTGGCGCTCGCCCATCGCGCGTTGCGCTGCTGGTCTCCGGGCGCACCGGCAAGCGCGACCGCGCGCAGCCTGCTCGCGGCAGCGTTGCTCGGCCTCGGCGATGCGGCAGGCGCGCTCGCGCATTGCGACGAATTGCTCGCTTCGGCGCCCGACGATCAGTACCTCGTCGCGCTGCAGACGACGGCCTGGCGCCTCCTCGGCGACGAACGCTACGTACAGCGCTGCGACTATGCGCGACTCGTGCTGCCGACGACGCTCGACGTGCCGAGCGGCTGGTCGACGCTGGCGCATTTCCTCGCCGACGTGAAGGCGGGCCTCGAGTGCCTGCACGATCCCGACGGTCATCCGCTGCTGTTCCAGTCGCTGCGGCACGGAACCGAGACGACCCAGGACCTCGCGCGCGCGCAGGATCCTGCGATCCGGGCGCTGTTCGGCGCATTCGATGCACCGATCCGCGCCTACCTCGCGCGCATCGGCCACGGCAGCGATCCGTTGCGTCGGCGCAATGGTGGCGACTATCGCTTCAACGGCAGCTGGTCGGTCCGGCTGCGTTCGTCGGGATTCCACAACCACCACGTGCATCCGCGTGGCTGGATCTCGTCGGCCTGCTACATCGACCTGCCCGCCGACATGTCCGCTGCGCACCGCGACGCGGGCTGTCTGACTTTCGGCGAGCCAGGCGTCCTCACGACGCCGGCATTGCCCGCCGAGCACCGCGTGCGTCCGGCCGCGGGCATGCTCGTGTTGTTCCCGTCGTACTTCTGGCACGCGACCGTGCCGTTCACGAGCGCGCAGACGCGGCTGACCGTCGCTTTCGACATCGTGCCGGGCGGCTCGCGATGACGCATCGACGCGTCGCCGACGGTGCGCAGACCGAACGGCATGCTCGCTCAGCGTGGCGCTGCCGGCTCGACCGCGTTGAATGCGATCGCGATGCGCGGCTCGTCGCTGTCGTGCGGTTCGACGAAGTGTTCCATCCAGTGCGGAAACAGCACGAGCAGGCCCGCGCTCGGCGCGAGCTGCACGTCGCTGTAGCCGTTGGCCACCGCGCCCTTGACGAAACCGTGCACGACGCCGGGGCGCGGGTCGCGCAGCACGAACTTGCCCGAACCGGCTGGCACCTTGAGATAAAACGTACCCGAGAGCAGGCAGCCATCGTGCACGTGAAGAAAATTGAAGCCGCCGCGATCGTGCAGGTTGACCCACGACTGCAGATCGAACGCGGCCTCACTCACGCCCATCTCGGCGAGCGCGCTAGCACACGCGGCATGCACCGCCGCACGCAACGGAGCGAACGCGGCCTGCTCGAGAATGCTCATGTCTGTGCTGTTCCAGCCCTGCCGGTTCGTGCGTCCCGCAGGTTTGGGGCTCGCGGCGCGCAGCGCGAGCACGAGTTCGACCCACCCGTCGAGATGGCCGGCCAGTCCGGCCAGCGGCGCCTGCCAGATGCGCGTCGGAAACAGGTCGTACGGCTGCAGGATGGGCGCGGTCGTCGCCGCGTGCGTGGGTCGTGCCGCCGTCGCGTCGCCCGGCGCCTTGAACGTGAACTTAAAATTGCCTGCCATCGCGTCGCATCCCGGTGTCGGTCAAGTGGCGCCTGTCGCCGCGGCGAGTCGCGGCGATGCAGGCGCTATTGTGCGCGGTTGCGCGCGCGCCGCAAGCCACCGCGACGGTGCATCGTGCGAGTCATCGGCGGAATCGCGAGCCGCGCATGCACAACCGCGCGTGGCTATGCCCTGCCGCGGCAGGCCCGCAGCGCGTCCATGGCGCGACCGATCCATTCCAATCCTGCGAGAAATCCATGAACGCATCGAAGATCCTGCTGTCCAGCCTCGCGCTCGCGAGCGGCGTCGCGCTCGCGGCGGGCGATCCGACGTTCACACTGAGCGCTGGCCCAGACGCGTTCGACAACTACTTTCCGAGCTATCTGTCCAACGGCTACTTCTCGACGATGACCGCGCCGCGCGGCACCGAGGGCAACCTCGCGTACATGGTCGCGTTAATGGACTATGCGCGCGACGACATCGCGCGGCCCGCGGCGATCCCCGGCTGGAGCGAAATCGACTACAGCACCGGCGACTCGGCCGCCGGACACTTCTGGATGAACCAGGTGCCGCTGAGCGGCGCGCTTTTCGCGGATTACGCGCAGACGCTCGACATGCGCGCCGCGACGCTGACGACGAGCTATCGCTACATCGACCACACGCGCTCGACGCGCGTACGTGTCGAGACGTTCGTGAGCCAGGCGACGCCGCACCTCGCGGCGACGCGCCTGTCGATCACGCCGGATTTCGACGGCGACGTGCAGCTCTCGTTCGCGCTCAACCTGTGGGCGCCGCAGCAACCGCGGCTGCCACTCGCGAAACTGAGCGGCGACGAGATGCAGGAGGCCGTCGCCGCGCACGGGATGCAGCTCGTCGCGATCCCGCCCGCGACACCCGATCGCGCGCCGGTCTGGTATCACGGAGACACGCACGTTCTCGCGCACGACGGCGATGCGAAGGCGCTGACGCTCTGGCTCGACGGCCGCGCGGAACAGGGCCTCGCGATGGCCGAAGCCGCGGCGATCCGCTTGCCCGGGGGCCTGCAGCCCGAGTCGGCGCGCATCTATGACAGCGAATATCGCCTCGCGCTCGAGCTCGTCGTCAAAGTGCGCAAAGGCAAGACGTATACTTTCGACAAGTTCGTCGCCGCGTCGCGCGAGGGCTGGGGCGGAAACGCTCAGGCCGATCTCGCTCTCGCGACTGCCGCGCGCGGCGCGGGCTTCGACGATCTGCTGCGCGCGCACGAATCGGCATGGGCCGAGCTGTGGAAGTCCGACATTGTCATCGACGGCGACGCGCAGGCGCAACGCGCCGTGCATTCCGACCTGTATTACCTGTTGTCCACGTCGACCGCGGACACCCACTGGCCGATGGGCGCCTGTGGGCTGACGCCCGGCTATGCGGGGCACGCGTTCTGGGACAGCGATACCTGGATCTTCCCCGCGCTGCTGCTGCTCCATCCCGATCGCGCGAAATCGCTAGTGGAGTTCCGCGCGCACACGCTGCGCGCGGCGCAGGCGCGCGCGCGCGCGGCGGGGATGCGCGGTGCGAAGTTTCCGTGGGAGTCCGATCCCGAGCGCGGCACCGAGGAGACGCCGCACTTCGCCTACGTACTGGGCGAGCGCGAGATCCACGTCAACGCCGACGTCGCGCTCGCCCAGTGGCAGTACTGGCTCGCGACGCACGACCGCGAGTGGCTCAAGCAGGCGGGCTGGCCGGTCATCCGCGAGGTCGCCGACTTCTGGGCGAGCCGCGCGACCTGGAACGCCGCGGCGCGGCGCTACGAGATCACCCACGTCACGTCGGTCGCCGAGAGCTACAACGACGTGCCCAACGACACCTTCACGAACGCCTCGGCGCGCAAGGTGCTCGAGGTCGCGACGCGCGCGGCGGCGCTGGTCGGCGAGCCGGCCGATCCGAAGTGGGCGCAGGTTGCATCGCAGTTGTATATCCCGTTCTCGGAAAAAGACCAGCGTCACTTCGACTTCGACCCGAGCGTTGCGCGCGCGCCGCTCGAAGGCAGCACGGTGCTGATGCTGACCTATCCGTCGCTCGACCTGCCGATGTCGTCGCAGGTAAGGCGCAACGACTTCGACCATGCGATGGGCACGACCCACGACGCGCACCACGAACCGAACGGCATGGGCATGGCGCCCGCCTCGATCGCGGCGGCCACGGTCGGCGACACCGCGTCGGCGGCACGCTGGCTGCTGAGCAACTTCAGCAACGGCATGCTGCGTGCGCCGTTCAACGTGCGCACCGAGACCGCGACGAACAACACCGGCTATTTCATGACCGCGTCGGGCGGATTCATCCAGAACCTCGTCTACGGATTCACCGGCCTGCGCGTCCAGGAGGACGGCCTCGTCGAGGCCTACGCGCCGCTGCTCGCGCCCGCGTGGAAATCGATGACGCTGCGCAACGTCGCGTTCCGCGGCGTGCGCTACGACATCACGCTCGACCGCGATGACGCCGGCAAGGTGCGGCTGACGCGCAAGCCGCTCTGAGCCGCGCCTAGCCGAACTCAAGGACGCACGAAGCGCAAATCGGCAGTGTCCGGCTTCGGGTGCTCGCGTGCGCCGTGCATGCGCCCCAGGTACTCGACGAAGAACGCATTCGGCCAGCCGAAGTCCTCGCGCGTCAACCGCTTCGGATCGTCGGGATCGAACGACTCGTGCAGACGATGGTCGCCCGGGTCGCTGGCGAGCAGCATCGCTAGCACGCGCCGCCGTTCGGCCGCGTCGTTCGTCGTGAAGCCCTGCGCGAGGATGCCGAGCGGCCAGACCATGCCCGACGGAGGCCGCAGCGAGGAAGGCGTGTGCGGGCTGCCGAGCCCCGCCGCGACGCGGCCGGAATAGAAATACGGATTGCCGCGTGACAGCACGAAGCGGCGCGTGTTGCGATAGACCGCGTCGTCGCTGCCGACGTAGCCGAAGTATGGCGCGGCGAGCAGATTCGGAATATTCGCATCGTCCATCAGTACCGCGTGGCCGAGTCCATCGACCTCGTATGCGTAGACCGGGATGCCGTCGGGCCCCGGCACGATGGCGTACTTCTGTATGCCCGCGTGGATCGCGAGGCGCAGCGCCCGCGCGCGCGCCGCCATCGCGGCGTCGCCGAAGCGCGCCGCGAGTTCGCGCAGACCCGCGAGCGCCTGCACGGCCATCATCTCGGCCGGGACGAGATAGTTGTAGGTGCTCACGTCGTCGGACGGGCGGAAGCCGGTCCAGATCATGCCGGTGCCGTCGGCGACCGCATGCACGCTCGGATCCTCGCTGTCCGAATGGAAGCGGTAGGTGCTCCGCGCGTTGTGTGCCTGCTCGATCTCCATCGTGTCGAGCACGCGCAGCAACGCCGCATGCAGGTCGGACGTGAAGATCCCGGCGTCGTCGCTCACCTTGAAATATTTCCACGCGAGCAGCACCGGGTAGCACAGCGAATCGAGCTCGAACTTGCGCTCCCACACCGAGTAGTCGGGCTTGAACGCATTCGCGTACGGGTCGGCGATCAGCATCCTCGCCTGGCGCAGGATGACCGCGCGGAACAGCCGGCGCACCTGCGCATCCCGGGCGAACTGCAGATAAGTCGCCTCGACCTGCACGGTCGAATCGCGCAGCCATTCCGCGGGGATGTCGCCGGTCTTGACGTAGGCCGTGCCGTCGTCCATCGCGACGATCTGCGTGCCGGTGTTGAGCAGCGCCGAGCGCATCATCGCGGTCAACGCGGAGTCGGCATCGCGATATGCGTTCGCCGCCGCCACGACGATGTCGGGCTGGGTCACGAGTGGCGCGTTCGGCGCCGTCTCGGCGGCGCGTGGCACGCCGGCGCATGCGACGAGCGCGAGCGCGCCGGCGGCCAGCATCGCCACAGCGGCCACGCGCAAACGCGCTACACCCTTCGGATTCATCGCCACGGCGCTACTCCCGGTCTATCAGCACGATTTCCGAAGAATCGGGCATCGCCAGCTCGATCGTCACGCCGCTGCGCATCAAAGCGGCGCCGTCGGCGCGCCTGTCCGGCGACGAGCCGTCCGCAAAATGCAGGCGATAGGTATGCGCAGGCGCGAGCCCGCGCAGCACGAACGCGTGCGAGCGTTGCGCGGCGTCGCTGCCGTGGAACGCATACAACGCGCCCGCGCTGCGGCGCGCGTCGAAGTACTCGATGCCGTCCCAGCCCTTGCCATCCGCGCGCGGCGCGACGTGGAAGAGGTCTGCCTCGCGGATCAGCGGACGCAGCCTCGTCTTGTACAGCATCACTTCGGCGCGCGCCGCCGCGTGCTGTGCGGCGGTCCAGCGCGTCGTGTCGAGCATCAGCGTGAACCAGCCCATCATCGCGCTCCGCAGCATGTAGCGCAGGTTCTCGATGCGCGGCGCGGGCCATTCCTTGACGTAGTCTTCGAGCATCGCGGGCGGCAGCACGTGGCTCGCATCGTAGAACGCCTGGCGGTTCGAGACCGGATCGTAGGAATCGACGATCGAGAAATAATCGCCGTGCGCGGCGCTGCCGAAATCGACCATGCGCCCGCCGTCGTTGCAGATCTCGCGCAGCAGACCCGGATGCCTGCGTTTGAGGCCGGCCTGGATCTCGTAGTAGGCGCGCGTCGCGTGGTAGCTCACGTCGGTCGAGTTCGGACCGTCGAGCCAGGCGAAGCTCTCGTCGACGTAACGCCGCGTGTTGCCCGCATCGGGCGGCGCGTGAGGGTGCGTGGCGCGGTCGCAGCCCTGGGCGACAACGTAGCCGTCGTGCTCGATCATGTCGAGGCGATAGTCGTGGACGATGCGCTCGGTCTCGACGGCCGCGTGTCGCTGCACGGCCGGCACGCCGATGTCGATCGTCAGCCCCTTGAACTGGTCGGTCTTCCAGTCCGCCGGTACGTCGGTCGTCAGCCAGTCGCGGATGCGCAGGTCGTGCACGTCGAGCGCGCCCGGCGCGTGGCTCGTGCCGGCCTGAGCCCAGTCGACCCAGAGGCCGAGGCGCATGCCGAGCGAGTGCGCATAGTCCGCGAGCGGGGCGAGGCCGTGCGGAAACTTGTGCGGATCGGGCACCCAGTCGCCGACCGCGCGAAACCAGCCCGCATCGACGTGGAACATCTCGAAGCCCAGCGCATGCGCGTCGGCGATCATGCGACGGATCTGCGCGTCGTCGATGCGCATCTCGCTGCCCCAGCTGTTGTTCGTCGTCCATGGATAGCTCGGATCGCGCAGCGTCGCCGGATCGTTGAGTACCGCGCGGACCCAGCGGCGCAACGTGTTGCCGGTCTCGTCGACGTCGCTGCCCGCGGCGCCGAGAAACACCGTCGGCGTCGCGAACGTCGCGCCCGCGCCAATGCGCGTGCGGAACGGGCCGGGCTGCGCGTTGAGCCCCGCCACGACCGCGAGGGTTTCGCCCGTGCGCGCGAGGGTCATCGCCGTGCGCCCGCTGAACTCGAGACCCGCGTACCAACCGCGCGCGCCGTGCGCATCGAACACGTTCAGGTACGGGATGATCTCGCGCGCCTCGCCCGCGCGCGGATGCGCGTAGGTGCTCGACTCGCCGCGCCAGCGGTAGCCCGCGCCGACGTCGGCGCGATGCGTGCCGACCGGCGGCGCGGAACCGGCGCCCTTGTCGACCCACAGCTGTTCGAGGCGCGCGTCGGCGGGCACGTGCCACGCGAGATGCAAGCTGTCCTGCAACGGTATCCAGACCTCGGCGGCCGCGAGATTTTCTATGCGAATCGTGTGCTCGAGCGGGCCGTTGCGCGCGCGTGCGGACCACTCCGAACGCAGCCGCAGGGGCGGGTCGCTGCTCGCGTAGGTCAGCACGAGCGTCGTCGCCGTCGTGGCAGTGGCCGCGGGATCGAAGCGCCAGACCAGCGCCCGCTCGACGCCCGCCACCGTCGCCACCGCGATCAACGGCTCGTCGCCCGCGCCGCTCCACGCCGGCGTGTCGCGATGCCGCAGTTCGACGAGACGCGGCGCGCGATCGCCGGCGTCGATGACGATTCGCGTGTCATCGTTGCCGAAATCAAACCTCGTGCCGCGCTGCGCCGCGCCGACCGTTTGCGCGAGCGGCAGTGCGAGGCAGAGTGACGCCACGCAGCCAAGCGTCGCTCCACGCAGGCGCGAGCACACGCGCGGGCGGCCTGCGCGGCATCCCGCAAGGGCTTGACGCACGTGCGATAATTCGCAACCCAATTCCGCCATCTCCCGCGCCTCGCAATGACCCACCGCAGCATTCTAGTCACTCACGCCCTGCCCTATGCGAACGGCCCGCTGCACATCGGCCACATGCTGGGCTACATCCAGTCGGATATCTGGGTGCGCGCACAGCGCATGGCCGGCAACACGGTGCATTTCGTCGCCGCCGACGACGTGCATGGCACTCCGATCATGCTCGCGGCCGAGAAGGCCGGCATGACGCCAGAGCAGTTCATCGACGGGGTCTACGAAAGTCACGTCAAGGACTTCGCCGACTTCGGCGTCGCCCACGACTACTACTACACGACGCATTCGGCCGAGAACCGCGAACTCGCCGAGCTCGTCTACGCGCGCCTCAAGCAAGGCGGCCACATCGCGCAGCGTTCGATCCGTCAGCTGTACGACCCGCAGCGCGAGATGTTCCTGCCCGACCGCTACGTCAAGGGCATCTGCCCGAACTGCGGCACGCCCGACCAGTACGGCGACAACTGCGAGAACTGCGGGGCGACCTATGCGCCTACCGACCTGATCGATCCGCAGTCGGTGCTGTCTGGCGCGACCCCCGAGCTGCGCGACTCGGAACATTATTTCTTCAAGGTCGGCGACTTCACCGGGCTGCTGCGCGACTGGCTCGCGGGCAAGCTCACGCACGGCGAGCCGGTCATGCATCCGTCGGTCGCGGCCAAGCTCAAGGAATGGCTCGACGCGGAAGGCGGCGTGCGCGACTGGGACATCTCGCGCGACGCGCCCTACTTCGGCTTCCCGATTCCCGACGCGCCGGGCAAGTTCTTCTACGTCTGGCTCGACGCACCGATCGGCTACCTCGCGAGCTTCAAGAAGTACTGCGCGAGCGAACAGGGCGCGAACAACGGGCTCACCGCAGCGTCGTTCGACGAGTTCCTGCAAGTCGAGAACGCGCGCTTCGACGTCGCCGCCGAGATGCACCATTTCATCGGCAAGGACATCGTCAATTTCCACGGGCTGTTCTGGCCCGCGATGCTCGAGGGCGCGCAGCTGCGCAGGCCCAACGCGCTGCACGTCAACGGCTATCTCACGGTCAACGGCGAGAAGATGTCGAAGTCGCGCGGCACGTTCGTGATGGCGCGCAGCTACCTCGATGCGGGGCTCAATCCCGACTATCTGCGTTACTACTTCGCGACGATGCTGACCGCCGCGCCGACCGACGTCGACCTCGACCTCAAGGCATTCGAGGAGCGTGTCAATTCCCATCTCGTCGGCAAGTGGGTCAACCTCGCGAGTCGCACCACGGGGTTCATGCAGAAGTTTTTCGAAGGCAGGCTCGCGGCGACGTTGCCCGCAGACGAGGAGTCGCGCTATGCGCAGGCGAACGCGAAGCTCGCCGGCTGCGAGGCGCTCTACGCGGCCTGCGACTTCGCAGGCGTCGCGCGTCTCGTCGTCGAAGTGGCCGACGAGGCCAACGCGTATGTCGCGGCGAACGCGCCGTGGACGCTCGCAAAGGACGAGGCGCAGCGCGATCGCCTGCACACGGTATGCACGCTCGCGCTCAACTACTTCCGCCTGCTGAGCATGCACCTCGCTCCGATCGTCCCCACCGTGACCGCGCGTGCGCTCGCGTTGTTCGGCGAGAACAGCAAGACCTTTGCGACGGCGGCGGCGCCACTGCTCGGTGCGCGCGTTGACGAATTCCGCGCGCTCGCCGTGCGCGTCGACCCAAAGCAGCTCGAGGCGATGATCGATGCATCGAAGGAGTCCTTGCAGGTGACCACAACGAACGCGTCGCCACCCTCACCCCCGCCCTCTCCCACCAGCGGGAGAGGGGGTCAGGCAAACAACGTGGTGACATCCGCGCCTGCGCCGCGTTCTGAAGCGGGCGGGAGTGCGGGCAAGGCTGCGACTGCCGAGGCTGCGCTCATTTCACAGAACACAAAGGCCGGTGGTGCGCCCGGCACGCCTCAGGTCGACGCGGCTGCGTCAGGCACAGCCAGCGCTGCAATCGGCAGCAGCGTCTCGATCGACGACTTCGCCAGGCTCGACCTGCGCGTCGGCAAGGTGCTCGCCTGCGACTTCGTCGAAGGGTCGGACAAGCTGCTGCGCTTCGAGCTCGACGCGGGCGAGCTCGGCAAGCGCCAGATCTTCTCGGGCATCCGCGCCGCCTACGCCGAGCCCGCGAAACTCGTCGGACGCAGCGTCGTGTTCATCGCCAACCTCGCGCCGCGCAAGATGCGCTTCGGCGTATCGGAGGGCATGATCCTTTCGGCGGGATCGGGCGGCGCAGACTTGTTCCTGCTAGATGCCGACGACGGCGCCCGGCCAGGCATGTCGATCAAGTAGCGCCTCGTGACAAATGACGAACGATGACGGTGGCCCCTCCTCCCTCGTGGCAAATGACGAACGACGGCCGTGGCCCCTCGTAACAAATAACCAACGACGACCGTGGCCCTCGCCCCTCGAGACTAATGACCAACGACGACTCGCGACTGTAGCCCCTCGTCTGTCGTGACCAATGACGAACGACGACTGACGACTACGGCAACTGTGCTAAGTTTGGAACGCAAAACCTGAAGGGGGCAAAGATGCGCAATATCTCGATCTCTCCGATTTTTCTCTGCGCGGCGATCAGCAGCGTGCTGTTCCCTGCTGGAGTGAGCGCCGTCGTCGCACCCACGCAGCTCGCGTACGTCACGATCGTGCCGTGCCGCATCGTCGACACGCGTATCGCGGGCGGCCCGCTCGGCGCGAAGGAAACGCGCACGTTCAGCCTCAATGGCGGCGCGGCGCAGGGCGGCTCCGGATGTACCGTTTATCCTGGCAGCGTGCCATTCGCTGTGGGCCTCAACGTCACCGTCGACGCCAGTTTGCTCGGCACGCCGAGCCAGTCGGGCTATCTCGCCGTGCTGCCGCAGAATCCCAACGGCACAAGCTGGATGAACTACGTCGGCGGCCAGACGGTTGCAAACGCCGGCACGGCGACGGTCAATCAAGCCGATGGGACGTTTGCGATCAAGACGCAGACGCCGGCGAACGTCATCATCGACGTGTTCGGTTACTACGAACCCGACACGAGCCTGGTCGGCGCAACCGGAGCGACTGGAGCTACCGGCGCGACCGGTTCGGCCGGCGCCAGCGGATCCACAGGTGCGAGCGGCGCTGCGGGGGCCACCGGCGCGACCGGAACGACGGGAGCCGCCGGTGCGACTGGCGCTCCGGGCGTGACCGGGTCGACGGGCCCGACCGGTGCAACGCCGACGATCTCGTTGCAGACGACGACGTTCACGAAGAACACGTCGGGCGCGGGCGATTACACGATCAGTGCGACCTGCCCCGTCGGCAGCGCGGCAATCACCGGCGGCTGTGTCACGGTCGGCGGCAACGGTGATGCGCTGGAATCTTCTTACCAGAGCGGGCAGGCCTGGTTCTGCGAGTACGGCACGGGCGCGGCGAGCCAGCTCAGCGTGTTCGTCAATTGCGCCACGGGCGTCTCGGGCGCGTCCGGCATCACCGGAGCGACGGGACCGACGGGACCGACGGGACCGACCGGTGCGACGGGTGTGACCGGATCTACCGGGCCCACCGGCGCGACGGGCAGCACCGGACCGACGGGGCCCGGCGGCGGTCCCTGAAACGATTGCGGCGCGTCTAGATTTGCCTGCATCAGCGTGGCTGCGCGCGTCGCGGCCCACAGACTTTGCTGACCGCGCCATGCCACGCGATGCGTAGAAGTCGCGCCCGCCGCCCGCCCGGGGCTAGAATTGCGCGATGCATTTCGACGATGACATCACCGCGATCGACACCGGATTCTTCCGCCCGCGCTTCGACGCGAGCCACCTGATCGTCGAGCGCGG
>JBDTYX010000163.1:0-7358 GCA_040005435.1 Rudaea sp. | reverse complement strand
GGTCGAATGCAACTCCCGCTGCGGCGAGCTCGCGCTGGAGCTCGCCGCCCTCGAGCGCGTCGAACACCTCCGTGGCTCCGCCGATGAACCGGCCCGCGACGAATATCTGCGGAATCGTCCTGGACCCGGTGCGTTCGCGCAGCGCGCCGCGCAGCCTGCCGCCGAGGTCTTCGACCTGGTACGCGGCCGAATCCAGATCGACGGAACGGTACGCGACGTCGCATCTTGCGAAGAGCTTGCGGACGGCCCAGCAGAACTCGCACCACTCGAGGGCGAACATCACGAGCGGGCTCTCATGGCTGTCGACGATGCTCGACAGCAACGCACAGGTCTCGGCACTCACGGCTTCGTCGACCACCGCTGCGGGCGCGCTGCTCGTCGCGAGGTCGAAGCGCGCGCCCGGCGTCGAACGCGATATCTCGAGCTCTTCGCTCGACATGTCGACGCCGATGCCGTCGAAGAGCGGCGTCGTGAGGTAACGCTCGCCCGTATCCGGGAGCATGCAGACGATGTTGGCTCCGTCCTCGGCGGTCGTCGCGACGGCAAGCGCTCCGGCCAGCGTCGCGCCGCCCGAGGTGCCTGCGAAGATGCCTTCCTTCGTCGCGAGCTCGCGCGCACAACGCAGCGCGTCGGCGCCACGCACCGCAACGATCCGGTCGACGAGCTTCATCGCGATCGCATCCGCCGTGAGTTTCGAGATGAAATCGGGAGTCCAGCCCTGCATCAGATGCGGACGAAAGCTCGGGTGACTCGCGGACGGCGCCCCGTCAGGCGCGAGCGGCTGGGCGACGCCGCTGCCCAGCAGAGGTGAATTGTCCGGCTCGCAGACGACGATGCTCGTGCGTGGGTCGGCCGCCTTGAGCGCTCGTGCGACGCCCTTCAAGGTTCCGCCGGTACCGTAGCCGGTGACCCAGTAGTCGAGCCGCTCCTGATTGAACGCGCCGAGAATCTCCTGCGCCGTCGTGCGCGTATGGATCTCGGCATTGGCCTCGTTCTCGAACTGGCGGCACAGAAACCAGCCATGCGCCGCGGCGAGTTCCGCGGCCTTGGCGGCCATGCCCGATCCCTTCTGCGCCGCAGGCGTCAACACGACCTTCGCGCCGAGGAAGCGCATCATCTTGCGGCGCTCCACGCTGAAGTTCTCCGCCATGACGACAACGAGCGCATAGCCCTTCACCGCGCAGACCATCGCAAGGCCGATGCCGGTATTGCCGCTCGTGGCTTCGACGATCGTCTGGCCCGGTCGGAGCAGCCCGCGCCTCTCCGCGTCCTCGACGATACCCAGCGCGAGACGATCCTTGACCGATCCCATCGGATTGAAAGCCTCGATCTTCACGTAGATATTGACGTTGGGCGGCGCGAGCCGGGTCAGTCGAACCAGCGGCGTGTTGCCGACCGTTGCGAGAATGTTTGCGAAACTGGCGGGCATGAGACGAACACTCCTTGAGTAAGACGCATGCATCGCACTTCGGCGAGGCCGCGCGTCGCGCGAAGCCACAAGTCTCGCGAGAACCTGCGTACGTGGCAAATATCCCTGGACCATTCTGTTCGCAAACGCGGATCGCACGCAATTTGCGCGCCGGCCCACCGGGTCGGAATCGGTCCAGGAAGCGGTCGCGCATCGTCGCCGACCAACGCGGAACTTTGCTTCCCGGCCACGACGAGTGCGGACATGACGACGATCTGGGGCGGACGCGACCGGTGCGCCCAACGTTGACGGTGGCCCCGGAACGGCAACAGGCGCGGGTCGACCTCTGCTCGAAGCGACCCATCGTACGGCGACATCAGAACGGATTTTATTTCACCCACCGACCACCGCGGCGTGGGAGTTCACACGAAACGTGCGTACCGGACGGACTACGACTCGGCGTCCGCGTCCGGGGGGTTGCATCGTCGACTCCGCAACTCACGTCGTGGCCCGCTTCGTGCACCCCTCTCTGCTATGGACGCAACGAACAGGGCCAAAATCCTGCTGGTCGAGGACGAAGCAGCACTCGCGGAGAACACCCGGCTATTGCTCAATTTGCAGGGATTCGAAGTCGTCTGGGCCTCGACGATCGGCTCAGCGCTGATCGCGCTTGAATCGGACGACGTGGACGTTATCCTGCTCGATCTTCGCCTCGGCGAAGAAGATGGCGCGTCTCTGCTGGACGCGGCCCTGGCCTGCGGTCGCAAGCTGCCTCCTGTCATCGTCGTGTCGGCCGAACCCGATTATGAGATTGCGATCGCCGCGAAGGTATTGCAAGCGGTCGCCCTGCTGCGCAAGCCCTGCGGTGCTCTTCGCATGAAGGCGGCTATCCAAAACGCGCTTCGATAGGTCAATCTGCCCGCTTGGGTCGAAACCATCGTGCGACTGGAGCGACTGCGATGCCGAACGCGGCGCCGCCGGAGCCGCAAGAGGACTTCCGATAACGTGAGCGCGAGAATCATTTCCGGCGATTTGCCCGTGAACTCGCCGAGCTTCGGCAAGGCGTTTGTCTACATCCTCCCCTGCAATGGCGAAGACATCCTGAAGCTGGGTTTTTCCCGGGATCCGCTGATCAGGCTGCAGACACTGCACCATCGCTACTTCGATTTCTTCGATATCGATCGCGCCTTCATGATCGAGACAGACCGCGTGCGCGATGCGCGATCCCTTGAACGCGAGCTCGGTTCGCAGATCGCGCAACATCGTGCCCCCGCACCGCTGATGATTCGACCCCATGCGGGCGGACACACCGAGTGGTATCGCGGAGCGCTGCAGATCGTGCTCGATCGCGCGGAGAGCCTAAAGGTTCATCGTGGCCATATGCTGTGGCCGCTGCGTCCCTGGCTGCGAGCGCGCCTGCAGCAACAATCGGACAACTTCGTCGAATGGTCCACGTCGGTATGTGCCGAACTCGACATTGCTCGCGCGCAGGGACTCGGCGCGATCGCGCATCGCCTCGAACTTCTACTGCGCGACACGCTGGACGCGTTTGCCGCGTTCGACATCGCCAGGCCTCCGTCTGACGCGTCATGAATTGGCGGTTCGAGACCCCTGTCGCGGCGAGCGCGCAATCAGTCGACGCGGTCGAATGAGAACAGGCGCATCAGTTCGTGTTTGCGACTAAGTACGTGCGCGAGGATGATCTCCGCGCCGATGGCGCTGTAGGTGATGCCGTTGCCGCCGTAAGCCATCGCAAAATGCACCCGCTTGTCCAGTTTCCGGTGCGGCCCGAAGAATGGCAGTCCGTCGCGAGTCTCCGCAAACGTGCCTGCCCACGAGAACCCTTCTTCGAACGGCGTGTTCGGAAGCAGCCTGTGGAGCTTCTTCATGAGTCGCCTGGATTTTGCTCGAACCAGCGCATCCCGCTTGATCGGGATGTCGACGTTATCGTCCTCTCCGCCGACGAGGACGCGGCCATCGCTCGTGCTGCGCAGATACAGGTAAGGGCGAGCCGACTCCCAGAGCAGGGTATCCTTCAATATCCCGACACCGCCCAGCGGCGGTTCGGTAACGAGCGCATAGCTGCTTCGATTCTTCGCGACAGTTGCTGGAAGATATTTCTGCGCCTCGTACCCTGCCGCAATCACGAGATGCTCGCAGCGAATGCGCACGTCCCTCTGCACCTGCAGTTCGACGCCTCGCGGGGCTGGCTTGAACGAGAGCATTTCACTGCGATCGAAAATTCTGACGCCACCGCGCGCGAGTCTTCGCAGCAACGAATAGGTCATGCGGTAGGGATCGACTTGTGCCGCGACCGGCGTGAGGAGTGCCACGGGGGCTCGGATCCCGAATCGTTCCGACAATTCCCCACGCTCCAGCATCGACAGGCTAAACCCGTGACGCTTGCGGAACTCGCCTTCCGCGCGCGTGCGCGCAGCGTGGTACCAGTGACTTGCGATGTAGAGGCTCTGCATGCGGCGAAAGCCCACGCTGCCGAGGCCCGACGCCACCTCGCCGAGCGTGCCGATGGCCGCTTCGCATGCCTTGTATGCGGCGACCGCGTTTTCCTCGCCCTGGGTGCGCGCGAGATCGACCAACTCGGTATCTATTTCGTACTGCAGCAACGCCGTGCTCGCGGCCGTGCTGCCCCATCCGACATCTCGCTTGTCGAGTACGACGACATCGAGGCCGGCGTTCGCCAGCGCACGGGCGATCAGCGCGCCCGTGATGCCCGCACCCACGACGGCGACGTCGCAGCTGAGGTCCGTTCTCAACGGCGGAAATGCAGCAGGCAGACCATTTGTCACAGGCCAGAACGGGTAACCGCTTTTCAGATCCATTGATTTCACATCCTTAAGGTACGCGGCAGGTGCGGTTCGACGCTGCAGACCGTCTGCCGCGCAGGTACAGTGACTGACGGGCGCTGCCGGGCGACAACCAAGCTTCTAGGCGCGCCGCGCAACCTTCCGCTTGGCAGGCTTCTTTGCCGCTGCGCGTTTTACGACCTTCCTCGCCGCGCCGCCGCCTCTCTTCGCCGGCGTGCGCTTGTTGGTCTCCAGACTCTTGCGCAGCAACGCGACGAAGTCCACGACATTGCTCGAGGATTCATCGGCGGCAGTGTCCTCCTCCTCGCGTTCCACGACTGCGCCCTTGCGCTTCATCCGGCGCTCGATCACCTTCGTCAGGCGCGAGCGAAACTCGTCACGGTAGTCTGTCGGCTTCCATTCGCCAGACATCGAGCCGATGAGCTGTTCCGCCATGTCGAATTCCTTCTTGCTTATGCGATACGCCGCGACCTTCGATGAGGGAAAGGCGTACTGGCTGGCCGGGACGAGTTCCTGCGGATAACGCAGGAGATTCATCGCGAGCGCTTCGCCCTGCGGCAGCACCGCACACAGGTATTCGCGCGTGCGGATCACGACCCTGCCGATACCCATGCGCGCGGATTTGCGCAGCGTCTCGCGCAACAGCACGTAACCCTTCTCGGCCTTCTTGCCGGGGACGAGAAAATACGGCTTCTCGAAAAACTGCGGTCCGATCGAATCCGCCGCAATGAATGCCTCGATATCGATCACTTCGCGGCGATCGGATGCTGCGGACTTGATGTCGTCGGCGCTCAGGACGACGTAACTGCCCTTGTGGTACTCGAACGCCTTGACCACTTCCTTCCACGGCACTTCGTCTCCGGTATCGGCGTTGACGCGCTCGTACCGAATCGGCTTCTTGTCGCGCGAGTCGAGCATCCGGAAGTGCAGGTCCACGCGCCGCTCACCCGGCATCAGTGAGACCGGGATATTCAACAACCCGAATGAGATGGTTCCGTTCCAGATCGGTCTCGCCATTGCGGTCTCCGGGGTGGCATGCGTTTTCGTTCGTCCGCCGCTCGATCATCGATCGGGCTTCGGCAGCCTTTGTGCAACCTTCGCGATGTCCGCCCAAGGGTCGCGCGAGCGGGTGCGGATCCTGCGCAGCGCGTTCTTGATCGTGAACGCGTCGCCGCTCTCGATGCGCGCGAGCTCGGACCATCCCAACGGCATCGCGACCCCGGCCGTCGCCCGCGCCCGCAGTGAATACGAAGCGACGCTCGTCGCGCCATGCGCGTTGCGCAGCCAGTCGATGAATATCTTTCCGCTGCGATTCTTCTCGCCGGCCACGCTGACGAAGTCGTCGGGCTTTCGTTTCACCATCGTCTCCGCAATGCCGCGCGCAAATTCCTTGGCGCGTGGCCATGCGACCGCGGGCCGCAGCGGAACGACGACATGCAACCCCTTGCCACCCGAAGTGCGAACGAATGATTCGAGCCCGAGAGTCTTCAGATGCGCGCGCAGCAAGCGTGCCGCGGCGACGATCTGCGGCCAGCGGATGCTCGCGTGCGGGTCGAGATCGAAAATGACGCGATCGGCGCGTTCGGGGTCGGCGGACTTCGATCCCCACGGGTGTATCTCGAGCACGTTCATCTGGACGAGCTCGAGTAGACCCTGGGCGTCCGAAATGCACAGGTAGTCCTTGCTGCCGCCTTGCTCTTCGATGGTCACGCCATGCACATGCTCGCCCCAGCCCTGGCCGAGGTGCTTTTGGAAGAAGCAGGTTTTTGCGGCGCCGCCGGGGCAGCGCACGACGGATAGCGGCCGGTTCGCGGCGTCGGCGAGCAACAGCGAGGCGACCCCGCGATAGTAGGTCGCCACCTCGGCCTTCGTGACGCCGAGCTCGGGAAACACGACGCGATCGGGATGGCTGATCTCGACCGAGGGCGACGCGGCTCTTTCGCCTACGACTTTCTTCGCCAAGACTCTCTTCGTTACTTCTTTCTTCGCTACGACTTTCTTCGCCCCGTTCTTCTTCACCGCGACTTTCTTGGCTACGACTTTCTTCGCTGCGCCTTTCTCGGCTATGACGTTCTTCGCGGAGGCCGGCTTCGCTGCGCGCGTGCGTTTCTCTTTCTTCGTGTCCACAAGATCCTCGATGCGCTTGTCCGTTCGAAGGGTCTTGAACGCGGGCTGGCGCAGCAATCCCTGCCCGCCAATTCCCTGAAAATACGCCTCGATCACGAGTTTTGCTTCGACCCAGATCGCGTGATCGCGGTCGCGCGGCGCCAGCAGGTCGATATTCCCCGGCGGACGGTCCGTGCGCAGCGCCGTCAGAGTCTTGCGCAGCGTCTTTCTGAGTTCGTCGTCGAGGCCAGTACCGACACGGCCGACATAGGTCAGCACGCCCGCACGGTATTGGCCCAGCAAGAGGGCGCCTAAGTCGGAGCGCGAGCCCTTGGGCTCGGTGAAACCCACGACGACGAACTCGTCGGAGGGACGTCCTTTCACCTTCACCCAGTCGCCGTTGCGTGTGCCATGGTAGGCGCTGTCGGCTTTCTTGCTGACGACTCCTTCATATCCTGCACGCGTGGCCTGCGCGAAGACCGTCGCCCCATGACCGGTCGTGTGCTCCGAATACCGCAGCAGCTTGTGCGGGTTCGCCTTGAGCAGCGCACGCAGGCGCTGCTTTCTTTGCAGCAATGGCAACTGTCTCAGCGCCCGACCCTCGAGGTGCGGCATGTCGAACAGCATGTAGAGGATCGGATCCTTGACCTCGGCCGACAGGCGCGATTGCAGCGCGTTGAAACTGTCGCGACCGTCACGCTCGACGATCATCTCTCCGTCGAGCTGCGCGCTTTTCAATTTCAGCGAACCGATCGCCGCCACGAGCTCGGGCAGCTTGTGGGTCCATTCGATGCCATTGCGCGACCACAGCCGCACGCGGCCTTTCACGACGGTCGTCAGGATGCGGTACCCGTCCCACTTGATCTCATGCACCCAGGCGTCCGTCGCAGGCGGTGAGGGAAGCAGCCTGCATAGCTCGGGAGCGAACGCTTCGCTTGCGATCACTTCGCTCGCGGTCACTTCACTCGCGACCAGGTGTGCGAACTTGCGTTGCGTGTCAGCGGGTTCGATGCCAGCGG
>JBDTYX010000162.1:0-7372 GCA_040005435.1 Rudaea sp. | reverse complement strand
CGGTCGCCAAGGCGATGCGCCACGTGCTGGTGGATGCGGCGCGCGCGCGATTGCGCCTGCGACGGGGCGCCGGCCAAGAAAACCTGCCGCTGGAGGCCGCCGCCGATGTGCAGGGAATGCCCGACCGCAGCGTGGTCGAACTCAACGATGCGCTGGAGCAACTCGGCGTTCTCGATTCGCGACTCGTGCAGGTCGTGGAATGCCGGTTCTTCGCCGGATTCACCGACGAGCAGACCGCGCAGGCACTGAAGCTGAGCGACCGCACGGTGCGTCGTGACTGGGAAAAAGCACGCGCGTGGCTGTATCGGGAACTTCAGCCAGGTTGAGGGTCAAGCTCAGTCCGTCGACAGCACTGTTTTTTGGATGCGCTCCACTTGCGGGCGCGAGAGCGCCGCGCCCTTGCCCAGCGCATCGAGCGCATGCATCGCGGCATCGATCGAAACCCGCGCCTCGTCGCGATGTCGCTGCATCGATTGCAATTGAGCCTGCAAAGCCATCGCCATCGGATACAACGGATGCTTCTCGCCGCCGCGCGCGCGCACCGCGTCGAGCGACTGTTGCACCCAGGGCGCCGCCGCAGCTGCGTCGTTGCGTGCGAGTTGCGCCTCGGCACGCGTCTGCATGACGCCGAGCACGATCGGACTGTGATCGCCGGTGAACTGCACTGCCATCGCCTGCGCTTCATCCAGAACGGGAAGTGCTGCATCGGGATGACCACTGCGCACCTGCGCCTTGGCGAGATTCAGTTCGGCCGCCGCCAGCGCGCCCGAAGGCCCGAACCGCTCGCGCCGCCCGTTGATCGACTGCTGCAACAACTCAATCGCGCGCGGGTAGTCGCCGCGCGCGGTGGCGATCGCGCCCTGGTTCTGGATAGCCATCAGCAGGCCGTCGTCGCCACGTCCGTCGCGTTCGCGATAAGCGCGTACATCGGCCATGAGTTTGTCGGCCTCATCGAATGCGCCTTGCGCCATCAATGCCAGCGCGATGCTGTTCTTGATGTTCGAGGAGTCCTCGGTGTCCCGACCGTCATTGCCGACAGCGTCTGGCAACGCGCTCCGCAATGTTACGAGTGCGCCATCGACATCGCCGTGCGCCTTTTGCAGCTGGCCATGGATGATCAGGCTTTTCGCCAATTCGCGGCGATTGCGTTGCGCATCGAGGCGCCAGTACGCCTGCGCGGGCTCCAATGTCGATTCGGCAGCGTCCAGGTCACCCTGCCGCAACAATGACTGCGCGAGCCAGACCCGCACGTGCGCAGCCACATCTGGATAGTCGGCAGCGGTCGGTGACGCGAGGAAGCGCTGCTCCATCGCCACCGCACCCTGTTCGTCCTCGAAATTGGAATAGATGCCGCCGATGAATTCGACGACGCGCGCGTAGTCGGCTGGCTGGTGTGAGAAGCGCTCTTCCAGGTGGGCTGCGCTGTCTGCCAGCACATCCTTTGCGGCGACCGGCGCCGAACCTGCGGCATTGCTGGCCGCCTCGAACATCGATGAAACGTAATCGAGGATCGCATCGGAGCGCTCGGCTTCTGCTTCGTAGAGATCGCGCTCGGCGGCCGCGCGGCGCGCCTGCCATGCGGTGCTGACTACGCCGCCGGTCAGCGCCGCGACCACTGCGACGATGGCAGCGGCAGCCCAACGATAGCGACGCAGGGTGCGGCCGATCGCGTACATGCGCGCACCTTCACGCGCGGCAACCGCTTCGCCGCGCAACGCGCGTTCGATGTCCACGCGCAAGGCATTGACGGTGGCATAGCGATGCTCGGGCTCCTTGCGCAAGGCCTTGGCGACGATCGCGTCGAGATCGCCCTGCAACTGCCGCGCCGGAACCGGCGGATTGGATGCGTTGGCGGCTTGCGTGCTCGGCACCGGCGCGGGACGTTCCAGCACCGCGAGTAAGGTCTGCGCCATCGGCGCGCCCGCTTCGGCCCAAGGGCGCGCGCCTGTCAACAATTCGAATAGCAACACGCCGAGCGCGTAGACGTCGGTGGCGGTGGTCACCGATTTGCCAGCGAGTTGTTCGGGCGCAGCGTAGGCCGGAGTCAGCGGCGCTTGCGTCAGCGTGGAGTCGGATGAGTCCGCATCGAGCAACTTGGCAATGCCGAAATCAAGGAGCTTGACCTGTCCGCTGTCGCTGACGAACACGTTCGCCGGCTTGATGTCGCGATGAACGACGAGGTTGCTGTGCGCGTACGTCACCGCATCGCAAACTTGCGCGAATAATTGCAGCCGGGTCGCGAGCGATGCATTGCGACAGAATTCGGTGATAGGGCGACCTGCGACGAATTCCATCGCCATGTAGGCGCGGCCCTGTGCATCGACGCCGCCGTCGTAGAGGCGTGCGATGCCGGGATGTTCAAGCCCGGCAAGGATGCGGCGCTCGGCATCGAAGCGCGCGGCATGCGCGGCCGCATCGGCGTGCAACAGCTTGATCGCGGCGCGCTGCGCGTAACCGCCATCGGCGCGCTCGCCGCGATACACATCGCCCATCCCGCCGCGTCCGATGCGTTCGCCAACCTGCCACGGCCCAACGCGATCGCCAGCCTGCAACGCTTCGTGATCGGCAGCCGCATCGACGACCGGCGGCGACGACAGGAAATCTCCCGAGCGATTGGCCGCTGAGATGAGGCTCTCCAGTTCGGCCAGCAATGACGGATCGCCGGCATAGTCGGCCCGCACGAATGGCAGCCGCCGCTCGGGCGGCAAATCCAGCGCGCGATCGAGCGCTGCGTTGACGCGTTGCCAGTCGGCAGCGGTGCGGTCGGGCATGTGCGATCCAATCGTGCTTCGGGTGATTCCGAAACGCGACCATAGCCGATCGCGGGCCATCGTCAAACCTGCATGTCCGGATTCGCCTCTAAGCGCCGTACTCCTACCCACGTCTTCCATCGAAAGGGTCGGCCATGTTGCCGCTACATCGAAAATTTCCACGGTTTCGCGTCTTTGCCGCACTGCTGGCGCTGCTTGCCTGCTCTGCCGTCTTGCATGCGGGCGATGCGCCAGGCGACAGTCCGGCGACGACGCTCACCCTTGCCGAAGACCCGCTAATCCCACAAGGCAAAGGCGTTTTGATGAAGGGCGTTGCCGACGCCACGGGCGACCGCTACGAGCTGCCCGATACCGATCTGCTGCAGCCGATCGCCGTGTTCGTGTACACGCGAGGGGCTCCGGCTGGTGCCGTGCGTCTTCGCGTCGGCAAAGGTGACTGGTCGAAGCCTTCCCGAGACGGAACGACGGACGCATCGGGTCGCGTCGTCTTTCGTTTCCGCACGTATGACGGCGTGAAGATCCTGGTCAGCGCGGACACACCGACGCCGTATCAACTTTTCGTCTGGTCCGACAAGGCTCTCGACTTCCAGCCGCCACCGTTCTCAACGCCCATGAGCGCCTACGTGGTGGGCCATCCGGACGCGCCCAAAACCGCTTCTGCTGCGTCCGTATCGATCAGCGCATTGTCGCTCGTGATCGGCGGCGTGATCGCGTTGTTGCTTCTGATCGTTGGAGTACGAGCCTTCCGTCACAGCAAGACTTCAGGAGCCAAGTCATGACGCGCAAACTTCTGATGCTTTTCACCGCCTGTCTGGCGATGCCGGTTTGCGCGCCCGCGTTGGCGGGCCCGAGTCCGGAGATGGAACGCTTCGGCAATTTCTACGGCAATCCGCAGGATCTAGCGCAGGCGGCAAACCTGCTCAAGACCGTTCAGGCCGCGGCCGATCTGTACAAAGCGCTCACCGCCATCGATGAACGCATGAATCCAAACTACGAGCCCGCGGGCGCGCCCGACGTTCCGTCGCAGTGCATGGAAAACGATGAATGCAAGGTCTGTTACGGCCACGCGCAGGAACGGCTTAACACGACCCGGAAAGGTCTCGAAAAATTGCGCGGGATCACGCTGTACACGCAGGCGATGGCGAAGCAGGGCGAGAATTTCATTTCAGCCGTCGGCAACACCGGCGGCACCGTGACGGCCATGCAGGCGGTTGCGACGAATCAGGATGTCGACAAGACAGTTTCGGATTTCAACAGCGCCGTGCGTAGCAAGCGCGAGGAACTGCTCGGCAAAGTCAAAGGAGAACTGCAGGAAATTAGCGCGTGCGAAAAGCAGTTCTACAAGAACGATGATTGGTACAACCGCTACGGCTTCATGTACTACCAGTTCATGCTTGCGCAGTACGCGAACCTGCCATGAAGGCTCCGCGCGCCATCGTGTTTGGTCTCGCATTGGCATTCGTCGCGCTGCGGGCGCCTGCAGCTGCCGAGAAGCGTCCCGATGACGATACCGTGCACACACTCGTCTCACTCGGTTGCGGCAAGATCCCGGAACAAGGCCCGCGCGCAATGAACTGCGGCAGCGATGCCGGCTACTTTCTGTGTACGGTCTTCGAGAAACTCGGCAAGCCGGTCGAGTGCAGCGGCGCGGCAACGCCGGCGATCCGCGACTTGGCAAAGCTGTCCGACGATCATTTCCTGCACGCGGACGTGCCGCGCATCGCCAAAGCGACCCCATGCGTGATCTGGGCGTACCCGGAAGACGATGCGGTCAAGCTCGTGGCGAGCCGCCGCTGTGCCATGCAGGTACTGCGTACCCTGCACTGCAAGACAACGCCTGCGAGCGATTCGGATGCGCTTGAGCTTGCCGATGCAAAGTTCTCTGCGACCTGCCAGGCGCCGCAGCAACACACTTGCGGATCGCTGCTGGAAGCGGGCTTCGTCGATCGGTGCGCGCCATGAAATCGCCGATTGCCAGGCGCTCCGTGTCGGGCGGGTCGATTGCGACGGCGATGCTTTTCTTCGCATCGTTGAACAGCAATGCGCAAATGCCCGTGCCGGTCGTGCCGAAGATTCCGGCAACCCCGGGCCTCGTGGTCACCGCAGCCAAGACCGGCGATGTGTTTCGAGGCAAGCCCATTGACGTCGATATCATCGCGGCGATCACCGCCGTCGATGTCGTCGCGCAGCACCTCGCGGTTCACTTCAGCTATTTCGATCAACACAACGACGCGGCACCGCTGTTTGAGCGGCTGTATGTGCGGCAAAACCTGCTCGAAGATCTCAGGACCGCGCAACGCGAAGGCGATGTCTATTACAGCGGACCCGACCCGCGCGCCACGGCCAACGCTGGCGGGCCGCTCGTCGTCACCGCCGCCGACATGCCGCAGAACTCGCCAGGCATGACCTACCAGATCACTTCGGCACGCGTTCTCGACAAGCTCAAGACGCGCGGCAAATCGCTCTTCATCCTGCTGTCCTCGCAGGCTGATGAGATGCAACCGATGAACATCGTCTCCACCGACTTCTACGAGCGCGTTGGAACGAGCGACGAGATGCTGCCCGTCCTCGTCAACGGCAAAGCGGCGATGCTGCCCGCCGTGCATGCGCGAGGACATAGCCCGTACAACGGCCATGAGAGCACGGTCGACATGTGGTTTCTCGACGATCCCGAGAATGTGCTGCAGCTGAAATCGATCGTGCGCTATCCGGACGATCCGGTTCCGGCGGTCAACCAAGTCGTGCGGATCGACTATCCAATCGGCGATGCGCAAGCGACCACCGTATTGGCGCAATCGTTGGCCGAAGGCGCCTGCCGCGCGGAACTGCACGGTGTGTACTTCAACACCGCGAGTGCAAACCTGTTGCCGGAGTCCGACCCGACCCTGCGCCAGGTTGCCGCCGTGTTGAAACAGCACAAGGACTGGACGCTCGCGGTGGAAGGCCACACCGATGCGCAGGGCGCCGATGACTACAACGTCGACCTGTCGAAGCGCCGCGCCGCGGCGGTGCGCGATGCACTGCTGAAACGATTCGATATCGGCGCAACGCAGCTCACTGTCGCCGGCTACGGCAAGACGCATCCGGTCGACAGCAACGACACCCTGATAGGCCGCTCGCACAACCGTCGCGTCGAGCTTACGCGCGCGTGCGCCAATCCCTGATTGACTTGGAGCAAACCGATGAAACTGTGCCTCCTGTTTTCTTCCATCACGCTCGCGCTGCTGTGCGCCGGCTGCGGCAAGCAGGCATCGACCCAAGATGCATCGACGGCACCGAGCGCGAGCACCAAGGAAGGTGCCGCCGCAACGGCTTCCGCACTGGCCGTTCACGATCCACGCGATCCCTGCGGCGTGCTCGAACCCGCCGAGGTGGAACCCGCGCTCGGCGGCCCCCTCGGCGTAGCGCCCTATCGCGCCGATGCCAATCACACGCCGGATGCGAGTGGCAACTACTGCGTCTATCGAAGCAAGGATCTGCATTCGATCGTGGTCGATGTCACCTGGAGTAATGGGCAGAAGATGATGAAGATGCTGGGCGGAATCACCAGCGGAATGAACGCGGTCTCCAAGGGCCAGGTCAAGCTGCCAATCGGTGGCACGACGCTCGACGGCGACTGGGACGTGGCGATGTTCGCAAACTGCTGCACGCTGATGGCGCTGCGCGACGACAGCATGGTCACGATCAACATCGGCGGCTCACGCGCCACCCAGGAGCAGGCGGCCAAGCTCGCCGATGCCGCGATGAGACATCTGAAGAAACCGCTGCCGATCGACGGCGCTTCGAGCGTCGATGCCGCAGCAAGACTGCTCAACGCGCGGCCGCAATTCGCCGACGCCTGCGCCCTGCTCACCCGCGCCGACGCGGAAAGCGTCCTCGGGCCACTCACCGCAGATCCGACGCCGAAGTCGAATAACCAGTGCGTTTACAGCTTCACCAACGCGCGCGGCCATCTTGATCAGGAATGGCTGAAGCTGGTCGAACGCGATGGTTTCCACGCATTTCGCGAACGCAACAATATCTTCGAAACCGTCGATCGACAGAGCGCGCAGGCCGGTGCCGGAATGAATGATCAGAGCAGGGCCGTGCTCGCGGGCCTTACCGCGATGCACACGCACAAGCCCGAATCGGCTGGCCCGTGGGACGACGCGACATCATCGACGTTCGAGTTCGATATCGTGCGCCACGACACCTTCGTCACGGTCGGCAGCGGAACGTTGGAGCACGACCGGATGCGCGCGCTCGCGGAAAAGATCGGGACGAAACTCTGACAATCACCTCGGAATCGAGGTGCAATGAGGCGAGGCGACCCAATCGGGTGCGTACTGATCAGACTGGGCGAATCATCTTGAAGCGCATGCAATTCCTCCGAACCCTTACGAGGGCGGGAGTAGGCCGTCGTCGCCTGGAGATCCCGCTCGGCCCGCGGTTTTGCTGCCCCTGGTTTTGGAATGCGCATCAGCGCGCACCGGACGCAGAGGTCGCGCCGCTCTCTACGCGTTGCGCCGCCGGATTGAGCAGCAACAGCAATACGCCGGCGACGCCCGCGATCACGGCCATCAGCGCGAAGAACTGCGGATGCGTCATGAAGCTCCAACGCG
>JBDTYX010000161.1:0-7407 GCA_040005435.1 Rudaea sp. | reverse complement strand
GCGCCGCCCGGCATGAACAGCGTCGACAGCAGCATCGCGAAAGCAAAAGGCATGATCCAGAACGACCAGTTGTTCATGCGCGGCAGCGCCATGTCGGGCGCGCCCACCTGCAGCGGAATCATCCAGTTGGCGAGACCGACGAACGCCGGCATGATCGCGCCGAAGATCATCACGAGCGCATGCAGCGTCGTCATCTGGTTGAAGAAATACGGCTGCACGAACTGCAAGCCGGGCTTCATGAGCTCCGCGCGGATGATCACCGACATCGTCGCCCCGATGCACGCCATGATGAACGCGAAGACCAGGTACAGCGTGCCGATGTCCTTGTGATTGGTCGTGAACAACCAGCGATCGAGGAAGCCCCTGGGCTTGTGATCGTGATCGTCATGCGCGTGATCGTGGTGATCGGCAGCGTGATTGGAGTGAGCGGCAGTGTTGGCCATCTGGAACCTCGATTTGTTTGCGATCGTCCCTGATCGCGGTATTCAAAAGCGGCTTGTTCGTGCCGTACTGTTCGTTCAGGGCATCAGGTCTTCGCGGGCGCCGGCGTGGCTGCCGGGGGGGCCGTTGCCGCCGGAGTGGGTGCCGCCGGCGTCGCGGCAGGCGTCGCGGTCGCCTGCGCTTCCTGCGCGTCGAGCCATTGCTTGAATTCCTCGGGCGGCACAGCCTTCACGACGATCGGCATGAAGCCGTGGTCCTGGCCGCACAATTCGGCGCACTGGCCACGATAGACGCCGGGCTCGCTGATGTTGGTCCAGGTGTCGTTGATGATTCCGGGAATTGCATCCGCCTTCCAGCCGAGTGCGGGCACCCACCATGCATGGATCACGTCGTCGCCGGTAATGACGAACCGCACTTTGGTGTTGGTCGGCAGCATCAGTACATGGTCGACATTGAGCAGGTATGTGTGTTCGCCGTTCTCGTCGACGACCGCATACGGA
This sequence comes from Rudaea sp., assembly GCA_040005435.1. Taxonomy (GTDB): domain Bacteria; phylum Pseudomonadota; class Gammaproteobacteria; order Xanthomonadales; family Rhodanobacteraceae; genus Rudaea. The sequence goes on along the minus strand of JBDTYX010000161.1, from coordinate 6,466 downwards.
TCGAGACCCGACTTGAGCTGCCGTGTCTTGTCGCTGTCGCGGTCGAGCTTCGAGATGAAATGCACGTGATAGGCCTTGTCGCCCCAGTTCACGTAGTCGTAACCCCACTTCCACTGGTAGCCCGTGACCTTGATCGTCATCTGCGACTGGTCAGTGTAGGCCTCGTTGATCAGCACGGTCGTCGCCGGCGCAGCCATGCCGATCAGGATCAGGATCGGCACGACCGTCCACACGATCTCGGCCTTGGTGTTGTGCGTCCAGGTCGCCGCGACCGCGCCCTTCGATTTGCGATCGCGGAACATCGCGATGAACATCGCGCCGAACACGATCAGGCCGATCACGCAGCAGATCCAGAACGCGAGCATGTGCAGCTCGTAGGCCTCGCGCGAAGTCTGCGTCACGCCGGGGTGCAGGTTCAACTGCCAGCGTTGCGGCATTGTGCTTGCCGCCAGCGCGACCTGCCCGGCCGCGCCGAGCAGACCTGCGAGCAACATTCTGGCGAACCCAATCGTGCTTTGGCGTTGCATCATCTCATCTCACCTTTGCGTCATTCCGTCCTGGGCGCCGTGGCTCTTCGCTTCCGCCAACAGCGCCGAAAGGCGCCGCGCCAGCTGCTCGCGCTCCGCCTCGTTCAAAAAAACACCGATTTCCACGTCGCGCCCGTGTGAGCGCAGCAGCAGACGGCTCGGCCAGCCGTGCCAACGTCCCGGCTGCAGTCGCAACTGCACCCAGTACGGATGAAACTTCTGCGCCGCCTGCGCCGATCCCGTTCGGGTCACCTCGAGCGAGGTCGGCGTCAGCGTGACGATTTCACCGTTCGCCGCCGCGCGCCAGACCCGGTCGAGGCAGTACGCCACGACCCCGAGTTCCAGCGCGGCGAAAACCGGCGCGAAAACGTTACCGCGCCAGGCTGCGAGCCCTGCAAAACCACCCGCAGCAACGCTTTGGGCCGCGAGAAACAACCACAAACCCGTGCGCGTGAGCGATCGATGCGGCAACAGCAGCAGTCGCGTCGGCCACCCCGACGGCGATGTCGTCGCCTCGTCCATCGCGGACACACACGGCAAATTCAACTCCTGAATGATAGTGAGCGGGCCCTAGCCGGGCAAGAGAAAGACGCTACGCGCACCGCTTGACACGGGGCGGGTGCCGCGACATTTCGCCTCAGCACGACAAATTGCGACCGCCGCCCGAGCAACCCCGCGACGTGATCGCGCATCTGACCAACGAATACGTATGCACCTCGGTTCTCATTTGTGCGCGAGCCGCTAAGCTTTGCTGTCAGGCGCTCACACAAGAATTGCGCAGGTTTGGGGAGATTCACATGGCCGATTCGAGTTGGTGGCGCGGGGCCGTCATCTACCAGGTGTATCCGCGCAGCTTCCTCGACACCAACGGCGATGGCGTCGGCGATCTGCCCGGCGTCGTCGCGCGGCTCGATTACATCGCCTCGCTCGGCGTCGATGCGATCTGGATCTCGCCGTTCTTCAAGTCGCCGATGGCCGATTTCGGCTACGACATCGCCGATTACCGGGAAATCGACCCGCTGTTCGGCACGATGGCCGACTTCGAACGCCTGCTCGAAAAGGCACACGGCCTCGGCCTCAAGGTGATGATCGACCAGGTGCTCAGCCACACCTCGGTCGCGCACGCATGGTTCAACGAGAGTCGCGCGGATCGCAGCAACCCCAAGGCCGACTGGTATGTCTGGGCCGACGCGCGCGCCGACGGCACGCCGCCGAACAACTGGTTGTCGATCTTCGGTGGCGTCGCCTGGCGCTGGGAGCCGCGCCGCTGCCAGTATTACCTGCACAATTTCCTCGCAGCGCAGCCCGATCTCAATTTTCATCATCCCGAGGTTCGCGCCGCGACGCTCGACAACGTGCGCTTCTGGCTTGACAAGGGCGTCGACGCGTTCCGCCTCGATGCGATCAACTTCTGCTTCCACGACCGCCTGCTGCGCGACAACCCGGCCAAGCCCGAGGAGCAGCGCGTCGGACGCGGATTCTCGCCCGACAATCCTTACGCGTTCCAGTTTCACTACCACAACAACACGCAGCCCGAGAACGTCACGTTCCTCGAGGACCTGCGCCGGCTGAGCGACGAGTATCCGGACGTGGCGTTGCTCGGCGAGGTCTCGTCGGAGGACTCGCTCGCGACGATCGCCGAATACACGCGCGGCCCGCGCCTGCACATGGGCTACAGCTTCGAGCTGCTCAGCGCCGATTTCTCGGCGTCGCACATACGCACGACGGTCGAGGCGCTCGAAGCGAAGATCGGCGACGGCTGGCCGTCCTGGGCGATCTCCAACCACGACGTCGAACGCGTGCTGAGCCGCTGGGGCAACGGCACGTCGACGCCCGATCTCGCCAAGCTGCTGACCGCGATGGTGTGCTCGCTGCGCGGCACGCCATGCATCTACCAGGGCGAGGAGCTCGGCCTGACCGAGGCCGACGTGCCCTATGCGCAGCTGCGCGATCCATACGGGATCGCGTTCTGGCCCAACTTCAAGGGCCGCGATGGATGTCGCACGCCGATGCCGTGGGACGGCGGCGACCACGCCGCGTTCAGCTCCGCCCAGCCGTGGTTGCCAGTGCCAGACGAGCACCTTCCGCTGTCGGTCGCGCGCCAGGAGAAGGATCCCGTATCGACGCTGCGCGCTTTCCGCGATTTCCTGCGCTGGCGCCGACAGCAGGCCGCGCTGGTCCACGGCAGCATCCGTTTCGTCGACGCCCCGGAGCCGCTGCTCGTGTTCGTTCGCTCGCACGCCCAACAGGACCTGCTCGTCGCGTTCAATCTCGGCGCGACGCCGATCGACTTCGCGCTGCCGGCGGGGCTGCACGCCGCGGCGCTCGCCGCGCCGGGGCCGCGCCCGGGATCGATCGATGCGCACGCGATGCATCTGCCGGCGCACGCCGCGATCTTCGCCAAGGTCATCCAACCGGCGTAGGCTTGCGCGCATGACCCAGCCACGTTCGATGACGCCGTTGCTCGCATTCGCGCTGCTGTTTGCCGGGTCTGCGTCCGCCGCCGAGACCGACGCGCAGTCGCGCGTCGTGTCGGGGCAACGCAGCGCGACCGCGAGCATCGACGGCGACGGCTATCGCCTCGACGCCAATGGCAGCGTGCACAAGATCGCGCGCCAGGCCGAGCGCAGCGAGACCGCGAGCCCGCTCGTCGATGCGCTGTTCGCGCTCGCGCAGGGCGAGGCGAGCGACGCGAGGGTCAGCGAGTTGCTCGACGGCGCGTACAACCACGGCAAGCCGATTCCGTGCGACTGCTACGTGACCGGCGTCAAGTGGCCGTTCGTGTGGACGCGCGACTCGTCGTATTCGATCGACCTCGCGCTCGCATGGCTCGACCCGCCGCGCGCGCGGCGCACGCTCGAGTTCAAACTCTCAGACGTGCGCGAACCGACCGCCAAGCAGGGCCTCTTCGTCGTTCAGGACACGGGCTCCGGGGGTAGCTGGCCGATCTCGACCGATCGCGTCGCCTGGTTTCTCGGCGCGCGCCACCTGCTCGACGACGCAGCGTTCGCCGACAAGACCTACCGCGCACTCGTCGGCACGCTCGCGCAGGACCGCCAGTTCGCGTTCGACGCGACCGCAGGACTCTATCGGGGCGAGACTTCGTTCCTCGACTGGCGCGAGCAGACCTATCCGACCTGGACCGAGAACGACGTGCGCTTCATCGCGGATTCGTCCTCGCTGTCGACCAATGTGCTGCACTACGAGGCGCTCGCGCTCGCCGTGCGCATGGCAAAGACGCGCAAGGACGCGGCCGCCGCGGCGCAGTACGGACGAGAGCTGGCCGCATTGCGCAGCGCGATCGACGCGCACTTCTGGCGCGAGGATCGCGGCCTGTACATGAGCTACATCGCCGGCCCCGGCGGCCCGCAGACAATAGAAGCCTACGACCTGCTCGGCACCGCGCTCGCGGTGCTCGCCGACATCCCCTCGCCCGCGCGCGCGCGCAAGGCGCTCGCGAACTATCCGACCTGGCCCGCGGGCAGCCCGGTGATCTGGCCCGAGCACCGCGATGCGGCGATCTATCACAACCGTGCTATCTGGCCGTTCGTGAGCGCCTATGCGCTGCGCGCGGCGCGCAAGCTCGACGACCCCAGGCGCATCGCGCACGAGCTGCGCTCGATACTGCAGGGCGCGGCGCTCGCGGGGTCGAACATGGAGAACTACGAACTCGTCAGCGGCGAAATCCACGTCGAGGACGGCAGGTGGAGCGGGCCCGTCGTCAACTCGCCGCGCCAGCTGTGGTCGGTCGCAGCCATGTTTACGGCGGTCGCCGAAGGCGTGTTCGGCCTGACGCAAAGCGCAGGCCACGACGAGCAACCCGAGGGCAGCGCGCGCGTCGGCGATCGCTTCGTCGTGCAGCCGAAGATTCCGGTCGAACTCGTGCCGATGCTGTTCGGCGAGCGCGCGGAGATCAGCTTCGAGTCGAAGCGCTGCGGCTGCGAGATCGTGCTGCGCAAGCCCGATAAGCTCGGCACCGACGACGACCTGCTCGTGCTCGACAAGGCGCTGCCGCGAGCGGGCAACAAATACACATTCAGCCTGCGTGGTCGCCACGTCGACGCGCCGCCGCTTCGTCTCAATGCGCCGCAGTTCGCGCCCGACACGCCGACCTCCAATCCGCTCGCGCCAAAGGTGGAAGACGCGAGCCATTCGCCCATGCGCTTCTACCTCGACGGCAAGCTGCTGCAGACCTGGACTCCGGGCGGCACTCAGCCGCTCAAGAGCATCGAACTGCCCGCCCTCGCGACGCTGCAAAGCCTTTGGACGACGCGCGTCGATGCGTCGACGCTGCTCGAGTCGCTGCCCGGGCCGATCGTCCGGCTCGGCTCCTTCGAGGAGGTGGGCGGCGCATGGCCGCGCGCGTGGACCGCGAAACGCGACGGCAACTTCGAATTGCGCATCGCCTACGAGAATCGACACGGACCGATCAACACCGGCGTGACCGCCGCGGTGAAGATGCTGGCGATCGATTGCGCGGGCGAGCCGCGCCAGCGCGCGCCGGTCGTCATGCCGCATACGGTCGCGAGCAACGTCTCGACGCCAGTCAGATTCGCTGCGCACGCGGGCGCCAAGTGCATGTTCGCGCTCGAGCAGGGTTTCAACATGAGCTTCCTGTCGCGCAACAAGCTCTACACCGGCGAGCAAGGCGGCGAGTCGGGCCCGGTCAACGACGCCGACTACGGCGACCTGCGCATCGTGCCGCTGCGGTGATCCTGGCGACGGCACGGCGGGCCCGGCGCTCGCGCCGCTCGAGTCCGCCTCACAGCGTGTTCGCGCGGGCCAAGCGGGCCCGCATTCGCCCTCGCGTGAAAGCGCGCCTCCGCTGACGATGAGCTGAAGATGACGGCCAAGCCCCGATTGAACTTCTGGCAGATCTGGAACATGTGTTTCGGCTTCCTCGGCATCCAGTTCGGCTTCGCGCTGCAGAACGCGAACGTGAGCCGGATCTTCCAGACGCTCGGCGCGAGCGTCGACAACATTCCGGCGCTGTGGATCGCCGCGCCGCTGACCGGCCTCGTCGTGCAGCCGATCGTCGGCTACTTTTCCGATCGCACCTGGAACGGACTCGGCCGCCGCCGCCCTTACTTCCTCGCCGGCGCGATCCTCGCGACGCTCGCGCTGATCGCGATGCCGAACTCGCCCGCGCTCTGGGTCGCGGCCGGGCTGTTGTGGATCCTCGATGCGTCGATCAACATCTCGATGGAGCCGTTCCGCGCATTCGTCGGCGACCAGCTACCGCCGTCGCAGCGCGCCGGAGGTTATGCGATGCAGAGTTTCTTCATCGGCGCAGGCTCGGTGATCGCGAGCGCGTTGCCGTTCGTGCTCGCCCACTTCGGCGTCGCGAACACCGCGCCCGCGGGCGCGATCCCCGCGACCGTGAAGTATTCGTTCTACGCGGGCGCCGCGGTGCTGTTCGGCGCGATCGCGTGGACGATCCTGACGACACGCGAATATCCACCCGCCGATCTCGCGGCGTTCGACGATGCGCGCGTGCCGACCGCGCCGGCGCCGCGCGCGCGCATGCGCCGCACGGGCGGCGTCTGGACGGTGATCGGGCTCGCGGCGCTGCTCGCCGTCCAGCAGACCGGCGTCGACAAGCAGCTATACCTGCTCGCGGGCCTCATGCTCGCGTATGGCCTGATCCAGCTCGCGGTGAGTTTCACCAGCGCGGGCAACTTGTTCACCGAAATAATCGCCGACCTCAACGGCATGCCGACGACGATGCGCCAGCTCGCGGTCGTGCAGTTCTTCTCGTGGTTCGCGCTGTTCGCGATGTGGATCTACACCACGGCTGCCGTGACCCAGGTGCACTTCGGCAGCGCCGACACGACCTCGGCCGCGTACAACGACGGCGCGAATTGGGTCGGCGTGCTGTTCGCGGCCTACAACGGCTTCGCCGCGCTGGCCGCGCTGGTCATTCCTCAACTCGTCGCGCG
>JBDTYX010000017.1:0-24759 GCA_040005435.1 Rudaea sp. | reverse complement strand
GTGCGATGTGGATCACTGGATTCTACGTGCCGACATGCTCGAAGATCTATCTCGACAAACCAATGCGGGGGCACACGCTGATGCAGACCATAGCCCGCGCCAACCGGGTCGCGTCGGGCAAGCAGTCGGGACTCATCGTTGACTGCGTCGGCATCTTCCGAGCGCTACAGAAGAGGGAAAGCTGAAACAGATGCTGCGGCTCAACACCTCGCGCGGTGCTGCAGAGTCGTAGAATATGCTGTTGGCGAATCACGCTTTCGTTCGCGGAGCCGGTACACATGACGGACCGATCACGGGACGTGCCAAGGGCGAGCGGATGGCGGCGGGTATTCCGCGCGCTCGGACCGGGCGTCGTCACGGGCGCGGCCGACGACGATCCCTCGGGCGTTACTACTTATTCGATCGCGGGCGCGCAGCTCGGCACGTCGTTGTTGTGGACCGCGTTCGTCACGTGGCCGCTGATGGCCGGCGTCCAGATGATGTGCGCACGCATCGGCATGGTTACCGGCATGGGCCTCGCCGGTGCGATGCACAAGAAATTTCCGCGCGCGCTGGTGGGTTTCTTCTCGCTCGCGCTGCTGATCGCGAATACCGTCAACATCGCCTCCGACCTCGCCGGTATGGGCGACGCGGCGGAGATGCTCGGTGGCGGTCCGGCGCACGTCTACGTGGCGGTATTCGGCCTCGGCATCTGCGTGGCGACCGTCTGGCTGCGCTACCACCAGATCGCGCGTGTGCTGAAATGGCTCGCGCTGATCCTATTCGCGTATGTGCTCGCCGCGTTGATCAGCCGACCGGACTGGGGCGCCGCGCTGCGCGCGACGTTTCTGCCGAGCTGGCCGAGCAGCCACGAGGCGTGGCCGATCCTCGTCGCGATTCTCGGTACGACGATCAGCCCCTACCTGTTCTTCTGGCAGGCCGCGCAGGAGGTCGAGGAGGAGGAAGCGATGGGCAGGCGCCTCATCGTGCAGCGCGAAGGCGCCTCGAACGACGCACTCGCGGATCGTCGCATCGACGTCGGCGTCGGCACGCTCTATTCCAACGTCGTCATGTATTTCATCATTCTCGCCACGGCCGTGACCCTGCATCGCGCCGGCCATGTCGGCATCTCGACGACCCGCGAGGCGGCCGAGGCGTTGCGGCCGCTCGCGGGCGATTTCGCATATTTTCTGTACACGCTCGGCATCATCGGCACGGGACTACTCGCGATTCCGACGCTCGCGGGATCCGCGGCCTATGCATTCGCGGAGACGTTCGACTGGGCGTATGGGCTCGACAAGAAATTCCGCCAGGCCACGTCGTTCTATGCGGTCTTCATCGTCGCGACGCTCGTCGGCATAGCGCTCGTGTTCCTGAATGTCGACCCGATCAAGGCACTGTTGTGGTCCGCGATCATCAACGGCCTGCTCGCGCCGTTCCTGCTCGTCTGCATCTATCTCGTCGCGACCGACGCGACGATCATGCGCGGTCAGACGAGTTCGCGCCTCACGCGATTCGCGGTCGCCACGACGACACTGCTGATGTTCGGCGCGGCGATCGGCATGTTCGTGCTCTAGCCTGCGACGCGCCAATCGGCGCCGACTCGCCCATTCAGCCGCGCAGCCGTGTTCGTCGGCACGGGCCGTCGCGCGACGCCTCAGCGGAACACGAGCACGGGCAGCTTGCCGTGCGTCAGGACCTTGTGCGCCTCGTTGCCGAGCAGCACGCCGGAAATTCCACTACGCCCAGCGGACGCCATCGCGATCAGGTCGCAGCGCTTGCGCTGCGCGGCGTCGAGGATCGCTCGAAACGGCTCATCGTGCTGCAGCACGAGCGTGTCGCAACGCACGCCCGCCTCTTCGGCGAGGCCTTCGAATTCATCGAGAATGCGCCGCGCGCAGGCCGTGGTGGTCGCCTCGTAGGCGGCCTGAGAATCTTCCGGCAGCGCCCTATGGTAGGACAACATCACCTGCGAACGGTAGGTATACGCGTGGAACGGCACGATAACGTGCAGGCCGGTCGCGCGGGCGCCGAGCGCCGCCGCAAATTCCAGCGCGCGCCGCGCCGCCCCGCGCGCGGATTCCGAACCATCAGTGGGTATCAGGACGTGTCGAATCATGGGTCACCTCCGCGAGCACTCTAGAGCGAACGCGGGTGCCCCCGACTTGAGCCAGATCAAGGTGAGGAGCCTTGCGCTTCGCCCGCCGGCCGATTGATCAGAATCAAGACGCGCGCATACGAGCCGGCTATCGTTGCGCGCACGAGCCATGAAATGACAGGAGAACGAGGACGAAATGATCGAGACCGATGTCGTCATCGTCGGAGCCGGACCCGTCGGCTTGTTTCAGGTATTCGAACTCGGGCTTCTCGACATCCGGGCGCACGTCGTCGACAGCATGCCGGCGGTCGGCGGCCAATGCATCGAGCTTTACCCGGATAAACCCATCTACGACATCCCGGCGATTCCGGTGTGCGACGCGCGCGAATTGATCGATCGTCTGATGCAGCAGATCCGACCGTTCGCACCGCAATTCCACCTCGGAGAGCAGGTGACCGAGGTGCGCCGGCAGGACTCGGGCCGCTTCGCGGTCAGCACGAGCGTCGGCACGAATTTCGACGCGGCCACTGTGATTGTCGCGGGCGGCGTCGGCGCTTTCATGCCGCGCCGCGTGCAGATTGCCGGCGCAGACCTGCTCGAGGGCAAGACGCTGCACTACAAGGTCAATGATCCCGCGGCTCTCCGCGGTCGCGACATCGTCATCGCCGGCGCCGGGGATTCGGCGCTCGACTGGGCGCTCGCGTTGCACGACCAAGTCAATAGCCTCGTTCTCGTCCACCGCTCGCACGAGTTCCGCGCGGCGGCCGGCAAGGTCCGCCAGATGGAGCAGCTCTGCAGCGATCAGAAGATGCAGTTCCTCGAGGGCGACATCTCCAATCTCGACATCAAGGATGGGGCGCTCGCCGCGATCCACGTGAAGACCGCGAGCGGGCTCGTTACCCGCGTCGAGACCGATCATCTCCTCGTGTTCTGGGGTCTGCACCCCAAGCTCGGACCGATAGCGCGATGGGGTCTCGGACTGGACGCGAACCAGGTCAAGGTGGACACCGCACAATTCCGCACTAACATTCCGGGAATCTTCGCGGTCGGCGACATCAATACCTATCCTGGCAAGAAGAAACTCATCCTCAGCGGATTCCACGAAGCGGCGCTCGCGGCCTTCGGCGTGCGCGAGGTGGTCAAGCCCGGGGAAAAGGCCTATCTGCAATACACGACGACGAGTCCGATCATGCACAGGCGCCTCGGCATCACGAAGGCCACGCAAGTCGCCTGACGCGCGAAAAAATCGCGCCGGTTGTGACAGACAAACCGGCCTGCGGCCGGGCGGGCATCGTGAACCCGCGCCACGGCGTCGCGGCATGGGGCGGCCACGGCGTGCGCGCGCCACGTTCCGGCCTTGTCTAATGTCGGAACAAGACCGGTAGTTCACCATTGCGCAGCACGTACTCCGTCGCGCCGCCGAAAATGCATTCCTCGTAACGCGAGTATCCGTAGGCACCCATCACCAACAGGTCGGCCGACGCCTTTTCGGCGAGCCTGAGCAGTCCGCGACCGGTTTCCATTCTGTTCGCTTCGAATGGCGTGCGTTCGAAGCGGATCGCGTGCGCCTCGAGATAGCGATCGACGTCCAGCGGCGGATGCCAGGCGATCGGCAGCCCGGTTGCCGCACCCTCGCCGTCGATCAGCAGCACGTTCTTGGCGCACTCGAGCAGCGGCAACGCGGCGCGCACCGCGCGCATCGCTTCGGGCGTCCCGTTCCACGCGATCGCGACCGAGCCGGGCACTGCCGGAGCCTGCGATTTTTCGGGAACGACGATGCAGGTGACGCCCGCGGTGAGCAGGATCTTGCCGAGGATCAACGGCGTGCCCGGCGGCACATTCTCGCCTTTCTCCAAGATCAGAAAGTCATGCCAGTTCGCGAGGCGCGCGAGGACGGCCTGCGCGCTGCCGCGCGCGACCTGCCAGCGATAGTGCAGGACACCGAGCTCGCGCGCCCAGCGCTCGAACATCGGCGCTGCTTCCGCCGCCTCGCTCGCGAGGTCGGCCTCGATCGTCTCGAACTCCGGGTAGGAGATCGCCACGCCGATACTCGATACGGATTCGGAGACGAACAGGCCCGTCAGTGAACCTTGGATCGCGAGGGCAAGTTCTCCCGCATACGCCATGTTGCGGCTCGCGCAGCCGTACTTGTTCGCTAGTGCAAGAATCTCGCGCATGACTCCTCCGCTGAACCGCCGCGACTATATGCGACGCAGGCCGCCGGGTTTTTGACGCACGTCAACGACGCGGGCGCGAGCGGCTCGGCGTTACAAACTGTTACGCATCGTTGCTGACGGGTCGTCATGTGGAGCGTTCCATTCGCTAGCCTCTTCTGCACGCCCATCACCAGCGAAAGGATTCGAAAATGAGCTTGCCGACCCAAGATATCAGCCGCCTGCCAACTGCGCCCGTTGCAGGACCCACGCATTCCAGCGAGGCCCGCGGATTCGATCCGGAACAGCTGCGCGAGCACGTCCAGATCGTGAGTCGCCGCCTCGAGCCCGGTCAGCACGTGTACCGGGCGGGCCAGCCGTTCACCGCGCTGTTCTACGTGCGACTCGGCTCACTCAAGATGTGCGAACTCGCCGCCGATGGGCGTGAACAGGTCACCGGATTCTTTCTGCAGGGCGAACTCGTCGGCGCGGAGTCCATCGGTTTGGCTGCCTACACGTGCGATGCGATCGCGCTGGAGACGACCGAGATCTGGGAGTTGCCGTTCCCCGCGGTCCTCGTCGCCTGCATGCGCATCGCCGAGATGCAATCGCGATTGACCGCTGCTCTCGCGGAAAAGATCCGCAAGGATCGCGCGTGGATGCTCGCGCTTGGCACGCTGAGCGCAGAACAGCGAGTGGCAGCCTTTCTGCTAGACCTCGCTTCGCGCTACCAGGCCCTAGGTTTCAGCGGAAGCCACTTCATCCTGCGCATGTGCCGCGCCGATATCGCAAGCTACCTCGCGCTGAAGCACGAGACGGTCAGTCGCGCTCTCGGCAACCTGTCGAATGCGAATTGCATCGGCGTACAGCGGCGCGAGATGCGCATCGTCGATCACGCGGGCCTCCGTCGCATCGCGGGTTTCGGCGACCAGCTGCACTGAGCCGCCTTCAGGCGCGCGCCACTTAGCTCGCGAGGACCTCGCGCACCGCAAGCAACAGCTCCTCGCGCCGGTACGGCTTGCGCAGGAGCCGCGTCGCAGGATCGATGTTCGCCGCCGCGTGCGCAGTCGGGTTCTCATATCCGGACGTCAGCAAGACGTGCAGTTGCGGTTGCCGCGCTTGCGCGATGCTCGCGCATTCCGCGCCGTTCATGCCGCCGCCCAGAACGACGTCGCTGAATAGCATGTCGATATCGCTGTTCGCGTCGAGCACAGCCAACGCCTGCTCTGCGTTCTCCGCCTCCCGCGTCGCGTAACCGGCGGCCTTCAGGAACGACACGGCAATGCGGCGAACGTCCGCCTCGTCTTCGACGACGAGGATGGTTCCGGAGCCCCTGGGCTGCACGGCACCCATCGCGCGCTCTGCGGTCGTCGCGCCGCGCTCGGCAACGGGCAGGAAAATCTCGATCTTCGTCCCGTAGCCCACGCGGCTGTCCGCGGCGACATGGCCGCCGGACTGTTTGACGAAGCCATACACCATGCTGAGTCCGAGGCCGCTTCCCCGGCCGCTGTCCTTCGTCGTGAAAAACGGCTCGAACGCGCGCGTCAGCACCTCGAAACTCATGCCCACGCCGGTATCCCGCACCTCGATGGCGATGTAGTCTCCCGCGCGCAGGCCCGAGTGCGCCTCGGACTCGGCCACCCGATAGTCGCGCAGCGTGACGTAGAGATCCCCGCCCTGCGGCATCGCGTCGCGCGCATTGATCGCGAGATTGAGGATCGCGCCCTCGAGTTCCCCAGGGTCCGCGAAAACGTGCTGGACACCCTTCGCGCAGTCGACGTGTACCTTCACGGTCTCGCCGAGCGAGCGTCGCAACAGCGGCCCCAGCTCGTCGACGAGGCGGCCCGTGTCGACGACCTGCGGATTAAGCCGCTGCCGCCGTGCGAACGCGAGCAGTTTTTTCGTGAGTTCGGCGCCGCGCCCGGTCGCGCGCAATGCCGCCGCCACGGTCTCCTGAGCCTGCGCGCTGCCTTGCAGTTCGCCCTCGAGCAATTGCAGGTTGCCGGAAATCACGGTCAGGAGATTGTTGAAGTCATGCGCAATTCCGCCCGTGAGCTGGCCGATTGCCTCGAGCCGTTGCGCATGCGCGAGCTGATCCTCTGTGCGCGAACGCTGCAGGGTCGCGGCCAGCAGATTGCAGACGGAGCGCAGGAAATGAATCTTATCGCGATCGAACAGATTGGGCGCCTTGACCGCGGCGATCAGAACTCCCATCGGGTGATCGCGGTCGAACAGCGGGGCCACCACGAGATCGTCGCGGCCGCTTTCACGCAGCAGACGGCGCACATCGGCGGAGCGACCGCCTGCCAACTCGTCGATCGAAGCGACGAAAGTGTCTCCGCAGCGCAGCACCGACGGAAAGCAATCCGCAGAGACGACGAAGGACACCAGTCGCTGGAACGCGTTGTCGAGGCCGACCGACGCGCGCAACTGGAAAGTCCTGCCTTGCGTTTCGGTCAGCAGCATGGCCACCGTGTCGACCATCAGCTCGCGACTCAGCAGCGTTGGAATCGAAGCGAGGAGAGTCTCGTAACCGAGCGATTCCAGCGCGAGGCGACTGAGCTGGGCGATCGCGGTGTCGTAGCGGGCGCGGATCAGCGCCTGGCGGGCACGCTGAGTCTCCGAGATGTCGCGGATGGAAACGGCGTAGAACTTCCCGTCCTCGCTTTCAATCGGGCTGAGGCCGATCTCCGCGGGAAACTCGGCGCCATCGCGGCGCAGTCCGCTGAGCTCCTGTCCTTTTCCCATCGGACGCACGCGCGGATCGCGGATGTAGTTGCCGCGATAACCTTCGTGCACACCGCGAATCCGTTGCGGGACGAGCATCTCGATCTTGAGTCCCTCGAGCGCTCCGGGTTCGTAGCCGAACAACATCTCTGCTTGCGGATTGCAGAGTACGATCACGCCCGCCGCGTCGGACACGATCATCGCGTCCGGAGCAGTCAGGAACAGGGCCCTGAACGTCGATGCGCCGAGTGGCTTGTCGTCAGCCATTGACGTCGCCTCGTTCGACGCGTGACGCGAAAAGATATCCTGCACCGCGCACCGACCGGATCAACGTGTCCTGCGCGCCATTCTCCTCGAGCTTGCGCCGCAGGCGACCCACGCCCACGTCGACCGCCCGATCGAACGGGCCCGCGCCGTGCCCATGCAGCAATGTCATGAGTTCATCCCGGGACAAGACGCGTTCGGGGTGGCTCACGAAGATCGCCAGCAACTCGAACTCGCCGCTGGTCAGCGGCACGTCCGTGCCCGCGGGGCTCAACAACGTGCGGGCGGCGGTATTCAGCGTGAAGCTCGCGAAACGCAGGTTGTCACCGCCCTGCACCGGCCGGGACGCTTTGTGCTCGGAGGTCCGGCGCAGCACGCTGCGCACGCGAGCAAGCAGTTCGCGCAGGTCGAATGGCTTGGTGACGTAATCGTCGGCGCCGAGCTCGAGGCCGACAATTCGATCGACCGAGTCGGAGCGACCGGTCAGCATGATCACAGCGCCACTCCAGGACTCGCGCAGGTAACGCATCAGGGTCAACCCGTCCTCACCGGGAAGTCCGAGGTCCAGCAACACCGCATCGATGGGTTCCGCCGCAAGGACGGTGCGCATCGAGCGCCCGTCGCTCGCGACAAGGACGACGAATCCCTGACCCGAGAAATAGCGCCGGATGATCGCGGCGATCTCCTCATCGTCCTCGACGACGAGCAGGTGGTGCATTCTCGCTGGGGTAGCGGACTCGCTCATTCGGGTCACATCGTCGCAGTCGGTATCGTCGTCCTGACGAAGTCATTCAAGACCCGCACGCCTGCTTGCGCAGGTTTCGGCGACAAATATATCAGGGACCGGGAGCTGCGCGTCCGGCGATCGCATGGCAGCGGGCCGGCGACGCACGGACGCCCCTGAGTCCGGCGGAACCGCACGCCGGGCGGCACGGCGTCGCAGGCCAGAGAATGGCGCGCGGCGGACGACGACCGGACGCGCATGCGCCGTCGACGATCGAGTCGAACGCGGCGTGGCGGCCGCGCGAGGCGACGCGTGGCAATCGGGCGGGCGGCGCACGGGCGTTTCGGCAACCGCCTCCAGCCGTCGTCATCTGCGCCCAGCGCCACTCGCGTGTCCTCGCGCACGAGCCCGCGCCGAATCTCATGCAAACCGTGAGCGCAGAGTCTCGTGATGTATCGACGCGCAGAACCCGCGACGATCGTTCGCGGGTTGGCCGATCAGCGGTAGACGAGTACCGGCACGACGCTGTGGGTCAGGACCTTCTGTGTTTCGCTGCCGAGGAGTAACCCCTCGATCCCGCGACGGCCGTGCGATGCCATCAGAATCAGATCGCAGCCCTTCTTCTTCGCGGCCTTGATGATTTCGAGATAGGGCTGGTCGCTGACCGAGCGCACGCCCTCGCACTGCACGTCGCTGACGGCGGCCACGCGTTCGGCGTACTGCAGGATCTCCGCAGCGCGCTGCGCCGACACGTCGTCATACTCCTTGCGCGTCACCTCGAGCATTTCGGTTTGATAGGTGAATGTGTGGAACTTCGGCGAAACATGGATGGCGGTCACTTTCGCCTTGACCTGCTTCGCGATCGCGACGGCCTGTTTGACGGCTTTCTCGGACAGCTTGGACCCATCCGTCGGCACCAGAATGTTCTTGAACATGTCGTCTTCCTCAGCGGGGTTGTGAATTTACGCGTCCAGACTAGCTCGGCGCCGCGCAGCGGCCTTGACGCATGTCAATTCAACGCGTCGCAGCATCCCGGTCCGCGCCTTTTCGTCGTCACGACGCTCAGCGGTAGTCGACGATCGATCCGTTCGCTAGACGCTGCCTCGATGCGGGCTCATGCAGCCGGTAGCCGATAGGCAGCAGCACGGCGGGTTCGACGCGTGTCACGTCGATAGCCAATGCCAATCCAACTGCGGACGCGTCGAAATGGTCCACCGGGCAGGAATCGACGCCGATATAGGCGGCGGCGGTCATCATGTTCGCGGCCGCGATGTGGCATTGCATGAGCCCCCAACCCCTCGCGCCCGACTGGGTAACGGCTTGCGCATATTTCTGCGTGAGCCGGTCCACTGCCGCCTCGTCCGCTTCGTGTCGCAGCATGCTGCGCACATATTCGCCGGCCGGTTCGATATCCGCCAACCTCAGCAGGACGACGATCAGCGCGCTGTTCGTCCGCACATGTTCCTGTCCGCCACTGGCGACCGCGACGGCCCGCTTTAGCGCCTCGTCGCGGACAACGATGAAGTGCCAGGGCTCGAGGTCTATCGAGGAAGGCGAAAGGCGGCCTGCATCGAGGATGAATTCGATTTCCTCGTCGGACAGCAGCAAGTCATCGCGAAAATGCAGGCACGCATGGCGAAATTCCAACGCCCGGGTGAACGCGTTTCTCATGGGTTGCGCTCTGACCAGCGCACTGACGAGCGTGGCTGCAAACGCGAGGCGACGCGCACGCTCGGGGGGGCTTGCGACCGGATCGCTTGCACAGGCGTGCGCGACACGCGTACCGCGCGCTGCCGTGCTGTGTCCGATCGCCGGTGAATGTCGATGGCGCTGCTCCTGCCGCTGCCCAGAAGGCTCGACTGTAGGCAACGGCCTCCTCATCGGGTTGATGCAGGTCAATCGGGACGGACAAGATCGAGCATCTCCGACGGAAGGGCGCAATCGGGCCGCGTGATTCACCCGTCGCGCCGGAGGCGCTGCGTTTAAAGGAACGCGAAGTAAGCCCGATCAAATGATCAACACGACGCCGCGGAGTGACTCCGGCACGAGGATGCCCGCATACCGAGAGATTGACAATCCACTCTGGTCCTCGATCGTCTCGACAGGCACGGCCGCCATTGCGCGCGACACCGGGACGATGCCGCAATGACGCCGCAACGACGGCCGCGCCGGAGTTCTGCGGCGACCACTCCCTCAACGCAACGAGGACGATCAGGCCTTCAGCTCGAGCGTATGAATGACCTGGTGCGGATCCTGGGGGTCGGACACGCGCGAGAAACCGAGTCGCGCCGCGAGGTCCTTGATCCCCGAATTGTCGACCGCGTCGATCGAGCTCATCGATGCGATCCCGCGGCTGCGGGCCACGTTGATCAGATGCTGCATCAGCAGCGTCGCGAGGCCACGATGGTGCCACGCATCGGCGACGGCGACCGCGCACTCGCACGCGTTGCCGCTCTGGTCGGTACTGAAGCGCGCGACGCCGATCTCGCGCTTCAGCGCGCCGTCGGCGATCAGCGCCACGAACGCCACGTCTCGTGAAGGATCGAGTTGAGTCATCTGCTTGAGCAATGCCGCGCTCGGTGCGTTCATCTGGCCGAGAAATCGGAAGCGACGCGACTCGGGCGAGAGTTCCTCGATGAAGCGACGCTCGAGATCGATATCCTCTTCGCGAATGGAACGGATCAGCACGGTCGTTCCGTCGCTCAATCTTTCGTGCCATTGATCTCCGCCGAGATATGCGGGAGGCGAAATTTTTTCCGACGGGTTGGTCTGGACGTTTGCACTCATCGTGGCGCTCCGTAAGCGAATAGCCGTCGAGCGCGAATCGCTCGTCTTGGCGCAGATTGTGTACCGGCGCAACGCGGCGCTTCTTGATCCGCGTCAACTGACGTGCGCAGCGCGATTCATGCGCTGCCCCGCATTGCGAACGTTGCGCCTCACCGGCATCCTCGCCTCGCACGCCGCGAGCAGGCGCGCCTGTCCACCATCGCGATGCTGCGCATCGTCTCGCCGGCGGGAGGGTCGGCCGCGACTCAGGATCATCTGCAGCGTGCTCGGGTCTTCGCGTTGTATGCGCTGCACCAGCCGCTGCCGGCCATGGTCCTGCCCCGCAACATTAGGCAGCAGCGCAAGCCTGCATCGGCGCACCCGCGAAGAGCCGGCATTCGCGCGGGTCGGTCCGGCCGCGTGCACCGGATATTTCGCCGCGTCGACCTTGCACGCGTACTCGCGATAGCGCGACCGCGGTCGGATCGGCCTCGCCCTGGCGTGCCGCGGTGTCCGCGAAGGAGGTCCTAGACAGGGAGGTGACGCAGAACCCGGCGTTGGCGAGTTTGAGTCAGGGCGCGCCGGGAGGGTTCATCGTCGAGTCCAGCGGGTGCTCCTTTCTGCCTTTCAGCGTGCATGCAGCGATCTTGAGACCAGCGTGTCCGCACGTTGAAGCAGTGTCCGAGGTCGAATCACGCTGAAAAAATTCAAGGCGCGAGGTTTTTTCATCTGGGATTACCGCCTGCTGCTTCAGGGAACACCGAGTCCTGGCGCCAGGCTCTGCGCATACACCGATACGGCACGAATATCCGCATGCGTTAGCTGATGAGCGACGACCTTCATGACCGCCCCCGCAGGGCGCTCGTTGGTCCGCTGGAAGACCGACAGCTGCTTGACGAGATAGTCGACATGCTGTCCGGCGAGACGAGGATAGGGTCCCTTGCCCGCCCCGTTCTCGCCATGACAGGTCGCACACGCAGGCACGCCCAGCGCGGGGATGCCCTGCAAGAAGATGACCCGACCGCTCTCGAGTGCCGTCGGATCGCCTTCGCGCGCCGCGACCATTGGCTGCTGTGCGGCGAAATAGTCCGCAAGTTCTTCGATCTGTTTGTCGGTGAGGGTGCGCACAATTCCCCACATGTACTCGAAGCCCGCGGGATCCTCCCGATGGTGGCTCTTGAACTCGGCGAGCTGAGCAACGAAATACTGCTTCTGCTGGGCGGCGAGATTGGGGAAATTCGGCGAGACCGCGATGCCGCCGACGCCGTGACAATTGGAACAGACTTGCTGTGCGAGCGTCTGCCCCGATACCTCAGCGTTTGCGAGGTCGCGCGAGCGCGACGTGTTCGCGCACGCCGCAATCGACGCGATTGCCGTGAACAGTATCAGTCTTGGACAAAGGTCTTGGATCATCATCGTTTCCTCTGTTGCAGAATCGCCAATCACGGCCGACGGGCCGGGAATCCGCTCAGTAAGCGCCCCAGAAGTAGAGGAATAGCGAGTTGTTGTCCCTAGCGTTGCGCCCCGCGCCATCGTAGTTGCGAGACGAGCCGTTGTAGACGCTGTAGGTCGTGAACTGCAGACCGATTCGGGCGTATTGGATCGGCATCCAGAAGACCTCCGACGTCAGTCCGCGGACAGCCGGGTCTCCGCGCACGTTGCCGGAAACGGGGGTGGGGTCATAGAGGATGGAATTCGTCGTTCCGGTCTGATTGAAAAACGCTAGGCTTCCACCGAAGCGTGCCTCGAAGACGTAGCTGCCCTTGACGCGAAATACTTTCGTCGTATCGCTGGAGTTCGTGTTCGGCAATGCGCTGCCGTCGACGTCGACCATCGGCTGGTTGGCAAGAAAATAAGGCCAGTGGTGCGTATCGCGGACGTAAGCAGCCTGAAAGGTGACCGCGTGCGGATCGAGCAAAAACTGGTACTGGGCATCGACCCCGATGTCGCGATATCGATGAACGCTCAATGAATCCGAGGTATCGAGCGGATCGTCGTAGACTTTGGCAGTCATCCCCGACGTGCCGATCATGAGGCTGTGTGCACCCCAATTGTGACTCAGCGCTATTCTCCAGTACGGGTTTGTTCCCTGCAGCTTGGTCTTGTCCGCCGCGGCGACGCCCGCGCTAAAGAACGACGTGACTCCCCTCGCTGTCCGGTAACCGCCGAACTCCGCGTAGATAAGTTGGTCCCAGAACACGTAACCGGTCAGCCCTGCGATGTTTCCGCCGCTGGCAATGCCCGGATATGGCGCATTGCCGTCGATGAAGCGGCTGCTCGTCGGACTCGGTACCGGCACATATTGCATCCAGGCCGCTGCCGAATTCCACGGGTCGGAGACGGATGGATTGTTGTTGACGCTGACGCCGTAAATCAGGTCTCGGTTATTGTCGACCAGCCTGTCCGCATAGCGAACCTCCATGTTGTCCGCCGAGGAGTGCCCGTGGAATTTGCCGTCGTCCGTCTGGCTCGCATAGTTGTCGTACGTGACCTGGACGAATGCGCCGATGTTGTCGGTGATCTTGCCGGCAACGAACGCGCTGCCAGTAGCGAAGATAGGCGATCCGTTCTTCTGGAAATCCGCCTTGGGATCCTCGCTCTTGGCCGTATTGTTCGCGCGTGAGTCGCTGAACAGCGCCATCGCCGAGAGCGGAATCTCGTTGCGCTTTCCGAGCGTGTATCCCGTCAGCTTGAAGAGTCGACCGTACGGCGTCAGTTCCGGAAATTGGCCACCCGCGTGGCAAGCGATGCAATTCTGGCCGGTCTGCCGATTGAAGACCGGCAGCGCGTTTGCGAGCGATGGAAGCAACAAAAACAGCAATAGGAAAGTGCGGCCTAGGCGCCACTTGCGGAGAAATGGTTGCATAACACGACTCCTGCAGCGCGGATGCGTCGCCAATCTTTTACCAGCTATGCGACGAGGCAACTTGACCCACGTCAAGTCAACCGCGATTGCCACTGTCGATATGAGACAAACCGATGTCCCGCCGCCCCACGCGGGCACTTCCCGCGCGGCCGATCTTCGTGAATTTGATTTCGATCAAGTGCGCCTATTCCACAACGTTCGAAACTCTGCGCCAGGGCAGCCCGGGAGTCACGATGCAAACCTCTTTGACCTACAACGACAAGGTCGTTCGGCAATTCACGATCGCGACGATCTTCTGGGGCATCGTCGGCATGTCCGTCGGCGCGCTGATCGCCGCCCAGCTCGCCTGGCCGGCACTGAATTTCGACATCCCCTATCTCACCTACAGCCGCCTGCGACCGTTGCATACCAATGCGGTGATCTTCGCGTTCGGCGGCTGCGCGCTGATGGCGACCGCTTTCTATGTCGTGCAGCGCACCTGCCAGGCCCGCCTCATCAGCGACAAGCTGGCCGCGTTCGTCTTCTGGGGCTGGCAGCTGGTGATCGTCTCCGTGGCGATCACGCTGCCGCTCGGCATCACGCAGGGCAAGGAGTATGCCGAGCCGGAGTGGCCGATCGACATCCTGATCGCAGTGGTCTGGATCTCGTTCGGCGTCGTCTACTTCGGCACGATCATGAAGCGTCGCGTGAAGCACATCTACGTCGCCAACTGGTTCTACGGCGCGTTCATCATCACGGTCGCGGTGCTGCACATCGTCAACAACCTGGCGATTCCGGTGTCGTTGTGGAAGTCGTATCCGATCTACTCGGGCGCGGTCGACGCGATGGTGCAGTGGTGGTACGGGCACAACGCGGTCGGCTTCTTCCTGACCGCGGGCTTCCTCGGCATGATGTATTACTACGTGCCCAAGCAGGCGCAGCGACCGATCTACTCGTATCGGCTTTCGGTCGTGCACTTCTGGGCCCTGATCTCGATCTACATGTGGGCCGGTCCGCACCACCTGCAGTACACGGCCCTGCCCGACTGGGCGCAATCGCTCGGCATGGTGTTCTCGTTGATCCTGCTCGCTCCGTCCTGGGGCGGCATGATCAACGGCATGATGACGCTGTCCGGTGCCTGGCATAAGTTGCGCACGGATCCAATCCTGAAATTCATGATCGTGGCGCTGTCGTTCTACGGCATGTCGACCTTCGAGGGGCCGATGATGTCGATCAAGACCGTCAACTCGCTTTCCCACTACACCGACTGGACGATCGGCCACGTGCATTCCGGTGCGCTCGGCTGGGTCGCTTTCATCACGATCGGCTGCCTGTATTGCATGATCCCGCGCCTGCTCGGTCTGACGAAGATGTATTCGATCAAGGCCATCGACCTGCATTTCTGGGTCGCGACGATCGGCGTCGTCGTCTACATCACCTCGATGTGGATCGCCGGCGTCATGCAGGGGCTCATGTGGCGCGCCACCAACGCGGACGGCACGCTGACTTACACGTTCATCGAGTCCGTCGCGCAGACGCATCCCTACTACGTCACGCGGCTGCTCGGCGGACTGCTCGTGCTCGCAGGCATGTTCATCATGACCTGGAACGTGTGGAAGACCTGGTGCCTCGCCGAACAGCGAATCCCGGAAGTGCAAATACCGCTGACCGTGGCCGCTTGAGGAAAGACGAGATGAATCATGCATTGATCGAGAAGAATATCGGCCTCATGGCGGTGCTCGTGGCGCTCGTCATCAGCATCGGCGGCCTCGTAGAGATCGTGCCGCTTATGTTCCAGGCGCAGATCGTCGAACCGCTGCCGGGCATGAAGCCTTACCCGCCGCTCGAAGTCGCGGGCCGCGACATCTACGTCCGCGAAGGTTGCTACAACTGCCATTCGCAGATGATCAGGACGCTGGCGTCCGAGGTGCAGCGCTATGGCCACTATTCGGTCGCCGGCGAATCGGTCTACGACCATCCGTTCCAGTGGGGCAGCAAGCGCACGGGGCCAGATCTCGCGCGCGTCGGTGGACGCTACAGCGACGACTGGCAGCGCGTCCATCTGACCGATCCGCGCAGCGTCGTTCCCGAATCGAACATGCCCGGCTTTCCCTGGCTCAGCAAGGCGACCGTTTCCGCGCAAGAGGTGGAGTCGCACATGCGCGGACTCGCAAAAGTCGGACTGCCCTACAGCGACGCCGACTACGCGAGCGTCGCTGACGCCGTGAAGGGCAAGACCGAAATGGACGCGCTGATCGCCTATTTGCAGGGGCTCGGCAAATTCGGACCCAAGGAGACGCAGCAATGATCATGGGCATTCTTACCGCGGTGCTGATGGTGATGTTCGTGGGCATCGTACTGTGGGCCTACAGCAGCCGCCGGCGTGCCGATTTCGACGATGCGGCGCGGCTTCCGCTACTGGCTGACGGCGAGGCGTCGCCATGAGCAGCGCATGGAGCTGGTACATCATCATCCTGGTCGTCGCCAACATCGTCGGCGTGCTCTGGCTGCTCGCCGTCACGGCGCGTGGTCGCAAGCCGGGCGAGTCCGTCGAGGCCACCACCGGGCACACCTGGGACGAGGATCTGCGCGAGTTGAACAACCCACTCCCGCTCTGGTGGCTCGGGATGTTCATCATCAGCGTCGTGTTCAGCGCCTGCTATCTCGCGTTCTATCCGGGCCTGGGCGCTACCGCCGGCACGCTCGGCTGGACGTCCAACAAGGAGGTCGCGGCCGATCTCGCCGAGAACAACCGCAAACTCGAGGCAGTGTTCGCACAGTACCGCGACAAGCCGATCGAACAGCTCGAACACGATGCGCACGCGCTGACGCTGGGTCACAACGTGTTCGTCAACAACTGCGCCGCATGCCACGGGTCGGATGCGCGCGGGGCCAGGGGTTATCCGAACCTGGCCGACGGCGACTGGCTGTATGGCAGCACGGGCGAGACCGTGGTCGCGACCGTCCTGCTGGGACGCAACGGCGTGATGCCGCCGTTCGGCCCCGTGCTCGGCCCGACCGGCGTCGACGAGGTCGCCAACTACGTGCTGGCGCTGTCGGGCCAGAAGGCCGACGCGAAGCTCGCCGACGCCGGCAAGCTGCGCTTCGACACGATCTGCGCGGCATGTCATGGCGCCGAAGGCAAGGGCAATCCGATCATTGGCGCGCCCAATCTGACAGACAGCATCTGGCTGTACGGCGGCAGCTTCGAGGACATCAAGGCTTCGATCAGCGCCGGCCGAAACGGGCACATGCCGGCATGGGAGCCGGTGATCGGCAAGGATCGCGCGCGCCTCGTCGCCGCGTGGGTCCTGTCCCAGTCGGAACCCGCGGCGAGAGGCACGAAATAGTGGCCGGCACGGTCCCGGATGACGACCCAGGCGCAGCGAGCCCTGCCGTCGCACGCATCGGCGCGATCGCGTGGCCTTCGTTCTTCGCCGCGGGCGTCGCGACGGCGGTCTTCTTCGCGCTGATCGATCCGGTCGAACTGGCCGACATCGCGTGGCCGCGCGTTCCCGTTCCGCGCGAGTTCGGCTACACGATCGGATTCTTCATGTTCTGGGGCGCAACGTTCGGCGCGAGCGCATTCACCGCGCTGCTGCTGAGCAGACCGGCCGATCGCCGTGGGTAAGCCAATCGCCACCGTCACTGTGCTGCACGCGGACAGCCTCTACGCGGCGCAGCCCAAGATCTACCCGCGCGAGATCGGCGGCCGCTTCGCGCGGCTGCGCATCGTCGCCGTCTTCGCGTTGCTCGGCATCTTCTATGTCTTCCCCTGGCTGCGCTGGGACGGACGACAGGCCGTGCTTTTCGACCTGCCCGCGCGCAAGTTCTACATCTTTGGACTGACGTTCTGGCCGCAGGACTTCTTCTGGCTCGCGTGGCTGCTCATCATCGCCGGCCTCGGCCTGTTTTTCGTGACGTCCGTTGCGGGTCGCCTGTGGTGTGGTTATGCCTGCCCGCAGACGGTCTGGACCGAAGTGTTCCTGTGGATCGAGCGCGCCTGCGAAGGGCGCCGCAACCAGCGCATCAAGCTCGACGCTTCGCCGTGGAACGCAAACAAGCTGCTGCGCAAGGGCGGCAAGCAGCTCGCATGGGTCGGCTTGTCCGCGTGGACCGGATTCACCTTCGTCGGGTTCTTCACGCCGGTGACGGAAATCGCCCGCGAGATCGCGTCGTTCGACCTCGGCGGGTGGGAAGGATTCTGGATCGTCTTCTACGGCTTCGCGACCTATGGCAACGCGGGATTCCTGCGCGAACAGGTGTGCAAGTACATGTGCCCCTACGCGCGCTTCCAGAGCGCGATGTTCGACCAAGACACGCTTATCGTCTCGTACGACGTGGCGCGCGGCGAGCCGCGTGGATCGCGCAAGCGCAGCGCGGATCCAAAAGCGCTGGGCCTCGGCGACTGCGTGGACTGCCTCGCCTGCGTGCAGGTGTGTCCCACCGGAATCGACATCCGTGATGGCCTGCAGTACGAGTGCATCGCGTGCGCATCGTGCATCGACGCGTGCGATGAAGTCATGGACAAGATGGGCTATGCGCGCGGCCTCGTCTCCTACACGACCGAAAGCGTGAGCACCGGCAAGCCGCGGCATCTACTGCGTCCGCGCACGCTGGCCTATGCGACCCTGCTGCTGCTGCTGTGCGCCACTTTCGTCTGGGGTGTCGGAAATCGCGCGCCGCTGATCGTCGAGATCCTGCGCGATCGCAACGCGTTGTATCGCCTCGCGAGCGACGGATCGATCGAGAACAGCTACACGCTCAAGATCGTCAACAAGACGCGCTCCTCGCAGCACCTGCACTGGGCCGTGGTCGACAACGAGCACGCCCGGATCGTCGGATTGCACGATGCGACGTTCTCGACAGACGACGTCGGCAGCCTGCCGCTGACGCTGCGTGCGGAGCCCGGCGCCCTCTCCGGCATGACGCGCATCAAGATCGCCGTGAGCGACGACGCAGGCATGCTGACGACGCTGCAGAGCGCACAATTCTACTCGCCGGAGACCCGATGAACACCCAATCGAACAGTTGGTATCGCGTACCCGAAGTCTGGCTGATCGTCCTGCTGCTCGGCGCGATGGTCGTGGGATCCTTCGCGCTGCTCGTGACCGCAGTGCGCCATCCCGACAGGGTCCTCGAAGCGCCTCGCGCGATCGCGTCTCCGCTGCCGCCCTCGCAGGCGCCGCGCCCCGCCGACGTCACGACTCCCTAGGCGCGCCTTGCCATGCCGCACGCCGACAACTGCTTTCATTGCGGCGAACCGATCGAGGTCGGCGGCCTCTTTCTTGCGAAGATCCGCGGCCGCGACGAGAGGGTCTGCTGTGTGGGCTGCCAGGCCGCGGCGGAATGGATCGTCTCACTCGGCCTCTCAGACTACTACCGGCTGCGCAGCCTGCCCGCGGAACGCGCCGCCGACGTCGCCGATTTTTCGGCGTGGGACCGCTCACAGATGCAGCGCCTGTACGTGCGCGACGTCGCGAACGGCTGCTCCGAAGCGATGGTGCTCGTCGAAGGCATGCGCTGCGCGGCTTGCAGCTGGCTGATCGAACGCGCGCTGCGTGGCATTGCCGGCGTGCGCGAACTGTCGATCAACCCTGCGGCGAAGCGGCTGCACGTGACCTGGGCACGCGACGCGACCGCACTCAGCACGATCCTCGCGCGCGTCGCCCGGCTCGGTTACACGCCGCGCCCGCTTGATGCGCAATCGCTCGACGCGACCGCGCTGCAGGAATCGCGCGCCGCGATGAAGCGCCTGATCGTCGCGGGGCTCGGGATGATGCAGGCGATGATGTACGCCGTCGCGCTGTATGCCGGCGCATTCGACGGCATGGACCCGGCCACGCGCGATTTCTTTCGCTGGCTCGGCCTGCTCGTCACGACGCCGGTGGTGTTCTACTCGGCACGGCCGTTTTTTCTCGGCGCACTCAGGGAACTGCGTGCGCGTTTGACCGGCATGGACACGACGATCGCCCTCGCGATCGCGCTGATCTACGCCGCGAGTCTCTTCGAGACCGTGCGTGGCGGCGCGCAGGTGTATTTCGACTCGGCGAGCATGTTCGTGTTCCTGCTTCTCGGCGGGCGCTACCTCGAGATGCGCGGACGCCAGCGCGCGACAGACATCGTAGATGCGCTCGCGCGGTTGCAGCCTGCGCTGGCGCAGCGCCGGCAGGCCGGGGGGTTGCTCGAAACGGTCGGAGTGCATGAGCTCGAGACCGGCGATGTCGTCCTCGTCGCGAGTGGCGACACGGTTCCTGCGGACGGCGCATTGCTCGGCGAGCGCTGTGAGGTCGACGAATCGCTGCTGACCGGGGAATCGCGCGAACGCCTGCGCCGACGCGGCGACACGCTCATCGCGGGCAGCATCGTGCGGACCGGGCCGGCCGAAATACGCGTCGCGCAGATTGGCGCCGAGACGATCCTTTCTGGCATCTTGCGGCTGATCACCAAGGCGCAGGCCCAGCGACCGCGCGCCGCGCTGCTCAGCGATCGCATCGCTGCGCGTTTCGTCGCCGGCGTGCTGACGCTCGCGCTGCTGACCGCGCTTGGCTGGTACGCCATCGAGCCCAGTCGCGCTTTCGCCGCCGCACTCGCCGTGCTCGTCGTCTCGTGTCCATGCGCGTTCGCGCTGTCGGTGCCGATCGCGTACCTGCGCGCGGCCTCGTCGCTCGCGCGTATGGGCGTCCTGATGACCCGCTCCGACGCACTCGAAAAACTCGCGTCGATCGATCGCGTCGTTTTCGACAAGACCGGCACGTTGACCGAGAACCGCCTCGAACTCGCGCGCGTCGAGACTCTCGGCGGGCGCAGCGTCGAGGACTGCCTGCGCATCGCGGCGGCGCTTGAGGAATCGAGCGCGCATCCGTTCGCCGCCGCGATCCGCGACGCCGCGCGTACAGAACAGCGCCCCACCCTGTCGGCGAGCGCGATCCAGACCAGCGCCGGTGCGGGCGTCGAAGGCCACGTGGACGGCGTAGGCTACCGGATCGGCCGCGGCGACTTCGCGCATTCGCTGATCGCCGGAGCA
This sequence comes from Rudaea sp., assembly GCA_040005435.1. GTDB lineage: Bacteria > Pseudomonadota > Gammaproteobacteria > Xanthomonadales > Rhodanobacteraceae > Rudaea. The sequence goes on along the minus strand of JBDTYX010000017.1, from coordinate 4,176 downwards.
CACGAACCCTCGCTCGACGACGACGTTCTCCTCGTGGGCGAACAAGGCCCGCTGGCGCGCCTGCACTTCAGAGAAACGCTGCGCTGCGACGCGCCGATCGCGATCGACAAGCTGCGCGCGCAGGGGATGAGGCTCGGCATCCTGAGTGGCGATTGCGGCCCGCGCGTCGCGGCGGTCGCGGCGCGGCTCGGCATCCCGGACTTCCATCCGCGCCTGTCTCCCGCGCAGAAACTCAAACACCTGCAGGATCTGCGCGCCGCGGGCAGCGTCGTGGCGATGGTCGGCGACGGAGTCAACGACGCGCCGGTGCTCGCCGGTGCCGACGTGGCGATCGCTTTGGGCGGCGGCACGCAGCTCGCGCAGGCGGGCGCCGACATCGTGCTCGCGTCGGACCGTCTGGACGCGATCGCCGCGAGCCGCGACGTCGCGCTGCATACCCTGCGCATCCTGCGCCAGAACCTGTATTGGGCGTTCGCCTACAATTTCATTTGCATCCCGCTGGCGGCGCTGGGATTCATCTCGCCGTGGCTCGCCGCGATCGGCATGTCCGCAAGCTCGCTGCTCGTCGTGCTCAACTCCCTGCGCATCACGCCGCTCGCGCTGCCGCTGGAGCAACCCCGCGAGGCCATTCTCGCAGCGCAGGTCCTCGCACCGACATGAACATCATATTCGTACTGATCCCGTTGAGTCTCATCTTTCTCTGCGCAGGCGTCTGGGCCTTCTTCTGGAGCGTCAACCACTCCCAGTTCGACGACCTCGACACACCGGCGCTGATTCCGCTCTGCGACGATTCGCCGCCGCAGCAGAACAACCCCGTCGTATTGGACGACGGACGCGACGCATGAATTCCGCCTTCACGCTCGGCAGTGCCTTCCTGTTCGGAATCGTCGCGAGCGGGCATTGCCTGCTCATGTGCGGCGGCATCGCGGGCGCGCTAAGCATCGCCACGGCGAACTCGCGCAGCGGTGGCCCGCGCTGGTCTCTGCTCGTTGCCTACCAGCTGGGCCGCGTGTCGAGCTACACGATCGCGGGACTGAGCGTGGGCGCTCTGGGTGCGGCGCTGATCCACTTCGTCGACCAGGAGGACGTGCGCGTCGCGCTGCGCTGGCTCAGCGCCGTCGTGTTCGCGCTGCTCGGGCTGAACCTGCTGCGCAAGCGCAACGGCCTCGAGACCGCGCTCGCGCGGACCGTGTGGCCACGCATCGCCGCGCATGCACGGCGCTTCTTTCCGGTGCGGCGCATTTCGCAGGCGCTCGCGGTCGGCGCGCTCTGGGGCTGGATGCCGTGCGGTCTCGCCTATTCCGTTCTGTTCGTTGCGTGGCTGGAGATGGATCCGCTGCGCAGCGCGGCGATCATGGCGATGTTCGGGCTCGGCACGATTCCGGCCGTCCTCGCGGGAGCCGTCGGCGCGAATCGCCTGCGCGTGGTTCTCGCAAACGCGGGATTGCGCAGTGGCCTCGGCGCGCTGCTGCTGACATTCGCCGCACTGACCGCTGCCGGCCCCTGGCTCGCGGCACACGGCATGCCGGCGTCGGCGATGCGCTGGATGCCGTTCGACTGCGCGCCGCGCTAGCGCGACTCTCCGGCGCCTAGCGCGCGTCAATTCGGCCGCGAGGGTCGACGGCGCGAAGCTCGCTAGCCTGCGCATCGACCCGCTCGCATACGGTTTCGAGATCGGCTAGCGCTTCTGATCGATGGCGACTCCCTTCCCGCGCGCTCCGTTAGCGAACGTGCTGCGGGACTACTCGAAGTACGACGCCTCGCGTTGCCGCCCGGGTCGGTCGCCCGATCGCCGCCGCGGCTTCAGCTGCGCTCGCGCGCGAGCTGCGCGGCGCCACTGCGAAACACGCTGATGCGCTGCGGGTCGACGCTGCCCTCGACGTCGAGCCAGGCCTCGCGCGCGACGACCGTTGTGCATGGCCCGAGTGTGCACACGCGAATTCGTCGACGCTGCGCCTGCTGCGCCAACGCGTCCAGCACCGAGCGCAGGATCGTCCCGGTGAACGGAGTATACAAATAAAAAATGTTACCCGTGGAGAAGTCTGCTTGGCGCGCGTCGCACTGGACGAACGCCGCACGCGTGAGATTCAGCCGTTCCGCGCAACGTCGGGCGCTGTCTACGTAGGCCGGCTCGATCTCGATGCCGACGGTCCGCGCCAACGTGCAGATAGAGACGAGCAGCGTCACATGGCCCATTCCCGAGCCGAGGTCGACCAGCACGTCGCGTTCGTCCAACGCCGAGCGCGCGATGAGGTCGAAGACGTGTCGCGCAGGCGTCGGCTGGTAGAAGACCCGCTCGTCTGCCGGCACGGCGACGTCGCACGCGGGCGGCTCGAGCTGCAACAGGCCGCCCACGAGGTCGTCGAGCAGGTCGTAACGATCGGACTGCGCCGACCCGGCACACGCAACGTCGCTGACGAGCGCTGGCAGCCATTCGAGCAGGCGTGCGGAGCGTCCGCTGCGCCGGATGTCGTCGCGCAGCTCGGCATACAGGGCCTCGTTCTCGGCCTCGAGCCGCGCGCGCAGTGTGCGCGTGCGATCGCGTGCACCCACGTCGCGCGCGGACGCATCGGACTCGTCGAACAGATTTCGCTCGATCCGCTCGAGCGCCTCGATGCGCCTGCGCAGTCGTTCGAATTCGTCCTCGCCGCACGGGTCGGCATCTGCGGTGAATACGGATTGCGGTCGCTCCATCGATCTAATGGATCCTTAGATATCTTCGTTGCGTCGAGGATAGTCCGGGTGCCGACGACGCGGAAGACGAGAACCCGCAAGGCTTGTCCGCGCCGGCTCGCGAGGCGGCAGTCGCGCGCGCGCGGGCACGCGCTCAGTCGCACGGCCGCGCGTGGCAAGTGCTGAAGCGTGAGGCCTCGCGTCCGGCAGCGACCTCCGAATGGAAAGCCTGGCCTCGCCGGCGCTACGATTGGCATCTCCGCGACGAGGCGTGTTTCCGCGCCCGAACGCTCGCGTGTCCAAAGTTCGATTCACGAGGCATATAACATGTCCAAAGTCCGCGTCAGCGTCTTCTCGATCTCCGTCGACGGCTTCGGCGCCGGACCGGACCAGGACCTCGATCATCCGCTCGGCGGCGGCGGCCCCGAGATGTTCGACTGGTTCTTCCACACGCGCTCTTGGCGGCGCATGCAGGGTCACGCCGACGGCGCCGGCGGCGTGGACGACGACGTCTGCGCGCAGGGCATGGCCGGCCTCGGCGCCTGGATCCTCGGCCGCAACATGTTCGGCCCGGTGCGCGGCCCGTGGCCAGACGAATCCTGGAAGGGCTGGTGGGGCGACGAACCGCCCTATCACACCCCGGTATTCGTGCTGACCCACCACGCGCGCGCGCCACTCGCGATGGCCGGCGGCACCGAGTTCCACTTCGTCACCGATGGCATCCACGTGGCCCTCGCGCAGGCGCGCGAGGCCGCGGGCGATCGCGACGTGCGCATCGGTGGCGGCGTCGCGACGATTCGCCAATACCTCGCGGCCGGGCTCATCGACGAGCTGCAACTGACCGTCTCGCCCGTGCTGCTGGGCCGCGGCGAGCATCTGCTCGGCGGCCTCGATCTGCGCGCGCTCGGCTACGCCTGCGAGCGGCATCTGCCCGGCGAGCGCGCCGCTGCGCACGTCTTCCTGCGCAAGACGCGCTGAACGGTCCGTCGCGCGAATCGTGGCAGGCGTCTGCGAAAGCTGCGCGCGCGTTGCCAAACCGTTAAAATGCGGCAGGGACTCCGTGCAGCCAGCGCGCGAGGTCCCGCCCCGAAAAAACACGTGGAAACAAGCATCATGAGTCCTAGCAGGGTCGCCGCGAAAGACACGCGCGGCTGGATCGTTCCGATCGGCGGCGCCGAGGAAAAGGCCGCGGCTGACGCGAGCATCCTGCGCCGCTTCGTCGATATCTGCGGCGGCGACGAGGCCGAGATCGTCGTGATCCCGACCGCGAGCCAGCTCGCCGACACCGGACCGCGCTACGAGTCGATCTTCGCCGAGCTCGGCGTCGCGCGCGTGAGCTCGCTCGACTTCGACACGCGCCGCGACACCGAGGAGCGCAACCGGCTGCGACTGATCGAGCAGGCCAGCGGCATCTTCTTCACGGGCGGCAACCAGCTGCGCATCACGACGATCCTCGGCGGCACGCCCGCGGCCAAGCTGATCCGCCAGCAGAACGCGCGCGGC
>JBDTYX010000160.1:0-7497 GCA_040005435.1 Rudaea sp. | reverse complement strand
GCGCGCGTGCCTGCGCGGCGGCGCGGCGTGCGGCTGAATGCGCCTCCGCGCGCGCGGAGGGCGGTACTAGATGCAATTCGGGCAGCGGCAGTATCGCCGTCGCCACGACGCCGAGGCGCGCCGCTTCGGCGCGCGCCGCTTCGGCGGTCTGCGCATCGCTGACTCGATGTTTGGCGACCGCACCCGTTCTGGCATCACGGCCGTGAACGACAAACGGCATGCAGCAACCCTCCAAACTGTGCGGCACATCCGAGTTGCGCGCAGACCGACAGTATAGTTTCTCTCGCGCGCGTGGCATATTGTGGGCTGCGAAAAGGGGCGCGGGCAAATGGAACAGGGCGAGGACGATCGCGCGACAGCGCAGTACCCGGAGATGCGGATTTCCTGTGACGACACGGGAGCCCTGCGCTTCCGGCTGGCCGATGGCGCCGCGGTGCACGACGACGAGCGCGACGGCGCGATCGGGGAGAACCGCGGCGCGCTGATCGACCTGCTCGAACGCAGCGCGGCCGCGGGCGAAGCGTTGTTGCGCCTGGGCGACCACCAGCCGCCTGCGATCTTCCGCCAGCAACCCTCTGCGCTGCATCTCGAAGCGCTGCAGTTTCCGCCAGAACCAATCGAACCAGACTTGCGCCCGCCGCATCGGCAATGGGTGCACTGGCTCGTGCCGCCGCTATGGCGACCGATCCGCGAGAAATTCAAGCGCGAGGCCTACCAAGCGCGGCAGGTGTACCTGTTTGAGCATGAGGCGTGGCGCAAGGATGTAGAAGAAAAAAGTGCACGCTTGCGCGAGACCGAGTCGCGCATGAAGGCAACCTACAAGGCGGAGGAATCGCGCTTCCTGCAGCAGCAGTTGCGCGTCGTCAAGGCGACCGATCGCGATGCGGTGCACGGCTCGTTTGCGGCGCAACTGCGCGCCGCGCCCTGGGCGTCACTGCTCAACGTCGAGACGGACCTTGCCGCGGATTGCCGTGCCGCAAGCTTCACGATCGAGATGCCGTCGATCGATACGTTCGAATCGGTCTGCCCGTTACCCTGCGAGGTGGACATCGAGAACCTCTGCTTGAAATATGCCGAACTGACGCCGCGCGAACTCAAGCGTCGCTACGATCTCTACGTCATGGCCTCGACGCTTAAGGTGGCCGCCGTGGCGTTCGTCGCGATGCCCACGCTCGATCGCGCGAACGTGATCGCCGAGCATCGCGAGGCGGATGCGCCGACGCGCTTCGTGCTCGCGCATGTCGCACTGTCGCGCAAGGTCTGGGCCGCGGGCTGGAAGACGCCCGACGCACCCATGTTCGAGCTCAACCGGCTGCGCGGAAAGTTCTCGCTCGCACCACGAGCGATGCCCGCACACGCGGTATAGCGTTGTCGGCCACGCGCGCCGCGTACGGCGCGTCCGCGGTCATTTCCCGCGCAGGCGCTGCTCGAGCAATCCCGAACGTCGTACCGGCGTCGCGAGCGCACGCTCGATGACTTCAACGCGTCCCCAGATCTCGACCGAATCCCGCGCACGCGAGATGCCGGTGTATAGCAGCTCGCGCGACAGCACCCGGCTGTCGACCGCATCCGGCATTAGCACGGCGACGTGTCCATATTCGGAACCCTGGCTCTTGTGGATCGTCAGCGCGAATGCGCATTGCTGCGCCGGCAGGCTACCGGGCGCAAACGCGACCGCGCGGCGGGATGCCGCGCCGCCCACGACCGCTCGCTGCGCGTCGATCTCGAACCACACGCGCAGCCTGCCCTCGCGATCCGCGAGGCAGATGCCGACGTCGCCGTTGTAGAGTCCGCTCGAGGCATCGTTCGCCGCGATCATCACCGCGCGTCCGGGATACCACAGCCCTGCGTTCGGACGCGCGAGGCGATCGCGCAGCGCTCGCTCGAGTAGCGCGGCGACCGCGTCCGCGCCCCACTCGCCCTCGCGCAGCGCGCAGAGCAGCTGACGCTCGCGCATTCCCGCGAGTATCGCCAGCGCGAGCACCGGATCGTCGACCGCGGCGAAAGCGCCGAGGGCGTCCAGCCGGTCGCGCAGCGTGTGGCTCCAGCGCACGACCTGCTGGCGCAGGCCCGCGGACGAGTCCAGTTGCAGCAACTCGATGCGCCCGCCGGACGCGTCGCGGGCCGCGCGGAACGCGGCGACGTCGCCACGGCGCACCGCGTCGTTCAGTGGCACGAGCACCGGGTCGGCGCGAAAGCTGTGGCTCAGGCGTACGAGGTCTGGCGTGCCGTCGAGCGCATTCGTGATATCACGCAAGACCGATCCGGAACCGACCGACGTGAGCTGGTCGGCGTCGCCGACGAGCACGAGCAACGCGTCCTCGCGCAGCGCGTCGAGCAGGTGACGCAGCAGCGACAGGTCGAGCATTGATGCCTCGTCGACGACGACGATGTCCGCGCGCAGCGGGTTGCCGCGGTGGTGGGTGAATCCGCCGCGAGTCCCACGACTGCCGAGCAGCCTGTGCACGGTACTCGTCGGCGCGCCGCCGGCGTGCTCGAGCGCGGCCTGCCATGCGCTACCCGGCGCGACGGCGGCCCGCAACCGTTGCGCCCCGTCGTGCAGCGCCTGCGCGATGCGCTGCGCCGCCTTGCCGGTGGGCGCGGCGACGCGCAGCGTCGGCAGCGTTGCGGGGGTGTGCGCCTGCCAGTTGCGCACGAGGATCATCAGCATGCGCAGTACCGTCGTCGTCTTGCCGGTGCCGGGACCACCGGTCAGGACGAACAGTCGTCGGCCGGAGGCGCGCGCCACCGCGTCGCGTTGTGCACGATCGCCGTCGATGGTCTCATTGCCGAACAAATCGTCTATCCACACGGAGGGATCGGGTGACGCGCCCGCCGGGGTCGCCAGCCGGCGCGCGATGTGCGCCGCGGCCGCGGTCTCATGCAGGAAGTTTCGGCACAGAAAGAAGTGCTCGCCGTCGATCACGAACGGTCGCTCGCGCGGAGGCGCCGCATCGAACGGCGCGACGGCGACGAGCGCGTCGGCCGCGAGCTCGCGCCGCTGCGCAGCATCGAGCGACGCCATCCCGATGCCCGCATCCGTATCGCCGCTGAGCGCGAGCGCGCTGTGCCCGCGGCCTTCCGCGAGGCTGGCCCAGGCCGCGACGCGCGCGAGTTCGCGCGACCCGCCGTGCGCGCGTACCCAACAGGCGACCGCGCGGTCGAGCGGTCGCCACGCGTCGTGGAAATCGATGTCGTCACGCGCGGCGAATGTGTATTTCGATGTGCACGTCGGCGCGTTCATGCGGCCTCCCTCGCGGCGCCCGCGAGCACCTCGTCCGCGGCCGCGAGCAGCGCGTCGGCGAAGCGATGGCGCCAGATCCCCGCGTGTGGCGCGAGACCCGCGGCGCGCACGAACAGGTAGATGCATTCGCCGGGCGGCGCTGCGTCCGCGCCGAGGCGCTCGCGCAGGTAGCGGCGCGCCGCGATGCTGTAGATCAGCGCCTGGAAGCGGTAGTGGCTCGCGTCCATTGCCCGCGCGAGCGCATCACCCGCATAGTCCGCAAGCGAGTCGCCGAGCCAGTTGCTCTTGTAGTCGAGCACGTGGAAGCGCCTGCCCGCGCGGAAGATCAGGTCGATCTTGCCGGTCATGAGGCCACTCAAGTACTCGTGGCTCGCGGGCACGAGGTCGGGCTCGCCGTGTTGCGCGCACGCGTCGCGCAGGCGCTGCATCGAGACGCGCTCGAGCGGGAAATGGAATTCCATCTCGGCGCGCAGGTCGGCGGCATCGATGTCGCGCAGCCGCAGCGTCGGTGCGGCGTCGAGGCCGAGCGGGGCCGCGAGCGCGGCGTCGAGCCGTGCCGAGACCGCGGCGACGAGATCGTCGGCGGCAACATCGCGGCGGCGCTCGCCGTGCTCGCCGAGGCAGCGCGCGACGAGTGCCGGTTGCCGGGCGATGCTCTCGCCGATCTCGCGCTGCTCGAAGATCGCGTGGATCGCGTTGCCGAAATCCGCGCCGCGAACCAGCGCGAGGCGCTCGAGTTCGCGACTGGGCCTCGTGCCCGCGAGATCTACGCCCTGCGCGCCCACGTCTTCGATCGCGGCGAGTTGCGCGTCCACGACCAACGCGTCGATGTCGACCTCATCGGCGGCCGCCGCCTCCGGATCCAGCCGCGCATGGGCGAACTGGGTGAGCGTCGTGAAGCTGTGCTTCATCTCCGCAGCGGCGGGCGCGCGCGCGCTCAGTTGGCGCGCAACGCGCCGTGCCGGCGCGGGCGCGGGTGCGACGCGCAGAACCTGCCGTTCGCCGAACCGCCAGCCGGCGACCCAGTCGACATGCGGCGTCTCGGTCGCGAGGCTGGCGGCGTTCAGTGGCGGAAGCATGCGCGCTAGCAGGACGTTGAGCGCGATACGCTCGCAAGCGCGTCCCGTAGCGGCCAATTGCAGGTCGGCCGCAATGCGCGGTTGCGCTGGCGCGTAAACGTGGCAGGCATGGATGGCGCGGGTGAGCGCCACGTAGAGCACGCGAAAGCGTTCGTCCTGCAATGCCTCCAGCTCCGCACTGCGCGCCGCCGAAGAGATGTCAATCATGCGCCGGCCATTCGCGAACAAGGCAAAAAGACGGCCGGGCTTGAACTGCTTGTGGTCCCACATCAGTGGCAGGAATACGATCGGAAACTCGAGCCCCTTGCTCGCATGCAGCGTCATGATGCGCACGCGGTCGCCGTCGGATTCGATGCGCAGTTGCGCGGCATCGGCCGCCCCGGTTTCCTCTTCCTCCGCGGCATCGGAAATCTGTCGCGCGAGCCAAGCCAGCAGTTGCTCCTTGCCCGACACCATGCCGTCTTCTGCCTGCAACAGCTCACCGACGTGGCGCAGATCGGTGATCGCACGTTCGCCCAATGGTGTCGCGAGGTAGCGCGCGGCCATGTGAGCGAGCACCTGCTCGACGACCGCCATGACCCCGCGCGAACTCCATGCGGCATGCCAAGAGTGGAACTCGTCGACAACCGGCTGCCATGCCGCCACGTCTTCTCCGAGCCGTTGCAGGTCGTTGAAACTCTGTCCGTACAACCGCGTCGCCGCCGCCGCGCGCAGCGCATCCATTTTTCCGGGGCTTGCAACCGAATGCAGCACGATTTGCAGTTCCCGGGCGACATCGGTTCGGAACACGCTAGTCTGGTCTGACGTCACGCTTGGCACTCCGCGCTCGCGTAGCAGGTCGCGCAGCTCGCGAATCGATTTCGCCGTCGGCAGCAACACCGCGATGTCCCGGGCTGTGACGGCGTCGTTGCCGATGCAATGGTCGAGCGACTGCAGAATTTGCACGATCTGGTTCGCGCACTGGGTCAGCGCGAGCGAGCGCAATTCGGCGAGGCCCAACGTACTGTCGTCGCATTGGTGAATCGCCAGTGGCCGCTCGACCGGGCTGCCCGCAACCGTGTATGACCGCGCGTCACGGCGCGCACTCGCGGCAACGGGTTTGTAGCGAATCGGCGTGTCCGCTCGCACCGAAAGCGCTTCTCCGGCGACTGCGAAGAATTCGTTCATCGCCGCGACCATCGCGCGCGACGAGCGATGATTGGTCGCGAGCGTCATATGCTGATCGGCCTCGTCGGCGGCATGCAGGTATGCGTCAATGTCGCCACCGCGGAACCGGTAGATTGCCTGCTTGGGATCGCCGATCATCATCAGCGCGCCGCGCGGCCGTCCGATCGCGTCACGATAGATCGCATCGAGGATGCCGAACTGCACGCCGTCGGTGTCCTGGAACTCGTCGATCAGCGCGACCGGCCACGCACCGGCCAGCGCGTCGGCGAGCGTTCGCAGACCCGCGGCCGATTCGCTCGCGAGTGCATCGGACACAGTCTGCAGCAAGTCGTCGAAGCGTAACTGGTTTCTGCGCTGCAACGCCACCTGCAGGCGCTCGCGTGCGAGCCGCTGCATCTTCATGAGACCTTCGCGCCGAATGGCATCTAGCGCGGGCAGCATACTGATAGTGAATTCGCGCACCTGGCGCACTTCGACGTTCTTCAGTGCGGACTTGTAGAAGGAGTCGTCCTTCAGCACCAGCTGCAGCGGGACGATGAAATCGTCTTGGGCCGGTTCGACGTCGCCCTGCAGCCAATCGGCGAAAGCCATCCATGCCCCTGGCAAAGTTTCCGCCTTCGCCGTCGTGGTATTTTCGGCGCTCGCAACATCCCGGATTCGCTGCGCCCATTCGCCGCTGTCTGTCGCGACGGGTACTGGGGCATTCGCGACGGCGACGCCCGGTGAGAGCAGGACGCGCAGCGCCTTGCGTACTTCGTCGCGCTTGTCGGCAACGGTACTTGTCGCGAGCGTGTGCGCGAGCGAATTGTCCACTTGGGTCGCGAGGCGCCAAACGTCGTCGGCGATCTCGTCGAGCACCGATTCGCCGGCGACCAGCGGCGGCAGGACGAACTCTGCGCCGCAGGCGAACGGCTGTTCGGTGAGGATGCGGATGCACAGGCGATGCAGCGTACCGATCGGCGCGATGTCGAACTGGATCTGTGCAAGGCGCAGGTTGTCGAGATCCGTGGAGCGCAGGAGCGGCTCGCGCTGCCAGCGTGCATCCAGCCAGGCGGCATAAGTAGCGTCGCGGTCCGGCGTCGCAGGCAGCGCCAGTGCTTGGCGCTCGGCATCGACGACGACCCGACGCAGTCGTTCGCGCAGCTCCTGCGCGGCTGCGTCGGTGAAGGTCGTAACGACGATCTGACGTGCGGACAGCCCGCGCTCGATGATGAGACGCAGGTAAATCGCCACGATCGTCCAGGTCTTGCCGGTGCCCGCGCTGGCTTCGATCCTCGTGCGATGTCCATCGCCGATGTCGAGCATGTCCCAGCTCGTCTCCTCGCGCGCAGCAGCCGTGTCCTTCACCATCACGCAGCCACCCACGCGGTATCCGGCTCGATAAGCCGGTTGAGCACCTGCGCGAATTCCCTCAGGTGAACGAAGTCTGCGGAGTGCGCGTCGTCGAACTCCATGCCGCTGCCGAGCAGACCGGCATAGCCGGGTTCATATTCACGCTCACCCTTGTGCCGTCCGCCCGACGTATCGTCACCCGCCCACCGGCTACCGGCGTCGCTGGCGGCCTTGTCCGCTTCCGGCCGCAGCGCTGCCCAGCTTGTGCGTGGAAAATAGATGGCAGGTCGTCCTTGCGCCGAGCGCCATGTTTCGATCAACTCGAGTGCGCGCGCGCGGAGATCGCCGAGCATCCGTTCGCGCAGCTTCGCATGTGCCGCAACGAACGCGTCATCCCAGGCATTGATCCGCTCACCCCACGTCCCGTTCCTATCCCGCGTAAGCATCGCGATGCGAATCGACGGAAGCGGGTTTTCGCTTGCCGTACGCAAACGCAACAGGGCCCAGTCGATGAATGCGGGAACGCGGTCGCGGAAGCCTGCCTCCTTGTCCGGCTTCAGAATCCAGTCGCCGCCATCCGCCTTCGGCGCAGGAGCCGTAAGCAGATGCCGAATGGTGCGCCCGCTCTCTTCGGTCGTGAGTACGTGCTCCACGCTGCCTTCGCGACCCCTGACC
>JBDTYX010000016.1:0-24805 GCA_040005435.1 Rudaea sp. | reverse complement strand
GATCGCGGCGCCGAGCATGCCGGTGTGGCCGACCATGTCCGCGTTCGCGATGTTGCACAAGATGAAGTCGTATTTCCCGGTCGCGATCGCCGCGACGAGCCTGTCCGTGACTTCGGGGCAGCTCATCTCGGGCTTGAGATCGTAGGTTGCGACCTTCGCACTCGGCACAAGGATGCGGTCTTCGCCCGCGTACGGCGTCTCGCGCCCGCCCGAGAAGAAGAATGTCACGTGCGCGTATTTCTCGGTCTCGGCGATGCGCAGCTGCGTGCGCCCGAGCGAGGCGAGGTATTCGCCGAGCGAATTCGACAGCGACTGCGGCCGATAGGCGACGGCGCTTACCGCGAGGTCGGCGCTGTATTCGGTGAGGCTCACGAACGCCGACAGGCGGATCTGCCTTGCGCGTGCGAAACCCGCGAACGCCGGATCGACGAACACCTGGGTGAGCTGGCGCGCACGGTCCGAGCGGTAGTTCATGTAGACGACCGCGTCGCCGTCGTCGAAGCGCGCGCCGCCCGCGATGACCGTCGGCCTGACGAATTCGTCGTTCTCGCCGCGCGCATAGGCCGCGGCGAGCGCCGCGAAAGCGTCGGCGGCGTGGAACTCGGAGTGCGCTGCGGTGATCGCGTCGTATGCGAGTTGCACGCGTTCCCAGCGCTTGTCGCGGTCCATCGCGTAGTAGCGCCCGCTCACGGTCGCGATGCGCGCGTTGCCAAGCTCGATGCATTTCGCCTGCAGCTTGTCGAGTGACGCAAGCGCACTCCGCGGCGGCGTGTCGCGGCCGTCGAGGACCGCATGCACCGCGACATGCGCGACGCCCTGCGCCTGCGCGAGTTCGAGCATGCGCAGGATGTGCTCCTCGTGGCTATGTACGCCGCCCGGGCTCAGCAGCCCGAACACGTGCAGCGTCGCCTGGCCAGGCCGACCCTGCTTCGCGGCGGCACAGGCGCCGAGCAGCGCCGCGTTGTGCTGGAAGCTGCCGTCCTCGATCGCCGCGTCGATGCGCGTCAGGTCCTGATAGACGACGCGGCCCGCGCCGATGTTCATGTGCCCGACTTCCGAGTTGCCCATCTGCCCGTCCGGCAGGCCGACGAAGCGGCCGTGAGTCTCGACCAGCGTATGCGGGCAGGTCGCGAGCAGGTGTCGCCAGTTCGGCAGCTTCGCGAGCGCCAGTGGGTTGTTGGCGGTCTCCTCGCGATGACCCCATCCATCGAGAATCAGCAGCAGAACGGGTTTCGGAGCGGACACGTGGGTTCCTTGAGGCCTGATTTGTCGCGGTGCAGCGCATGGTAGCGGAATTCCCCGGCAGCCTGCGCTCGTCGCGCGACTCGTCGCAGGCACGCGGCATTAAACCCTGCGCGGCGCCGCGGCATCCAAGTTCCCGACATTCGCAATCCGCGACGACCCACCCCAAGGAGCTCATCATGACCCGCACCACCTTCGCCCTGTTGCTCGGCCTGATCGCGACCGCCCCCGCGTTCGCTGGCGACGAGAACATCGACAAGGTCAACGGCAGCATCCAGGTCGCCGAAGGCCAGAGCGCCGGCAAGCTCAGCACCGTCAACGGCGGCATCCACGTGGGCGACAATTCGCACGCACGCAGCGCTGAAACGGTCAACGGCGGCATCGAGGTGGGCACGGGCGCGACGCTCGATTCGCTCGAGACGGTCAACGGTGGTCTGCGCATCGGCGGCAATGCGAAGATCGCCAACGGCGTGACCGCGGTCAATGGCTCGATCAGCCTCGCCGACGGAGCGGACGTCGCGGGCAAGCTCGACAACGTCAACGGAGGCATCAAGCTCGAGGCGGCGCACGTCGGCGGAGGCATCCAGACCGTCAACGGCGATATCACGATCGGCGCCAATGCGCGCGTCGAGGGCGGCATCTTCATCGACGAAAACCACTCGATGTTCAACTGGGGCTTCTCGCGCAAGCCACGCGTGATCATCGGCCCGCACGCAGTCGTCCAGGGCACGCTCAAGTTCAAGCGCGACGTCGAGCTCTATGTCAGCGACAGCGCGACGATCGGCGCGGTCGAAGGCGCGAACCCGCAGAAATTCAGCGGCGATCATCCCGCCCAGTGATCCTGGTGCGCGAGGCGCCGGCAGAGGCGCTCCGCGCGGAGGCCCGCCAATCGCCGCGCGCAACAAGAGCGCGCGGCGCAATCTTGTCGAGATGCCGCGGCTGCCGCAGAATGCGCTTCTTTTCAGCGCCGATTCGCCGCCCACGCCGATACTCCAGCTGATCTCGCTCGCGCTCCAGATCGCCTGCGCCGTGCATGTCGTGCGCACCGGCCGCGAGCAGTACTGGTTGTGGATCATCATCATCGGCTCGTAGTCTCGGCGTCGTGGTCTACACGGTGGCGGCGCTGATCCCCGACCTGCGTCGCGATCCGCGCGGGCGCGCGGCAGCGCGCCAGGTGCTGCACAGGATCGATCCCGAGCGGCAACGTCGGCACATCCAGCAGCGCCTCGAAATGGCCGATACCGCAGAAAATCGGCGTGCGCTGGCCGAGGAGAGCATGCGTCTCGGCGACTTCGCCAACGCCGCCGAGATCTATCGATCGGTGCTCAAGGGCGTCTATGCGGACGACGCGGCGTTCCTGCTCGGCCTCGCACGCGCGCAGGCCGGGCTCGATGATTTCGGCGCGGCGCGCGAAACCCTCGACAGGCTCTTCGCGGCGCACCCGGCCTTTCGCTCGAGCGATGCCGAGCTGCTGCGTGCGCGGCTGCTCGCGGCGGTCGGCGATCACGCCGCCGCGTTCGAGCGCTATCGCGAATCGTCCACGAGCTATCCGGGCGAGGAGGCACGCTTTCGCTGCGCTGCGTTGCTCAAGCAGTCCGGGCGCTTCGCGGAGGCGCGCGGGGTATTCGGCGACATGCTCAAGCGCGCGAAGAACTCTCCGCGCTACTACCGCAAGACGGAGAAGGGTTGGCTCGACGCGGCTCAGCGCGAGCTCGCGAGCCTCGGTCCGGGTTGACGCGCGCGCCTCACGCGTAGTTGAGTGCAGTCGCGGCGCTGACCCGCGTCGCGCGCCATGCGGGCCACGCGCAAGCGACCGCCGCCACGCCGACCGACAGCAACAGCCAGATCGCCGCGCCCGAAGCGCTCGGCGCGAGCTGCGTCGGCACGCGGAACATCACGCGTTCGAACGCGGCGGCGAGGCCGGCGCTCATCGGCACCGACAGCGGCAGCGAGACGACCCAGCCGAGCAGCGCGATCACGATCCCCTCGACCTCGAGCATCACCACGATTTGCCAATGCGGTGCGCCGATTGCACGCATCACCCCGATCTCGCGCGTGCGCTCGAGCACCGCTAGGCTCATCGTCGACGCGAGGCCCATGCCACCGACCGCGATCATCACCCAGGCCATCGCGCCGAGGAATTCGACGACCATCAGCAGGTGGTCTTCGATCACGCGCTTGCTCTCGCCGAGCAACTGGCTGTTCGCGACCGGCATGCCCGCGTCGGCGAGCGCCGAGCGCACGCGCGCGATCGTGGCGACCGCGGCCGCGGCGTCGCCCGGCGAGCGCGTCGCGACCGCGAGCGAGGCGGCGCGGTCGTCGCCCTGCGCCGCGAGCAGCGCCGCGCGCGGCACCCACGCCAGCGCCTGCGGCCCGCCGTCCGCAACGCCCGAGACGATGAAGCGCGCCTGCTTGCCTGCGAGCATCACTGTCACCTCGGCGCCGGGAACGAGCGTGGGCTCGTCGCGCAGCAGCACGCGGCTCGCGACGAGCACGTTGCGGTCGTCGCCGCGCAGCCAGCGGCCCTGCTCGATGAACGGAGTGGACAGCGGCGAGTCGAAAGGCAGGCCGACGAGCGCAAAGCCGTCGCCGAGCACGCCGTCGCGATGGACGAGGCTCGCGCTGGCGCCGACGAACGCCTGTGCGCGCTCCACGCCCGCGGTCTGCAGCGCGACCGCTTCGAGTTGCGCGATCGGGAATCGGCCCGCCGTACGCACGACGACGTCGTAATGCTGGCTCGCGAACAGCAGGTCGACCGAGCCGCGCACCGCGCGGCGCAGGTTGTCGGCGCCGAGAAAGACCGCGCCGCCCGCCGCGAGCGCGAGCAGCGTAAGCAGCATGCGCTCGCGGCGCCGGAACGCGTTGCCGAGCGACAGCAGCAGCGGACGGCCGATGCCGGGCAGCGACAGGCGACGACGCAGGAAGGCGCCTTCCGGATCCGTGCGGATGCCCGTGTCGCACAGCGCCGCGTGCACGCGCATCGCGCAGGCGCGCCTGACCGGCAGCGCCGCGGCGAGTACGGGCAGCACGCAGCCGACCAGCAGCTGCGTCGCGATCGCCCACCATGGCACCGCGGTTGCGTTGATCGGGAAGTTAAGCATGTCCGCCTTGAGCGCCGCATACGGCCGCCCGATCGCGAGCGCCGCGGGCAGCGCGACGAGCGATGCGACCGCGCCGAGCAACGCGGCGAACGCGAGGTACATCGCGCCGATCTGCCGCGGCGTCGCGCCGAGCGCCTTCATCACGCCGATCTCGCGCGTCTGTCCCGCGAGCATCGACGAGACGAGGTTGACGATCAGAAAACAGCTCACGAGCAGCGTCAGCAGCGCGAAGGCGCCCTGCGTCTGCATCAGCGAATCCATCTGCGCCGCGTGCGGATGACGGCCGGGCTCGGGCACGTCGATGCGGTCGACGTGCCTGCCTTCGAGCTCGAGCTGCGCCTTGATCGCGTAGGCGACGCGGCGCACGCCCTCGCGATCGAGCGACGCGTCGCGTACGACGATCTGCAGCTCGTCGAACGAAGCGGGCGCCCCCAGCGACACGAGCGTCGCGGGCGTGACGAACGCGTAGACGAGGTTGTCCATCCAGCCGGGCGGCAGGCCGACGTCGCGCACGATGCCGCTGACAGCGATCGACCGCTGCGCGCCCGCGCCGACCTGCAGCGTGAGCGGCTCGCCGAGCGCCGCACCGGCGAACGTGAGCGACGAACGCTCGATCGCGAGTTCGCCATCGCGTGGCGGCCATGCGCCGACTTCGGGCTGCAGCCGGCCGATATCCCGCGCGCTGAAGTCCTGCAGCGAGAATAGTTCGGCCGCGAGGCGCGTGCCGTTCACTTCCGCGCTCGCGATGAGCGTGCGCCGCGCGCGCGCCGCGGCGACCTCCGGCAATGCACGCACGCGCGCGAGCATCGCGGCGTCGACGTCCTCCAGATGCAATGTCGCGGAGACCGGATGACTGCCGAGATAGGTCTGCGCGGTCACGCGCTGCACGAGCGCCCACGCGTCGAGCAGTGCGCCCGCGCCGGTCATCGCGGTTGCGATCGCGACGATGACGAGCAGCGTGCGCGCCTTGTGCAACAGTGCGTCGCGCAGCACCTTGCGCCAGCGCGGAGATACGAAGTCACGCATCGGCGTGCGCCTCGCGCGCGACGACGCGCCCATCGCGCAGTGTCACGCTGCGCGCGGCATGCCGTACCGCCGCGGCCTCGTGGGTCACCATCACGATCGTCTGTCCTTCCTCGACGAGCCCGGACAGCACGCCGAGCAGCTCCTGCGCGGTGTGCGAGTCGAGATTGCCGGTCGGCTCGTCCGCGAGCAGCAGCGTCGGCGCGTTCGCGAGCGCGCGCGCCACCGCGACGCGCTGCTGCTGGCCGCCCGACAGCGCGGCCGGCAGCTTGTCGGCCTGGTCGGCGATGCCGAGGCGTTCGAGCAGCGCGAGCGCGCGCGGCCTGCGTTCTTGTGCGGGCCAGCGCCGCGCGAAATCCATCGGCAGCATGACGTTCTCCGCGGCGGTCAGCGTCGGCAGCAGCTGAAAGAACTGGAAGACGATGCCGACCGCCCGTCCGCGCCAGGCGGACAGCGCCGTCTCGGACATCATGTGCAGCGGCTGCCCCACGACGTTCGCCTCGCCCGCACTCGGCCGGTCGATACCCGCGAGCAGGTTGAGAAGCGTCGATTTGCCGCTGCCGGATTGGCCGACGATGGCGACGAACTCGCCGCGCTGGACCTCGAGGTCGACGTCGCGGAGCGCGTGGAATTCGCCCGCCGGCGTCGCATAGCGGCGGCCGACCGCGCGCAGCGCCACGACGGGGCCCGCGATTTCGGGCGCGTCGGCGAGGATGTTCATCGAAGACTCCAATAACGTATCGGTCGATCGCAATCTACGGCAGCGCGGCGCACCTTGCGTGCCATTCATCGATGCCCCACGACGCTTCGGCGAATTCACGTCCGACGCGCACCATCCGCCGGCCTCAGCGGACCGTTCGGCGAAAATGCACTCGCTCGCGCATCGGCCGGTGGCAAGCTGCACGCCAAGTTCACCGCGCTGGAGATCGCCATGCATCGTCTATCCGGATTCGTGTTCGTGCTGTCGCTGCTCGCCCCGCATTTCGCCTCGGCCCAGCATGCGGGCGAGGCACCCCTCGCTCCCATCTTGGCCGCGGAGACCAGGCAGTTCGACTTCCTGCTCGGCCAGTGGGACCTGCAGGTACATCCGAAGATCAACAGCCTCGCAGCGATGATCCACGGAACCCCGAAGCTCGGCGGCACGCTCAAGGCCTGGCGCATCCTCGACGGCGCCGGTATCGAGGATGAGATCCGTGTTGTCGATGCGTCGGGCAATCCGATATCCTTGAACCGCGCGCTGCGCATCTATGCGAAGGCCGATGCGCGCTGGAAAGTCAGTGCGGTCGATGCTTCGCACGGCCGTCTCTACCAATCGAGCGGGCAGATGCAGGACGGTGAGATGCGACTCCAGAGTCGTTCCAGCGATGCCGAGGGCAAGCCCGTGATCACGCGCACGCGGTACTTCGGGATCTCGGCCGATGCGTTCCACATGCAGCAGGACAATTCGAGCGACAACGGCGAGACCTGGGAGGAAGGCGTGCTGACGATCGATGCGAAGCGAACCGCTGCTACAGCCTCGCCATGAGCGCGCGCTGTCTCGCCAGCGCGAGTGCCCGCTAGCGACGTGAACACGCGCGGCTGGGTCTGGCTGCAACTCGCGGCGGCCTGGCTGCCGATGTGGGTGCTGTTCACGGTACTGATCTCGCTGGCGCACGGCGCGCCGCTCTCTTTCGGCGCACGCCAATCGCTGAGCATGATCGTGCCAGGCGCGTTGCTCGGCATCCTCGTCTACAAGTTCACCGAGCGCATGCCTTGGCCGTATCCGTTCCGGCTGCGCTTCGTTCCGTTGCACGTCGCCGCGGCCGCCGCGTATGCGGTCTCATGGTGGCTGCTGATCTGCGTGATCGACAGCCTTCTCGCGGGGCACATCGCGATCGCGACCGGTCCCGGCATCGGCCTGTTTCTCGTCACCGGGCTGTGGCTCTACCTCGTCGTCGCGGGCGTCGCCTACGCGAATCGCGCGGCGCAGCGCGGCGCGCAGCTCGAGGCGATGGCCGCGCGGCGGCAGCTCGACACGCTGCGCGCGCAGCTGCATCCGCATTTCCTGTTCAACGCGCTGCATACGGTCGTGCAGCTGATCCCGATCGACCCGCGCGGCGCGACGCGCGCCGCCGAGCAACTCGCCGGCGTATTGCGTACGACGATCGAGGAGCAGCGCGATCTCGTCACGCTCGCGGAGGAGTGGGCGTTCGTCGAACGCTACCTCGCGATCGAAGGCATCCGCTTCGGCGAGCGGCTCGTCGTCGAGGCCCGCATCTCAAGCACAGCGTGCGCGGCGCTGTTGCCTGCATTCGCGCTGCAGACCCTCGTCGAGAATGCGGTTCGCCATGCCGCTGCACCGCGCGCGCAGCCGACCCGTATCGCGATTGCCGCCGAGCTCGGCGATGCGATCCTCGTCGTACGCGTCGACGACGACGGTGCTGGCGCGGACGTCGGCGCTGTCGCGGCGGGCAGCGGTACGGGGCTGCGCCGCTTGCGCGAGCGCATGCGCTGGCTTTACGGCGACGGCGCGCGCCTCGATCTAGCATCGGGCGCCGGTCGCGGATTCGCCGCGACGCTGCACATCCCGCAGACCGATGCCGCAGACGAAGACGGCGCCCGCGACGCGCAACGCGCATGAACGCGTCGACTCTCGTCAGCACGCTGATCGTCGACGACGAGCCGGTCGCCCGCGCGGGGCTGCGCCACATGCTCGCCGAATGCGACTGGCTGACATGCGTCGGCGAGGCCGCGAACGGCGACGCCGCGCTTGCGGCGATCGAAGAGCTACGGCCCGAGCTCGTCTTCCTCGATATCCAGATGCCTGGCCTCAGCGGCACCGAGGTTGCACGGCGCAGTCGGCACCAGCCACTGTTCGTGTTCACTACGGCGTATGCGGCGCACGCGGTCACCGCGTTCGAACTCGGCGCGCTCGACTACCTGCTGAAACCATTCGGCGCCGAGCGCCTGGAAGCGGCGCTCGAACGCGTGCGCGCCGCGCTCGGCGAGCCCCGCGTGACCACGTTCGAACGTCTCGGCGAAGCCTTCGGCCACGCGCCGATGACGCGGCTGTTCGTGCGCTCGGGCCGATCCATCCTGCCGGTCGCGGTCGCCGACGTGAGCCGCTTCGAGGCGGTCGGCGACTACATCGCCGCACACGTCGGCGACACGCAACACCTGCTGCACCTCGCGCTTGGCCAGCTCGAGAGCCGGCTCGATCCGCAGCACTTCGCGCGCATCCACCGCGCGCACATCGTCAACCTCGACTGCGTGCGCGCGTTCCGCCGCGAGCCCGACGGACGCGTCGTCGCCGAACTCAAGAGCGGCGTGTCGCTGCCGGTCAGCCGCACGCGCGCGCGCGACCTGCGCGGCCTCGCGCGCTAGACAGGTTCGCGCCGTCGGAAAGTATCGAAGCGCATCGGCGTCTGCGCAGAGAGGCGAATCAGGCGATCCTCGGCTTGACGCGCGACGCCGCGAGCTTGGCCTGCGCGCGCGCGGCGTCGACGTCGGCGGCGTGCGCTAGCGCGACGCCCATGCGGCGCTTGACGAAGCTCTCTGGCTTGCCGAACAGGCGCAGCTCGGTGTTCGGCAGCGCGAGCGCCTCGGCGACGCCGTCGAATACCAGCGCGGTGGCGTCGACGCCGCCGTAGATCACCGCCGATGCGCCCGGCGACTTCAACGCGGTGTCAACCGGCAGGCCGAGAATCGCGCGCGCATGCAGCTCGAACTCGTTCTGCCACTGCGTGATCATCGTGACCATGCCGGTGTCGTGCGGACGCGGGCTGACCTCGCTGAACCACACGTCGTCAGCCTTGACGAACAGCTCGACACCGAATACGCCGGTGCCGCCGAGGTCATTCGTGATTTTGCGCGCGATGTCCTCTGCGCGCGCTCGCGCGGTCTCGCTCATCCGCTGCGGCTGCCAGCTCTCGACATAGTCACCGCTGATCTGCAGGTGTCCGATCGGCGCACAGAAATGCGTGCGTATCGGCCCGTCGGCGTCGCGCGCGCGGACGGTGAGCAACGTTATCTCGTAGTCGAAGTCGATGAAGCCCTCGACGATCACGCGGCCGTGGGCGACGCGCCCGCCGGCCATCGCGTAGTCCCAGGCGCCGCGCACGTCGTCGGGTCCGTCGATGCGGCTCTGGCCCTTGCCCGACGAGCTCATCACCGGCTTGACGATGCACGGATAGCCGATGCCCGCGTCGATCGCGGTCTTGAGCTCGATGTACGAATCGCAGAACCGATATGGGCTCGTCGGCAGCGCGAGCGTCTCCGCGGCGAGCCGACGGATGCCTTCGCGGTCCATCGTTAGGCGCGCCGCGCGTGCGGTCGGCACGACGCGCACCGCCCCTGCCGCCTCGAGATCTTCGAGCACGGACGTCGCGATCGCCTCGATTTCGGGCACGACGATGTGCGGCTTCTCGGCCTCTATTAGCGCGCGTAGCTGCGCGGGATCGCTCATCGTGATCGTGCGGGCGTGATGGGCGACCTGCTGACCGGGGGCATTCCCGTAACGGTCGACCGCGATCGTCTCCACGCCGAGACGCTGCAGCGCGATGATCACTTCCTTGCCGAGCTCGCCCGAGCCGAGCAGCATCACGCGCGTGGCCGCGACGGAAAGCGGCGTACCGATGGCGACATTTGTGTTGGCGGGCATACTGTCTCGAATTGCGTGGGACGGGATCGCATTGTCGCACCGCGCCGCCGCGGCCGCCTGACGGCCCTGCCGGCGCCACGGATCTCGTATGCGCATCGACTCGCGCCAAGGTGCCGCGCGGGATTATGATCGCGCCTCCAATGCAGTAGCGAGGCTGCGCTTCGTCCTGTCAGGCGCGGCGGCAGTCCATCAAGACGAATCCGGAAATTGGGAGGGATCATGCAATTGCGCATCTTCGTTTTTCGTTCTGTCGTGACCGCGCTCGGCGCGCTGTGCTGCGGGCCGGCGCTCGCCGCCGATAGCGCAGGTGCCGCGGCGCCGCTCGCGCGAAACATCGGCCAGCAGAAGCTCGGGCCGTTTCCCGGCATGCCTGCCTGCGCCCCGGGCGCGGTACTGAGCGGCGATCCCGGCAGCGGGCGGTCGTTGATCACCGCGCGGCTGAGCGCCGGCTGCAAGGTCCCGTGGCACTGGCATACGCCCGACGAACAGGTGATGCTCGCGAGCGGCACGGCGAAGGTCGAAATGAAGGACGCGGCTGCGGTGATGCTGCATTCGGGTGGCTACGCGATGATGCCGTCACGTCACGTGCATCAGTTCACCTGCACGACGGCCTGCGTCATTTTCGTCAGCGCGAGCGGCGCATTCGACATCCACTATGTCGATGCGCTGGGCAAGGAACTGACGCCCGAAATGGCGTTCAAGAAGAAGAAATAAGCCGACCCCGCGCCGTTCGCCCTCGTCGGGGCGAAGGCGCGCCGTAGCGCGCTCCCACCGATCAGCGCTTGCCGGCCAGCGCGCGCTCGATCGAGCCACGCGTCAGAGGATGGTAGCCGGGCCTGGCCTGCGCGTAGATCTCCTCGGCGAGCGCCTTGCCCTTCGGCGTCTTCGCGAGCGCCTCATACAGCGGCACGACGAGGATGCGCCGTCCGATGCGGATCATGTGCTCGCGCATCGCAGGAAATGCGTTCTCGTAGTCGCTGCCGATCGCGAGCCGATACCAGCGGAATGCGATCTCGGCATTGCGCGTGCCGGTGAGCTGATAGGCATCGTCGAGATCCTGCATCTGCGCGGAAGACAGCTTGCGCGGGAGCTGATCGAGGAAGTACTGCCACTCCTGCGTGCTCCAGTGCTTGCCGTCGAGCCCCTTCGCATCGAGTCCGCCCACGACGAAGCGCTCGCGCAACTTGTCCTGCATCGCGAAACGTTCCGACGTCGGCAGCGGCGCGTCGGCCGGAATGCCCGGCTCGTGCAGCCACGCATTAACTTCGGCCATGCTGAACTTGCCCGGAGACTTCTCGAGCAGATTCTTCTTGAGGTAGGCGACGAACTGATCGGTCGTGATGCTCTGGAACGCGAAATGATCGAAGTAGCCACGCAGGAACGCGTCGAACTGCACGCGACCGAATGTGTGCTCGAGCGCCTGCAGGAACCACGAACCCTTGGTGTACGTAATATCGGAAAGGCTGTCGTCCGCGTCCTTTCCGTTGAGGTCGGGCACGAGAACCTGTTCGGTCGGCGGCACTTTCGCGATCGCCGCGCGCAGCTCATTCGCGGCGACGAGAAATTCCTCGTCGGCCTGCTGCTTGCCGTAGACCGCCTCGACGATGCGACCCTGCACGTAAGTCGTGAAGCCCTCATTGAGCCAGACGTGGCGCCATGCGGCGTTGGTCACGAGGTTGCCCGACCACGAATGCGCGAGCTCGTGTGCGATCACGGAGACGAGCGATTTGTCGCCCGCGATCACGGTCGGCGTCGCAAATGTCATGCGCGGATTCTCCATGCCGCCATACGGAAACGACGGCGGCAACACTAGGATGTCGTAGCGTTCCCAGCGATAGGGGCCGTACAGCTTCTCGGTCGTCGCGATCATCTTCTCGACGTCTTCGAACTCCTTCGCGGCGGCGGCGACGGTCCCGGGTTCGGCGTACACGGCGCTGCGCGGCCCGGTCTCCCGGACCGCGATGTCGCCGATCGCGAGCGCGAGTAGATACGACGGAATCTTCTGTGGCATCACGAAGCGGAAGTCGCCGTCGAGCGCGTGATGCGCATCATCCGAACCTGTTACAGACCGGGCGCTCATTACCGCGCGCAGCTCCTTCGGCGTGCGGATGTGGGCCGTGTAAGAAAAACGCACACCCGGGGTGTCCTGCAGCGGAACCCAGCTGCGTCCGGCGATCGATTCGGACTGCGAGTAGACGAACGGGAACTTCTTGCCGGCGGTCTGTGCGGGATCGAGCCACTGCAGGCCCGCCGCATCGGGATGCGTCGAATAGGCGATGCGCACCTTCGCGCTGTCCGACCCGAGCGCGATGCGCAGCGCGCTGCCAAGCATCTCGGTAGGCTTGTCGAGCGAGAACTTCGCGTCGCTCCACTTGCCGGCAGCGTCCGCGCTCTCGACCCGTTCGATCGCGAGGTCGCGCGTATCGAGCACGAGCTCGCGCGCAGACTTGTCGCGCCAGTCGAGACCGAGTGTCGCCGAGCCCGAGAACACGTGCTTCTCGAATGACACGGCGAGGTCGAGATCGAGCGTCGTCACGCGCACCTTGTCGGGTTGCGCGTAAGAATGCGGATCCTTTTCGAGCGTCGCGGTCTCGGCGTGGATCGCCATGGCGCAGATCCCCAGTGCGGCGGAAAGCAGTGTCTTCGAAAGTGACATGGTCGTTCCCGTCTTGTAGCGGCGCTGCGGCGTGGTTGCCGGCCTGCGCGCGGCTCCGCCCGGGTGCGGTCCGCGGCGCTTTAGTGTGGAGAGACTGCGCCGTCGTAGAACTTCGCGAGGTCGGCCTTGAACTGGTGCAGCGCCTCGAGATTCAGATAGACCATGTGGCCCGACGGATAGTAGGTGAACGTGAGGTTGCTGCGCAGCTTGGGATCGATGTCGAGGTGCGCCAAGTCGTATTCGGTCGCGAAGAACGGTGTCGCGAGGTCGAACCAGCCATTGGCCGACAGCACCTTGAGGTGCGGGTTGGTGCGCATCGCCTCGGACAGGTCGGAGATCATGATCGGCAGCGGCAGCGGGCGCTGCGAGCCGCGTATCGCATGCTTCCAGTCCCATTCGCGGATCGCGGCGCCGGCCGAGGTCGCGTAGGGCACGTCGCTCGTGTAATGCAGCTCGCGCTCGATGTAGTCGTTGAACGCCGCGGTGAATGCGCCGCGGATCGCGGTGTCGGAGGGATCGGTCTCGGGATTCTCGCCGGCCGAGTCGGTGTCGATGCCCTCGAAGCGCCCGTCGTAGCGGCCGAGCGTGCGGCGCTCGTCGCGCAGCAGCTCCTTGCGGAAGCGCGGCTGGCTCACGCGCAGGTTCGCCTCCTTCAGATACGCGGCCGACAGCCCGGTGTAGCGCGAGACCCTCTGCGCGATCGCGTCGCGCTCGGCATCGGTCAGGTCCTGACCCTTCGCGAGCGCGACCGTGTAGTCGCCGCGCGCGAACGCGCGCACCTCGTTGAGGAACGGCTCGAGCGCGGCCGGCTTGTTCGCGAGCTTGTTGTGATACCACGCGATCGCGGCGTAGGTCGGCAGCAGGTTGACGTAGTCGTTGTCGATGCCCGGCAGTCGCGAACCGTAGTTGAGGATCGACGAGAGCAGCACGACGCCGTTGAGCGCGATGCCCTTCTCTTCGAGATACTTCGCGAGGCCCGCAGAGCGCGGCGTGCCGTAGGATTCGCCAAACAGGAACTTCGGCGAGTTCCAGCGCTTGTTGACGGTGACGTAACGCGCGATGAAGCGGCCGAACGCATCGATGTCCTGATCGGTGCCCCAAAAGCGCTTGTTCGGATTCTCGTCCTTGTCCTTCTCGCCTTTCTCGCCTTTCTCGTCCTTCGCGAGGCCTTTCGAGTAGCCCGTTCCAATCGCATCGACGAACACGAGATCGGTCTTGTCGAGCAGGCTGTCCGCATTGGACACGATCTGGTAAGGCGCCGGACCCGTCGCGTCGGGGCTCGAGGTGGCGACGCGCACCGGTCCGAGCGAGCCCATGTGCAGCCAGATGCTCGCCGAGCCCGGGCCGCCGTTGTAGAGGAACGTCAGCGGTCGGCGCGAAGCCTCGGCTCCATCGCCGACCGAGTAGGCCACGTAGAACACACTCGCGTCCGGCTTGCCCTTGTCATCGCGGATCGTCAGCGTGCCTGCGGTCGCGCGATAGCCGATGCTGCGACCGTTGATCGCGACGCTATGCGACGTCGTCACCGCCTTCTCGCGCGCTGCGGGGTCGCCGTGCTCGGGCTTGTCGGCGTGTTCGCCATCCGCCTTGTGCTCCGTCTTGCCGCGGTCGGCGTGCTCAGAGACCTCCTGTTCGGCCGCACGGGCCTGTGAGGCGACGCTCAGCAACGTGGCAATCGCGAACAGCAGGGGCTTGCGCATGGTCATTCCGTTAAAAAATGGACGGCCGATTATGCCCTGCGCGCACGCACGGGCATATGCCGGAAGACACGACTCAGGCGCGCCTTCGCGCGACTTGCGGGTAAAGTTTTGTAACGCGGCGCGAGCGCATCACCAGAGCGCGGGCTTCGCGACCATGAGCCAGAACACCGCGATCACCGCGCCAAAGGCCGGCCAGCCGAGTGCGAACCAGATGCGCATCGCGCGGAAGTACGCGGGCGGCAACGGCATGCCGCTCGCCGCCGCGCGGGAAGCGAGATCGCGCACGCGCAGTTGCAGCCACACGACCGGCAGCCAGCACGCGCCCGCGACGAGATAGAGCAGCAGCGCGACGACGAGCCAGGATTGGCTCCAGCCGAATCCCGCGACGTGCATCAGCGCGAAGCCGCTCAGCGGCTGCACGATGACCGCGGGCGTCGTGAACCAGGTGTCCGCGAGCACGCTGAGGCGCGCCGCACTCGCGATCGCGCGCACGTCACGCGTGCGATGGGTCATCCAGAGGTGAAAAGCGGTGCCGAGCCCGGTGCCGAACAGGATCGTCGACGACAGCACGTGGACGAATTTGATCGCGGCATAGGCGTTCATGCGCGCGCCGCGAGCGCGCGCAGCAGCATGAGCGCGACGATCAGCACGATGTTCTTGAGGAGCCCGCCGAACGGGTCGAGCCAGTGCTGCGCGGCGAACACGCCGATAGCGATCGTGTAGGCCAGCAGCATCGCGAGCATCAGCGCGGTGACGAGGCGCGTGCGCACGTTGAACAACAGCAACGCGCCCAGTACGCAGTCGGCGAGGCCCGCGCAGCGCGCGAGCGTCGTCGCGAACGACAGCGGCCAAGCCGGCAGCGTCGCGGCAACCGCGAGGTCCGTTGTGAGCAAGCCGACGATGCCCGAGCCGAGCCAGAGCAGCGCGAACGCGACGCGCAACGCGGGCACGAGGGAATGCAGGCGCGCCGCCTGGAGGTCGGCTGCGCGGCACGGGCGTTCCGCGAGCGCCGTCGCGAGGCTGCGCGGCGACAGCTGCAGCGTCGCGGCGAGACGCTGCGCGGTGTCGCCCGCGCCGACCCGCTCGTGCTGCAACAGGTTCCAGATGACGCGGCACAACGGCCCGCGCGTGAGCGTCTCGCCGAGCCCGACAGTCGCCGTAACGAACGGTCGCGGCATGCGCAGCTCGAACGCCCGCGGCAACCCGAACCACGCGCGCCACGCGCGCAGGTAGTCGACGAAGCACATCGTCTGCGGGCCGGTGAGCTCGATCACCTGGCGTGCCGCCCGCGGACACGCGAGCGCCGCGACGACCGCCGCGCCGACGTCTTCGGCCGCGACCGGACGCAGCCTCTGCGCGCCACGCTGCGGCAGGAATAACGCGCCCGGCAGCACCGCGAGCGAGCGCAGCAGCGCCGTGCCGCCGTAGCAGCCGCTCGCGCTGTAGACGAGCCCGGGGCGCAGCACGGTCCACTCGAGATCGAGCGCCGCAAGCGCCGCGTCGGCGCGGTGTTTTGACGCGACGAATTCGCCGTCCTCGGGCTCGCCGAGCGCCGACAGCTGCACGACCCTGCGCACGCCGACCTCGGCACAGGCGCGGAACAGCGCGAGCGGCGCGCCGACGTGGATCGCGGCGAATGTCTGGATGCCGGTCTCGCGCAGGATGCCCGCGCAATTCACTACGGCATCGATGCCGGCAAGCCGCGGTAGCCACGTCGAAGTCTCGAGATCACGCGCGAGGTCGCAGGCCAGTTCTTCGGCACCCCGCGGCGTGCGCACGCAGGCGACGACCATATGACCCGCTGCGCGCAACGCGGCGGCGACGTAGGCGCCGATGAATCCGTGTGCGCCCGTCAGCAGAACGCGCATCGCTTGCGCTCTAGATCTTGTAACCGCGATGGATCGCGACGATGCCCGCGGTGAGGTTGCGTACGTCGACGCGCGCGAAACCGGCGGCCTCCATCATGGCCTTGAGCGTCGCCTGGTCGGGATGCTTGCGGATCGATTCGGCGAGATAGCGATAGCTCTGCGCATCGGCGGCGATGAACGCGCCGAGACGGGGCAGCACCTCGAACGAGTGGAAATCGTAGATCGGCTTCAGCAGCGCGGAACGCACGGTCGAGAATTCGAGAATCAGCGCACGGCCGCCGACGCGCAGCACGCGATGCATCTCGCGCAGCGCCGCATCCTTGTCGGTGACGTTGCGCAGTCCGAACGCGATCGTCACGGCGTCGAAGCTCGCGTCCGGGAATGGCAGCGCCTGCGCGTTGACCTGCGCGTAGTCGAGGTTGCGCACGAACCCGGCGTTGAGCAGGCGGTCTCGTCCCGCGCGCAGCATCGCGGCGTTGATGTCGCCGAGCACGACGCTGCCGCCGTCGCCGACGCGCGCGAGCAGCAGCGCCGCGATATCGCCGGTGCCGCCCGCGAGATCGAGCACGCGGTCGCCCGCGCGCACGCCGCTCGTTGCGGCGAACCAGCGCTTCCACAACCGGTGGACGCCGAACGACATCAGGTCGTTCATCACGTCGTATTTCGCGGCGACCGAGGTGAATACCTTGCGGACGAGCGTCTCTTTCTCGTTGACCGCGACTTCGCGGTAGCCGAAGTGGGTGGTGCCGGTCTGGTCTTCGTTCGTGTCGCTCATGCGCGCATTCTAGTCGAGATCTAGTGCGCGGGCGCCGCGGCGGCGCGGTCGATCGAGGCGAGCAGCGCGCCGCGGACTTCGATCGCGAGGTCGTCCTGCACGCTCAGCAGGTCATCGAACGGTCGATCGTAGCTTTCGGACCAGAGTACGAAGCCGTCTTCCGCGCGCTCGAGGCGCGCGGCGACGCGCACGCGTTCGCCCGACTGGCGCACGCTGCCGTCCACGAGATAGACGACGCCGAGGCTGCGCGCGATCTCGGCGACCGCGAGCTGCTTGTCCTTGAAGAAGAACACCGCCGTCGGCGCGGGCACCTTGAAGCCGGGCAGCTTGCTGATCTTGTCGATGAGCTCCTCGGTCATGCCGTCGGCGAATGTCTCCTCGTGCATACCTTCGGTCAGGTCGAGAAACGGCAATATTGCGACCGAGCGCGGGCCCGCCTTCGCCACGGCAGCCGCGAGAGGTGCCGGCGTTCCGGCACGCCCGACGACGATGCACACGAACGCAGCGGCGAGCCCGACTGCAGCGGCGGCAACGACGAGGCGTGGCTTCCATCGCGAACGAGCGACCGCGAGCGTATCGGCGCCCGCGTCGGTCGCCGCCGCGGGCAACGCGGGCGCGGGACGGTTTTCCTCGGCCCATGGCGAGACTTCCGCGACCAGGCGATAGCCCAGTCGCGGCACCGTCGCGATGTAGGTGGGCCGCCGGGGGTCGTCGCCGAGTTCGCGCCGCAGCGACGCGATCGCCTGATAGACCGAATCGGGCGTGACGATCACACCCGCCCAGACGCGATCGAGCATCTCGTCGATGCTGAACACGTCCCCGGGCCGCTCTGCGAGGAGCAGCAGCAGGCGCAGCGTTCGCGCCTCGAGGCGCACGCTCTCCTGGCCCTGCGTGATCTGGCCGGTCAGCGGATCAACGCACCAGGAACCGATGCGCAGCGGTAGTCTCGGAGCCTGATTCACGCGCGTCCTGCCGATGGGTGTGTCTCGCCGGAAGCGGCGGCCCGCGATTATAGCGATCGGGGCGCGTACGCACCCGCGCAGCGGAGCCGTTTTTCGCCTAGCGCGCCACGCCAGGCCGCTTCTTCAGACGCCTTCAGGCTTCTTCAGGGTGCCCTTCAGGACTTGCGCAGCCCGGACGCGCACAGTCTCGCCGCGCTTTCGCAACGCCTCGTCCCGACCCGCGCCCCAGCGCGCCACCCACAGGAGCCCCGTCCCAATGAACCTGCGTACGACTCTCGCCGCGATCCTCACGATCGCCACGGCACCGCTGCAAGCCACCACCTATACGCTCGAACCGAAGCACACCCAGGGCGTCGTCAGCTGGAGCCATCTCGGTTTCTCGAATCCGACGGCGCAGTTCAGCGGCGTCGCGGGGACGCTGCAGTACGATCCTGCCGATCCGGCCGCCGCGTCGGTGAGCGTGACGATCCCGATTGCCAGGCTCGCCACCGGCGTACCCGACCTCGACGACTATTTCCGCGAGAAGACCTTCTTCGACCTCGCCGCATTTCCGAACGCGACGTTTCGCAGCACGAAGATCGAACGCGGCGGCACACCGGGCAGCCTGCGCGTGACCGGAGAGCTCACACTACGCGGCGTCACGAAGGCGGTGACGCTCGATGCCGTCCTCAACAAGATCGGCATCAATCCGCGCAATCAGCTGCCGACGATAGGCTTCGCCGCGACGACCACGCTCAACCGCTCCGACTTCGGCCTCGGCAAGTTCGTGCCGCAGGTAAGCGACGCGGTCGCGATCCGGATCACCGCGGAGGCCGCCGAGGCGAAAGCGTATGCCGAGCAGCTCAGGAAAGAAGCCGAGGAGGAGGCGCGCGACGCAAAGACCGCGGCCTCGAATGGCGCTGTCCCCGCGCAGCCGCCGGCGAACGCCCCGCCGAAACACTAGCGCCGGGCGAGACGGCGCCGCAAGCGGAGGTCTGCGGCGTCACTCATCGAGCACCGCATCGAGCAACTTTTCGACGTCGTCGATCTTCAGGACGCGATGCCGCCGCAGGCGCGGCTTGGCGACGCGTAACGGAGCCGCGACCCGCACGCCGCCCTTGCCGCGGCGCATGCGCGCGAGCCGCGGCGCGGGCGGCGCGGGCGCGGGATCGTCCCAATGCGGCCCGAACAGGCGCACGGCCGTGTAGAACTCGACGGCCTGCGCGCTGCTCGTGCCGTCGGCGATCATCGCGTCGTAGAACATGCGATGGACGTCCTTCGACGTCCGCGTGCGCTCGTCGCAGGCCACGTCGTGCAGCACGCTCGCGCGCCGGTACTGGCCGATGAACGGATCGCCCGCGACCGACCAGAGCACGCGCGGGATGCTCGCGCCGTCGATCCTGCTGCCGGCCGGCGCGAGCCAGCGCATGCCGTTCGGATCGACGAACGCGAAATCCTCGAGCAGCTGCATGCGCCGGTCCGGCCCGTCGTCGCCGACCTCGCCCTCGACCAGCCACAGCGTTCGCACCTCGCCTTCGAAGAAAGACTGCGCCATGAGGATTCTCCCTTGGGTTTGCCGAGCAAAATGGCCCGCTCAGCAGATTCTCGCGCGCGCGCCGCTCACAGTCCGAGAAACGCGTAGCCAAATATGGACAGGCCGACGACCCCGAGCAGCCCCGATCCGACCCAGGCGAGCCGCTTGCGCGTCAGCGCGGCGACGGCGCCGAGCGCGATAGCAACCTGCAGCAACGCGACCGAATAGGCGAAAAAATGATGGCGGTGCATCAGGTGATCGCCCTCGGCGGACTTCTCGTCACGCCGCTTCTCGAACCCCTCGGCTTTTTCCTTGCTGCGCTTCTGGTCGTCGGCGTAGCGCGCCTGGTCGGAATCGAGGCTTGCCGGCGGAGTCTTGTCGACCGCGAGCCAGATCGTCTTCTTTGTCTCGGCGACGGTCGCCTTGACGCCCTTGGCCTGGTAATAGGCCCACTGGTCGGACGCCTCGGCCTGCAGGCGCACGGCCTCGGACTTGAGCTCGAGCGCCTCGTTGACCGTGCTGCCCGCCTCGAGCGATACGATCGCCGCGAGCGCCGCGAACAGCGCTGTGCTGAGCGCGATCCCACGCAGCAGGCCGCCGCCCTCTTTCTCGATTTCGTCGTCGATGGTCTCGCGCAGCTTGTCGGTGTCGATCTCGATCTCTTCAGGCATCGCGCTCTTCTCCCCATCAGGTCCGCTATGATCCGCGAGCTTAGCTTCAGTACGTTACGCCGGCCCAAACCGATCGGCATTGGGGAGTTCGATGGTCTTCTGGGTTCTAACCTGTGTCGGCATCGTGCTGATCGCGTTCGTCGCCGTGACGTTCAACGAACTGGTCGGCGAGCGCAACCAGGTGCGCGCCGCGTGGAGCGACATCGACGTGCAGCTACAGCGCCGATACGACCTCGTGCCGCAACTGGCCGCGGCGGTGAAGGGCTATGCCGACCACGAACGCAACACGCTCAGCGAAGTGACCGAGCTGCGTGCTGCCGCGCAGGGCGTCGCTTCGATCGCACAGCGCGGACAGATCGAACAGGAACTGGCCAATCACGTGTCCCGCCTGATCGCGCTCAAGGAAAGCTACCCGGATCTCAAGGCGAGCGAGAATTTTCTCAAGCTGCAGCACGACCTCGTCGACATTGAAGACCACCTGCAGTACGCGCGCCGCTTCTACAACGGCGCGGTGCGCCTGTTCAACACGCACATCGAGAATTTCCCGGCGCTGCTGATCGCCAGGCCATTCGGTTTCCGCGAACAGGATTTCTTCCAGGCCGAAAATAGCGAAGCGGTGGCCGTAAAGCTTTGACTGAGGCAGGTCATTCCTCGCCGATCGGCGTCTGATCCGTTCTATCGCGCGGTTGCGTCTGTGAGATAAGTCCGTTGCGCGGCCAGGACGTTTGTTGACCTTATCGTGGTGGCTTGAACCGACGCATTTGGGGGGAAAGAAGATGGCTTCGATACGCGGGTTCGTAGCGCTGTGCGGCCTGCTTTTCTGCGCACACGCACAGTCGGTAGAGCGCATCACAGATTTCCATAGCGACATCGTCGTGAACGCCGACGCAAGCATGGACGTCGCCGAGACGATCCAGGTGCAGGCCGAGGGAGAGCGGATCAAGCACGGCATTCTGCGTGACTTCCCTACCGACTACCGCGACCGTTACAACAGCCCGGTGCAGGTCGGCTTCGATCCGCTATCGGTCGAGATCGACGGCGTGACCGGCAGCTGGCGCGCCGAGCGCCAGGCCAACGGCGTGCGCGTCTACTTCGGTGATGCCGACAGCGTCGTTTCGCCCGGCGAACACACCTATCTGTTTCGTTACCGCACGACGCGCCAGCTGGGTTTCTTCGCGGACCATGACGAGCTCTACTGGAACGTCACAGGCACCGGCTGGAATTTTTCGATCGACCAGGCAAGCGCCACGGTCGCGCTGCCCGGGGACATCGCTCCCGGTCAACTCAAGCTCGAGGCATATACCGGTCTGCAAGGTGCCAAGGGCCGCGAATACTCGTCGTCGGTGGACGAGGCGTCGCATGCGCAATTCGAGACCCTGTCGCCGCTGCCCCCGCACTCGGGCCTGACCATCGTGGTGAGCTTTCCGAAGGGGTTCGTTGTGCAACCGAGCATCGTCCGGATGACGCCGCGCTACCTGATGGTCGGCGCCGGCGGTGTTCTGCTGGCGCTGCTGCTGTCGCTCGTGCAGTGGTGGCGGGTCGGCCGCGATCCACCGGGCCGCGCGATCATGCCGCAGTACGAAGCGCCCGAGGGTTTCACGCCTGCGGGCCTGCGCTACGTCGAGAAACAGGACTACGACAAGCTGTGCTTCACTGCGGATCTCGTCGACATCGGCGTGCGCGGCGGCATGCAGATTCAAGCGGACGGCGATGAATATGCCCTGCTGAAGATTCCGACCAAAGCCGTGCTGCCGAAGCCGGAAGCTGCGCTGCATGACGCGCTCTTCGCCGAGAGCGGCAATGTGCTCCTCAACACCGGCAACCGCAAGATCATCGTCGCGGCGATCGAGGGCCACAGCGAGCTGATCATCGGCGACTCCGGGAAGGGTAAATATTTCGTTTCCAATCGCGGCAAGTTGTGGGTGCCGATGCTGATCGCACTCGCCGCGATCGTCGCGATGAACTTCATGGCCGGCATTCCGTCGATGCACGACAGTCGCGGCAAGGAGATCCCGGTGTTGCTGCTGTTGCTGCCACTGGCGTTCATCCTGATCGCCGCGAGCTTCTCGGTGCGTCTCACCGGCGCAATCGGGCGCGCGTGGCGCGAAGGCAAGGCGCACGGCAGCTACGCCAAGCCTATCTTGTTTTCACTGATCGGCATTCCCGGACTGGCGTTGTGCCTGATGGTGTGTTCGCTCGCAGGCTGGTTCGCGGGCCTGCCGGGCATGCTGATCGCGGTCGCCGCGGACGCCGTGCTCATCGCCTTCTTCTACCTGCTGCCCGCTCCGACCGTCGCAGGCCGCGCGCTACTCGATCATATCGCCGGCCTGCGCATGTACCTCGGCGTCGCGGAAAAGGCAGATCTCGCGCGCATGCAGGCGCCACGCATGGATGAACGCGAGTTCCAGCGTTTTCTGCCGTATGCGCTTGCACTCGATGTCACGAAGAACTGGACCAATCGGTTCTCCGACTCTGTCGGCGCGGCGGCGGCTGCCGCGGCGGTCGCTTCGATGGTCTGGTATCAGGGCTTCGATTCCAATACCGGCGGCATCGCTTCGTTGAGCGACAACCTCGAGACCTCGCTGGGTGGCGCCATCGCCAGCGCATCTGTCGCGCCCGGCAGCTCGTCGGGCAGCAGCAGCGGCGGCGATTCCGGTGGTGGCGGCGGCGGCGATAGCGGAGGTGGCGGCGGAGGTGGCGGCGGCGACGGCTGGTGACTGCGGCAGGTCAGCGCGACAGGTTTGCCGCGCTCAGGGCCGAGAGGTATTCGCTCCAGTTTCGATCGTGATGCGTTCCGAGGTCATGCAGCACGCTCCACGAGTAGATGCCGGTGTCGTGTCCGTCGTCGAAGCGCAGCAGAACGCCATATTGTCCGACCGGCGCGACCTCGTCGATGTTCACGTCGCGCTTGCCATGCTGCAGCACGCGCTGGTCGGGGCCATGACCCTGCACCTCGGCGCTCGGCGAGTTCACGCGCAGGTATTCGCACGACATGCGGAACGTCTCGCCGGTATCGAACTCGACCTCGAGCACATGCGACGCGCGATGCAGCGTGATACCGATGGGCCGCGGTGCAGCCGGCGTCACGACGCGGGCATCGCCTCGGGCGGCAGCGGGATCGGCGGCACGCCGGCGACGCGCGCGAGCAGCAGCATGTAGCGCGTTCCGAATGCGATCGAACCGATCGACGGGAATTCATACGCGCCCGTGTCGGGGTACCAATGCGCGTTCGGATCGACTTCCTGGAGCAGCAGCGCGTCGGGCTCCGCGCCGGTCAATCGACCGACGTAGCTGACCTCGCCGTTCTCGTCGTCGAGCATGTTGAGCGAGATCAGCGGTGTCTGCGCGGCCGCGGACTGCGCAACGGTCTGCCAGTCGTCGAGCTTGATGTCCGCGAGCGATGGCACCGTCTCCTCGTTGAGCTTGAGGGCGCGTTCGACGAATTCGCGGCCCGGATCCTCCTCGACCGCGCTGACGTCGGAGACCGCTACGACGAGATAACCGTCGAAATGCATCGCATCGCTGACTTCGGCTACGAGACAGAATTCCGCCGACAACCCGATCACGAAACCGTGCGTCCAGCCTGGCGATATGCGCTCGCGCATCAGGCGCACGGGGACGCTCGTCTCGAGCGCCTCGCGCAGCTGCGCGCGCACGCCGCGCCCGCGGAACTGGACGACGTTGCTGCCTTCGCGATGATGATTGATCGTGCCCATGGATACTTCTGTCACAAGAAAAGCCTAAAGAATGTACCGGCTGAGGTCTTCGTTGCGGACCAGCGCGGCGAGGTGATCGTCGACGTAGGTGGCGTCGATCACGAACGTCTGTCCGCCGCGATCCGGAGCCTCATAGGATATCGTATCCAGCAGCCGCTCGAGCACGGTGTGCAGGCGTCGCGCGCCGATGTTCTCGGTACGTTCATTGACTTCGAACGCGATCTGGGCGAGGCGACGCACGCCGTCGTCGGTGAATTCGAGCCGGACACCCTCGGTCGCGAGCAACGCTTCGTATTGCTTGGTCAGCGCACTATGCGGCTCGCGCAGGATGCGCTCGAAGTCAGCGGCGCTCAGCGCGGACAGCTCGACGCGGATCGGAAAGCGGCCCTGCAGTTCCGGGATCAGGTCGGACGGTTTCGCGAGCGAGAACGCGCCCGAGGCGATGAACAGGATGTGGTCGGTCCTGACGATGCCGTGCTTGGTCGACACGGTCGAGCCCTCGACGAGCGGCAGCAGGTCGCGCTGCACGCCCTCGCGGCTGACGCCTGCGCCACCCCAGTCGCCGCGCTGGCAGACCTTGTCGATCTCGTCGATAAAGACGATACCGTTCTGCTCGCAGGCCTCGAGCGCGCGCGCCTTGATCTCGTCGTCGTTGACGAGCTGCGCGGCCTCCTCCTCGATCAGCAGCGGACGCGCGGCGCGGATCGCGAGCTTGCGCTTCTGCGCCTTCTGCCCACCCATCTGCGAGAACATGCCACGCAGCTGGTTCGTCATTTCCTCCATGCCCGGCGGCGCCATGATCTCGACGCCGACGTTGCTCTGCGTTTCGATCTCGATCTCGCGATCCTCGAGCGTGCCCTCGCGCAACTGCTTGCGCAGCTTCTGCCGCGTATCGCTGTCGAGCGACTCCGGCGGCGGCTGGTCCCAGCTCGACGCGCG
>JBDTYX010000159.1:0-7520 GCA_040005435.1 Rudaea sp. | reverse complement strand
CGGTGAGGTAGCCCTTGCCCGCGCCCTGCAGGTCCTTGTAGCTCTCGATCAGCAGCCCCTGGCCGCCGGTCGCGGGGTTGTACCAGGCGCCGGTCAGCCCGTGTTGGTCGAGATTGAATGCCGCGAGGCTCAGGCCGCAGGCGCTGTACCACGGAGTTACCCCGGTCGCGGCATCCCAGAAGGTGTTGGCGGTCGGGGTGAACGCGTTGCCGCAGAGCACGCTCGCACCTGGGAACAGCGCGCCCGGCGAAGGCGGCGACGGCACGACGCCGGTCAGCTGGTTGCCGCCGACGTTGAGCACGTTGAGTGTGTAGAGCCCGCCGAGGTATGGCAGCGCGCCGGTCAGCTGGTTCGCGCCGACGTCGAAATTCTTGAGCGGCAAACCGTCCAGCGCCGGAATCCCGCCCGTGAGCTGATTGCCGTCGACGTTGAAGAACTGCAGCGAAGACAGTCCGCCGAGCGCCGGAATCGCACCGCTGAATCGATTGGCTTGCGCATAGAAGACCTGCAACGCCGTGAGTCCGGCCAGCGACGGCAGCGAGCCGCTCAGCGCGTTCGCATGCAGATCGACGACCTGCAGCTTGGCGAGTCCCGCGAGCGCGGGCACGCTGCCGGTAAGCGTGTTCACCGAGATGTTGAAGCCTTGCAGGTTCGCGAGCCCGCCGAGCGACGGGATCGGTCCGCTGAGGCTGTTGTTCGAGGCGTCGAACCCGACGAGCGCGCCGAGTCCCGCGAGCGCGGGCAGGCCGCCCGAGAAACTGTTCTGCTCGAGGCTGACGTTCTGCAGCGCGGTCAACGCCGCAATCGTGGGAATCGGTCCGCTCAGCGAATTGGTCGACACGTTCAGCGTTTGCAGCGACGAAAACGCGCTGATCGACGCGGGCAGGCTGCCGACGAGATTGTTCTGCGGCAGGTAGATGCTGATGACGTGACTGCCGCTTGCGTCACAGGTGACCCCGAACCATGGCGGCGCGCCGGTCGAGTCGTTGCCGCACTCGCTGCCGACGGCACCGTTCCAGTTGAGGTGGTATATCCAGCCGGCGCCACCCGCGCCGTTGTAGATGTCGAGCAGCGCCGAGCGCTCGGCCGCGGGGATCGCCGCATGCGCGCAATTTGCGGCCGCGAGGACGGCCAACCCGACGATCGAACACGGCTTGCAGCGCTTGCGCAGGGTCACGGAAGTCTTCCTGAAGAGTCGCAGACGAATGCGAAAGGATACCCGACTCGAAGGTAGCGGACTCAGGTTAAGTCACCCTGAACGAATACGCGTCGACCGTCCAAGCGCTGCGCTCCAGAACATGCATCGAAGGCCGCTTTGGCGTATCCTGCGCGCCCCGTCCGGTGCGGATTCGCGCCGCAGACCCGCACCGCCTCGGCGGCATCCACAGGAGCGCAACATGGGCCTCGGCCTCGTTTCGAGCGGCAAAGACGTCCCCAACGAGATCAACGTGATCATCGAGATTCCGAAAGACGCGGAGCCGGTGAAGTACGAGGTGGACAAGGCCAGCGGTGCGATCTTCGTCGATCGCGTGCTGTCGACGCCGATGCGCTATCCCTGCAACTACGGCTACGTGCCCAACACGCTGTGCGGCGATGGCGATCCGGTCGACGTGCTCGTCGTCATGCCGCTGCCGCTGATCCCGGGCTCGGTCATCCGCTGCCGTCCGGTCGGCATGCTCGCGATGACCGACGAGGCGGGCGCCGACACGAAGATCGTCGCGGTGCCGATCGACAAGGTATTCGCGGGCTACGCGCACATCAAGGACGTCAACGACGTGCCGCAGCACTGGCGCGATCGCATCGGCCATTTCTTCGAGCACTACAAGGATCTCGAGAAGGGCAAATGGGTGAAGCTCGAGGGCTGGCAGGATGCGGCCGCTGCGCGCAGCGAGATCGTCGAATGCGTCGCGCGCTATCACGACTGCCCCGACAAGCCGGCATTCTAAAAAAACCCCGCCGAGGCTACTCCTCTGGCGCGTCCTCTTCGTCGGGCTTCGTCGACGGCTTGGGTTTCGGACCCGCGCTCAAGTCCGCCGCGCGCCAGATCAGGATGCGGCCGAGCCGGTAGGGAATCTCCTGCTCGGGCTTCGTCGCGATGCCGTACTTCGTGTAGAACGTCACGACCTCGCCATCCGGGTGCGCGGCGCACCAGTCGTAGAGTCCGGCCATGTCTACGCGAGGCAGCGGCTTCTCCAGGCGACCCGGAAAACCGAACAGTCCGTGATGCCAGCCGAGGTGGACGATCGGCTTGCCCGCATCCTGCATCGCGCGGATGTGTTGCGCGGTCGGACCCACGTCGAGCGTCGGTCCCACCGCCTGCGCAATCGCGAGCATCCCCGCGACGATCGCGGCGACATTCGCGAGCGCGAGCGCACGCGGCGCCGCATGCGCGCGCGGATGCGCGAGCAGGAACGCGCCGATCGCGACGAGGATGGCGCCCCACAACGGCCACAGACCGGACATGACGCGTTGCTCGCTCGCGGAGAAGCCGCCGTCGCGCACGAGCTTGTCGAGGCCCGGCAGCGTCGCCGCGTGCTCGGCGAGATAGGGCATCGCGGCGAGGAAGACACCGGCGCACAGCAGCAGCGCGCCGAACAGCCGGCCGCGCACTCGCGCTTGCGCATCGCGCATGACCGAGGCGAGATACAGCGCGAGGCCGGGCAGCAGCGGCAGCAGATAGTGCGGCTGCTTGCCGCTGAAGAAGCAGAACGCGATCAGCGCGGGCAGGAACAGCACGAGGCCGAAGCGCGCGACGCGATCGGCGCGCAAGGCCGAGACCCACGCGCGCGCCGGCGCGCGTAGAGACAGCGTCCAGGGCAGAACGAGGAACGGCAGCACCATGAAGTACCACCAGAACGGCCGCGCGTGCGCGAAGCTCTGGCTGATGCGCTCGGCGGTCTGATGCAGCAACACGGTCTCGATGAACGTCGTGCCGCCCGCGAGCAGGGCCCAGCCCAACGCGATCGCGACGCCGCCGACGATGCCGAGCAGCAGCGCGAGATACCAGCGCGACGCGGCGCGGCGCGCGGTGTCGCTCCAGCACGGCGCCAGCAGCGCGGGAAGGCACGCGTCGAGCAGCACGACCGGACCCTTGACGAGCAGACCCGCTGCGCTGCCCAGCGCGATCAGCACGATGCCGCGCCGCCAGCGCCGCGCATCGCAATCGACGACGCCGTGCAGCACGACGAGTACGCAGGTCGTCAGCACGACGTCGAACATGATTAGGGTCGAGAACAGCGCGAACAGCGTCATGCCCGCGAGCAGCACGGTCGCGCGGTGCGCTGTTTCCTCCCCGGCGCCGAGCCGGCGCGCGAGGCGCTCGAACAACACCAGCGACGCGAGCGACGCCATGAGAATGCCGACGCGGACGACCCAGACGTGCAGCCCCGCGACGAGCCAGCCGATATTGATCAGCCAGAACAGCAGCGGCCCCTTGTGCGTGTAGACGTCGCCGTTGAGATGGGGCAGCAGGTAATTGCCGCTCGCGCGCATCTCCCAGGCCACCGTGAGGTAACGCGTCTCGTCGATCGGCACCGCAGGCAGGAACAGCGCGACCGGCAGCATCAGGAGCAGCCAGAGCAGACGCCAGTCTTTCAGTGCTGCATTCACGGGCATGCGCGGTTCGCGACGCGGCTGCGCAGGCCAGCCGCGGCGGCGCGCGTCGCGCGCGCTGAAGCGCCGACGACTATTCCCATGAGCTCATGGATGCACATGATCCGCGCGGACGGCCGCCGCTCAGCCGCGATTGAGCAGCGATTTCAAGTCGATGATCGCGGCGTTCGCACGTGATACGTAGTTCGCCATCACGAGCGAATGGTTGGCGAAGAATCCGAACGGGCTGCCGTTGAGGATCATCGGGCTCATCACGGGCTTCTGCGACTCTTCGAGCTCGCGGATCACCTGCTTCAGGCTGACCATCGCGTTCTTGCGTTCGAGCACCGGTGCGAAATCGATCTCGGCCGCCTTCAGTTGCTCGAGCAGCGCCCAGGTGTAGCCGCGCGACTCGTAAAAGATGTCGTCGATCTTGTCCCACGGCGTCGTGACCACCTGGCGCGCCTGCGCGGCAGCGGCTGGCGCGCCTGGATCGACCGCCGCGTCGCCCTGCAGTTGCAGCTGGCCTACGCTCGCCGACAGGCGCTGCGACAGGCTGCCGAGGCGCGTGGAAACAATGTCGAGGTAGTCGGCGAGATTGTCGGCGCGCGCGTAGAATTGCGCACCGTTGACGTCGTTCTTGCCGAGCCGCAACAGATAGGCATCGACGTGCGCGATCGCCTTGCGATACTGCCCTTCGGAACTCGGCAACAGCCAGCGATCGTTGGGACTCGAGAACAGCGGATCGGCTTCCTTGAGGTCGACGTCCTCTTCGGATTGCGACTGCGAGCGCGAGAACTTGTTGCGCATTTCGCGCGCGAGGTCTCGAGTCGCCGTGAGCACGCCGAATTCCCAGTTCGGCACGTTGTCCATGAACAGGCCCGGCGGAAACTTGTCGTTCGAAAGGTAGCCGCCGCGCTTGTCGAGCAGCGTCTCGGCGCTGCCCAGCAGGCTTGCCGTGACGGTCGCGCCGACGACGACTTGCTGCTGATTGGTCGCAGCCCGCGACTGCGCGAACTTGGCGACGTCGAACTGCGCGGGCTCGTAGCTCCACCACCACATCAGCGCGAGCACCAGCACGATATACAGCGATACCAGCAACAATATGGCGCGCAGTAACCAGCGCGGCCCGGAGCGCGGCATGGAACTGACTATTGGCATCGACGTGGCTCCATACGTGGTCCCGCTGGCGGGCGGCTGTGCGCATTGTGCCAGCATGGGCGGCGCGCTGGCACGAAACTTCGGGCGCGCGGTTCAGCGGGCTGCGAGCTGCTCCGCACGCGCGATCGTCTGCTGCAGACCCGGCAACACGGCCTCGATCTCTGCCTGGTGGCGCTTCCACTTGTCGGGATCAGGCTTGGACACGGTGTAGCGCGCGAGCGGCAGATGCGCGTCGAGCGGCCGATCCCAGACGAAATCGACGGCGCGACACAGACGAGCGACCTCGTTCGCCGGCTCGGCCGTGAGCGCGTCGTAGCGCGCGACGTGGACGCGGTCGGCCGGCAGCGCCGCGAGGTCGTCGAGCAGGATACGCGTGGTCGCCTCCCACTGCGCCGCGACGATCTCGTGCAGCGGCTTGCCGTTGAGGTCGCGCCAGCCCGGCGTCAGCACGAGCGACCAGTCGGGCCCCGTCCATCCCGGCAGGCCCGGATAGGTGCGGAAGCGGCCGGACGACCAGGCCTCGATCATGCTCGACAGGACGCTGCGCACGTCGCGATAGAGATAGATGAACTGCGCCTCCGGAAACACGCGCGCGAGAAACGGAATGCGCAGCGAGTTCTTCGGTGTCTTCTCAAGCATGCGCAGCGGAAATCCGCCGGGCGGCCTGCCGTCACGATCGATCAGTGCCTCGCGGAAGCGCGCGCGCAGGTTCGCGGCGACGTCGCTGCCCGCGACGCTCGCGTCGAGGCGATTAGATTCGAAGCCGTGCGCCGAGGGCCGCAGCGCCGGCATGCCCTCGATGAGGCCGTGGCTCTCGTCGCCGATCGTGTAGGCATTGGCGGCCTGGGTCAGCGTCTCGAACAGCAGCGTCGATCCCGAGCGCGGCGGCGAGACGATGAATACCGGGCGGTCGAACTCGGCATCACGTCGCGGCTGCCCCGGACGCTTGTCGGGCGCGTCGCGCGGCTCGCCGAAGATGACCGGCGCGGCGCCGTCGTTGAGCGCCGAGCCGAGTACCATCGCCATCGCCACGCGATGGAAATCGAGTTCGTTGCGCAGCGTGAGGTTGCCGCGGAACTCGCGCATCTCGGCGATGAACCCGTCGAGCGTGCTGCGGAATTGGGTGTGCCCGGCGGGCGCGTCGCCGAACTGCGACCACAGCGCCTGCCAGCGCCGCATGAAGCGCATGGCGGCCTGTTGCGCGTCGGGAAGCGCGGGCTGCTGCGCCGCGAGCTCGCCGAACAGGAAAGACATATGCGAGTGCAACTCCCACGGCGACATCACGGTCGGCGTGTTCACGGTCTCGTAGTGCAGCTCGGGTATCGTGCCGCCCTGTGGCGGGACGTCGCGCACGTTCCAGCCCTGGCTGCCGACGTGATGCGGCCGCGAATAGGCCATGTGTTCCCAGAATTTGTCGCCCCCCACCGTGTCGGCCACGAGGTGGATGCGCATTTCGTCGCCCTGGTTGAGCACGCGATGCAGGCGCCAGGTGTCGAAGATCCAGCACTCTCCGGCCGCCATGTTGATCACGGACTCGCCGCAGAAGAAGCGCACGCCGGGCTGGGTCACGATCGGCACGTGCACGCGCATGCGCTCGGCCCAGTAGTAGGCCTGGTCGATGTGCGGCGTCACCTCGGACTGCCCCGACAGGCGCATCAGGCGCGTGCGCCCGAGCACCGCGCCGAGCGTGCCGAGTACCTGATTGAGATACGGAAAACGCGCGAGCAGCGGCGTCGGCCGCATCGGCCCGACGAGACCGTCGTTGTCCGGATCGCCATCGACCGCGATCAGCGGCAGCGCCGAGTTGCCCGGAAAACCCTGCGGGTGCGGCCGCCACTCCGACTCGTCGAGCGTCGCGAGCTCCGCGGCGAGCGCGGGTGCATCGAAGCGCAACGGCAGCTGGATGAACGGGAACTGCAGTCTCACGGCGCGCCACCGTGCTCCGGGGCGGCCCGCTGCGGGTCTGGCGAGTCTGCCGCGGCGCTCGCCGCGAGATAGACCTCGCCGCCGCGCTCGCGGAACTCGCGTGCCTTGTCGGCCATGCCCCTCGCGAGCGCTTCGGCATCGTTCGCGACACCCTGGTCTTTCGCGTAGTCGCGCACGTCCTGGGTGATCTTCATCGAGCAGAAATGCGGCCCGCACATCGAGCAGAAGTGCGCGTGCTTGGCCGCTTCCTTGGGCAGCGTCTCGTCGTGGAATTCCTGCGCCTTCTCCGGATCGAGACCGAGGTTGAACTGGTCCTGCCAGCGGAACTCGAAGCGCGCCTTCGACAGAGCGTTGTCGCGTACCTGCGCGGCGGGATGGCCCTTCGCGAGGTCGGCCGCGTGCGCGGCGATCTTGTACGCGATGATGCCGTCGCGCACATCCTGCTTGTTCGGCAGGCCGAGGTGTTCCTTCGGCGTCACGTAGCACAACATCGCGGTGCCGAACCAGCCGATCAGCGCCGCACCGATCGCACTCGTGATGTGGTCGTAGCCCGGCGCGATGTCGGTCGTCAGCGGCCCGAGGGTATAGAACGGCGCCTCGTGGCACTTCTCGAGCTGGCGCTCCATGTTCTCCTTGATCAGGTGCATCGGCACGTGGCCGGGACCTTCGATCATCGTCTGCACGTCGTGCTTCCAGGCGACCTTCGTCAGTTCGCCGAGCGTGTCGAGTTCTGCGAACTGCGCCGCGTCGTTCGCATCGGCGATCGAGCCCGGACGCAGCCCGTCGCCGAGCGAGAACGACACGTCGTAGGCCTTCATGATCTCGCAGATGTCCTCGAAGTG
>JBDTYX010000015.1:0-25046 GCA_040005435.1 Rudaea sp. | reverse complement strand
CCGTCGCCACGCTCGCCGTACGCGAGTGCGGGCGGAACGAAGATGCGCCAGTAGTCGCCGACCTTCATGAGCGGGATCACTTCCTGCCAGCCCTTGATCACGTCGCTGACCTTGAACTTGAACGGCTCGCCGCGTGCGAACGAGCTGTCGAGTTCGAGACCCGAGGTGAGCGAGCTGCGGAAGTTGACCGTGACCTCGCTCTGCAGCGTCGGGTGCTTGGCGCCCGTGCCTTCCTCGATCACGAGGTATTGCACGCCGCTAGGCAGCGCGACGACGCCCTTCTTCGCGCGGTTCTCTGCGAGGAAGCGATCGCTCTTGGCCTTGTTCTCGGAGGCTGATTTGTCGAATTCGGTCTTGGCCTGCGTGTAGACCTGGTACTGCAGGCGGCCGAGCACGTCGCGCATTGTCTCGACCGGTACGGTCGGCGGGCGCTTCGAGAAGCCGTCCTGCAACGCGCGAATCACCGCGTTGATGTCGATGTCGATCTTGCGCTCGACGAGATCGCTGCCGATCTGAAAACCGATTGAATAGGAAAGGTTCGGCTTGTCCGCGGGAGTCAGCGGCGCGGGCGGCTTCTGCGGTTGCTGTGCAGCGGCGGCGCCGGTCGCGGCGGCGGCAGGGGCGGATCCTTGCTGGGCGAAAACCGATCCCGCAGCCAGCAGCGCGGCTGCCGTGACATACCAACGCAAACTCATGCAAACCTCCAAAATTGTACGGATTGATCCGGTTGTCTTTCGCGCGCAACATTCGCGTCACGAAGCCGTTTAGTGTACCCGAGAGCACCATCGCAGGC
This sequence comes from Rudaea sp., assembly GCA_040005435.1. GTDB lineage: Bacteria > Pseudomonadota > Gammaproteobacteria > Xanthomonadales > Rhodanobacteraceae > Rudaea. The sequence continues at coordinate 24,253 of JBDTYX010000015.1, read as the reverse complement.
CAGAGATACTACCTTGGCCGCCTGAACCGCGCCTGTGCGCGCGACGCCGCCCGCTTCCCGTGCTGATATGATCCGCGCCGCCGAAATCGGAGACCGTTCATGCCCTATCGCAACCTGTTGATCGAAGACCGCGGCGCCGTGCGCCGCATCGTCATCGACCGTCCGGACAAGCTCAACGCGCTCAACCGCGACACGATCAGCGAGCTGCACGCGGCTTTCGCCGAAGCGCGCAGCGAGGAAAGCGTCCGCGTTGTCGTCCTCGCGGGCAGCGGAGACAAGGCGTTCGTCGCCGGCGCCGACATCGGTGAGCTCGCGACACTGGCTCCACTGCAGGCGCTTCAGTTCGCGCGTGAGGGCCAGGCGATGATGCTGGGCATCGAGCGCCTCGGCAAACCCGTTATCGCGCGCATCCAGGGATTCGCGCTCGGCGGAGGCCTCGAACTCGCTATGTGCTGCCACATGCGCGTCGCGAGCGACAAGGCACGCGTCGGCCAGCCCGAGATCAACCTCGGACTGATACCGGGCTTCGGCGGTACCCAGCGCCTGCTGCGCCTCGCGGGCCGCGCGGCCGCGATCGAATTGTGCTTGACTGGCGCGCCGATCGACGCTGCGCGCGCGCTGGCGCTCGGCATCCTCAATCGCGTCGTCGCGGCGGATCGGCTCGATGCGGAAGTCGATGCACTGGCAGGCCAGCTCGCGGCGAGCGCGGCGCAGGCGCTGCGCGGCGCGCTCGAGGCGATCCTGGTCGGCGGCGAACTCGGCATCGAGGCCGGCCTCGACTACGAGGCGCAGGCCTTTGGTCTGTGTTTCTCGACCAACGACATGCGCGAGGGCGCGAACGCGTTCCTCGCGCGGCGCAAGCCCGCGTTCGACGGCAGCTAGTCCTGCGCAGCGGGCGCAGGCAGCGTCAACTCACTCTTCGCGGCCGCGATATTTTTTCTCGCCCGCGGTGACGCGCATGTCGATGCGGTTCTGCGCCGTCGGCAACGGACAGGTCGCAAACGGCGTGAACGCGCACGGCGGGTTGTAGGCCTTGTTGAAGTCGAGCACGATCCTGCCATCGCGTGGCATCTCCGCGTAGAGGAAGCGCGCAGCGCCATAGGTCTCCTTGCCGCTCGTGCGGTCCGAGAACACCAGGAACAGCTCCTTGTCGCCGGGGTTTTCGAGCATCGGCTCGACCTTGAACGTCTTGCCATCGCGCGTAAACGTCGCGGCACCGGGCATCACGTACTTTTCAGCCTGGCCGAGAATATTGACGCCCTCGACTTCGTGCGGGGGATCGTATGCTTGCCATCTCGCTTCGATTCGCCAAGCGGGATCGACGTCGAAGTTGTCGATACCGGTCGCGATGATCTGCTTGCGCGTTGCTGCCTCGCTGTCCTTGACGCGCAGTCCGGACTTGTCGCCGCGACGCACGAAGTAGAACTGCACGGTGCCGAACGCGACGAGCGTCGGCTTCGGCTCGCCGTCGTCGAGCAACGGCGCGCTCGCCTTCTTCGCGCCGTCGATCGTGACGTCCGCCCCGGGATCGATCGCGATCGTCGCCTTGCCTCCGCGCAGCGTGATCGTCCCGAGATGCGCGGGCGCCTTCGCGATGACGACCGCGTTGTCCTTGGCCGAGCCCACGCTGTTTGCGCCTTCGATGAGCCAATCTAGTCCGACGAGGCTCGGCCAGCCATACGGCGCCTTGAGGCGCTCGAGACGCGCATGCCGCCAGCCCTGGATCTCGCTCGCGTAGTCGCTCGGCGCGGCGAGCGCCGCGCTGGTCAGCAATGCACTCAACACCAGGCTCCCGGTCTTCAGCATGTTCCATCTCCGTGAAAATTTTTCGGCACTGCTCGAGACTATCCAGATACTAGCGCCCGCGCAGGAACATGCGGTCGAGATCGGCGATGCTCAACTGCACCCAGGTCGGCCGGCCGTGGTTGCACTGGCCCGAGCGTTCGGTCGACTCCATCTCGCGCAGCAACGCATTCATCTCGGGCAGGCTCAGGCGCCGGTTCGCGCGCACCGAGCCATGGCAGGCCATCGTCGACAGAATATCGTTGTGCGCCTGCTCGAGCCGGCGTGAGCTGCCGTGCGCGACGAAATCAGCGAGCACGTCACGCACGAGGCCGCTCACGTTGGCCCCGTCGAGCAGCCCCGGATAGCGCTTGACCGTCACGCTCTGTGGTCCGGAACGAACGATGTCGAAGCCCAGCGCGCCGAGGTCCTGCAGGTGCTCCTCGACGGCGGCCGCCTCGCGCTCGCTGACCGCGAGGGCGAGCGGCACGAGCAGCAACTGCGCGCGAATGCCGTCACTGACCTGCGCCGATTTTAGCTTCTCGTAGGTGATGCGCTCGTGCGCTGCGTGCATGTCCACGAGGATCAGGCCGCTCGCGTTCTCGGCGAGCACGTAGATTCCGGCAAGTTGGGCGAGCGCAAATCCGAGCGGCGGCGCGGCGCCTTCGACGGGGACCGCGAAGGCGTGCGGCATGTTGCTCGTCGAGACGTCGACGGCGAAGCTGCGTTCGGCGACGCCGGCGAGCTGCGCGAGGTAGCCGCTGCCGGATTGGCGGACGCCGAGGCCCAGTCCGCCCTGCGTCCGCCACGCGTGCGCCACGCCCGCATCGCCCTGCGCAAGCGGATACGGCGCGCTGCCGGCGATCACCGAGGTCACCGAGCCTGCGCGCGTCTCGGCGAGCGCCTCGTTGAGCGTGCGATAGAGGAAGTCATGCACGAGCCGGCTCTCGCGGAAGCGCACCTCGGTCTTCGCGGGGTGCACGTTGACGTCGACGATCGCGGGATCGATCTCGAGAAACAACACGAACGCGGGATGGCGTCCGTGGAACAGCACGTCCGCATACGCCTGGCGCACGGCATGCGTGACGATGCGATCGCGGACGAGGCGGCCGTTGACGTAGAAGTACTGCTGGTCTGCCTGACCGCGCGACGCGGTCGGCAATCCGACCCAGCCCGACAGGCGCAGGCCTGCGGCCGCGTGATGGATGCGCAGGCTGCGCGTGGCAAACTCTTCGCCGAGCAGGTCGGCCAGACGCGCTGTCAGCGCCGTTTCATCTCGCGCCGGACGCAACACGCGCACCGGCTTGCCGTTGTTGCTGAGGCGGAATTCGATCCGCGGGCGCGCGAGCGCCAGCGACTTGATCAACTCGTCTACGTGACCGAACTCGGTGCGTTCGGCGCGCAGGAACTTGCGCCGTGCGGGCACGTTGTGGAACAGGTCGCGCACCTCGATCGTCGTGCCCTGTGGATGCTGAGCGGGCGTGACCTGAGACGCCTGCCCCGCGGCGATCTCGATACGCGCCGCGGTCGCGGCGCCGCGCGCGCGCGAGATCAAAGCGAAGCGTGACACCGAAGCGATCGAAGGCAGCGCCTCGCCGCGGAAGCCGAGCGTACGCACGCGCTCGAGATCATCGAGCGACGCGATCTTGCTCGTGGCGTGCGCGTCGACGGCGAGCGTGAGCTCCTCCGCGACGATCCCGTCGCCGTCGTCGCGGACGCGGATCAGGCGGCTGCCGCCGTCCTCGATGTCGACCTCGATACGCGTCGCGCCAGCGTCGAGGCTGTTCTCGACGAGCTCCTTGACCACGGATGCCGGCCGCTCGACGACCTCGCCGGCGGCGATCTGGTTGACGAGTTGCTGGGAGAGTTTGCGGATGTGCGGCATAAGCTGCGCACATGATAGCGAAAAGCCGCAACGCAACGACGGGTGCGTGACGCGTTAGCTTGGTTCTTGAGCCGCGGCGATGCCCCGACCGACTACGAGCGCGGCACGCGCAACGCAGCCATGCTCGCACTGCCGACATCTTCGGCTTCGGCGGATACCGCCTTGCGCGCGAGGAGTCGCGGCGGTCGATTCTTGTCGGCCTCGGCCGCGAACAGCGAGCCCGGCGGCGGCGCGCTCTGGAAGTAGTTGCGTACGCCGTTGAGGATCGCAGACGCGAGCTGTTCGCGTTGCTCGGGGCTGTTGAGGCGCTTCTCCTCGAGCGGATTCGTGATGAACGCGGTCTCGACGAGAATCGACGGCACGTCGGGAGAGCGCAACACGACGAAGTTGGCTTTCTCGACGTAGCCGCGATGCGTCGGTCCGAGTCTGCCGAGCGCATGCAGCACCTGCTGCGCCACGACGCCGCTCGCCTCGAGCGTGGCGCCCTGCGAGAGGTCGAGCAGCACCGCGGCGAGCGTGTTGTCCTTGTTCTTGTCGAGCTTGACGCCGCCGACCATATCCGAATTGTTTTCGCGATCAGCGAGGAACCGCGCCGCCTCGCTGGTCGCGCCGCGCGGGGACAGCATCCATACCGACGAGCCACGTGCGTCGCTCGACGAGAACGCGTCGGCATGCACCGACACGAACAGGTCGGCCTTGACCTCGCGCGCGCGGTGATAGCGATCCTCGAGCCCGACGTAATAGTCGCCCGAACGCGTCAACACGGCACGCATCCCCGGCTGCAGATCGATCTGCCGCTTGAGCTCGCGCGACACCGCGAGCGTGATGCTCTTCTCGTGCGTGCCCGCCGCGCCGATCGCTCCGGGATCGTCGCCGCCATGGCCCGGATCGATCATGACCACGACGTCGCGGGTCTTGGCCGGCCCGGCGCGCGCGCTCTTGACCACTTCGGTGCGCGCCTTGCCCTTCGGGTAGAGATCGACGACGAGGCGATAGCTGCCGCCGCCACCGGGCAGGCTCATCAGGAAGCTCTTCGGCCGCACGCCCGAGACGAGATCGAAGACGATGCGCGCATCGGTCTTGTTCTGCACGCCGGTGCGCACCGACTTCAACAGGCCCTTGCCCGCGGGAGAATCGAAGGTCCCCGAGAACGAAGCTGCGTGGACGTCGAGCACGATGCGGTCGGGATTGGCGATCTCGAACAGCTTGTAGTCGAGCGGGCCGGAGACGTCGAAAGCGATGCGCGTGTATTCGGCCTCGACCGAGATCTTGGCGGACTTGAGCTCGGCGGCTGCGGAGACGCAAGCAAACAGGACGAGCACGCCGGCGAGCGTCGTCCGAAGCAAACCTGGGCGCAGGGATCCCCTCATAGCGCGGATTCAAACGCAGTCCGCGGCAAAAATCAAGATTTTTCTTTTCAAATCCGTTGGCTAGGTGCCCTTTATGAGCAAGTACACGAGAAGTACACGCTAAGAGGCCTTAGGGTTGCGCGTTGACGCCGGCACTTCCCCGCGCGTCGGACGCAGCAGCTAGCACGGCCGCCCAGCGTCGCCCCTGCGCAGACAGCGGCTCCAGCCACATCTCCCGCGCGGCGCCCGCGTGGGCGAGATGCACGACGAGATCGGCGGACGGCAATGCCGCGCCGGCGCGTTCGGGCCACTCGATCGCGAGCAGATGCGCTCCGACCGTCAGATCGGGCAATCCGAGCCATTCGAGTTCGCCTGCGTCGGCGATGCGATAGAGATCGAGGTGATGGACCGCGAGCGGACCGGCCGCGTAGGACTCGATCAGGCTGTAGGTCGGGCTCTTGATGCGCTCGCCGACGCCGAGCGAGCGCAGCAGCGCGCGCGCGAACGTCGTCTTGCCCGCGCCGAGGTCGCCGCGCAGGTGGATGACCCCACCCGCGCCGATCGCCCCAGCCAGACGGTGCGCCAGCTCGACGAGGCGTGGCTCGTCGAGCCTGCCGACCGGCACGCGCGTACTCAAGTCGCGCCGAGGCCGTTGCGCAGACGTCGCAGCGGAGCGAACAGGTCGCTCGCGAGCATGCCGGCCTCGCCGTTTGCTGCTGCGCAGTCGCCCGCGCGCGCATGCAGCGCGACCCCGAGCCGCGCGGCTTGCCATGGCTCGAAGCCCTGCGCGAGCAATCCGGCGATGACGCCCGTGAGCACGTCGCCGGTGCCTCCCGATGCCATGCCCGGATTGCCCCAGGGACAGACGACCGTTTGTCCATGCGGATTGGCGACGAGCGTACCCGCGCCCTTGAGCACGACGACCGCACGGTGCCGATGTGCGAGTTCGCGGACCGCAGCGAAGCGATCCTCCAAGACTGCCTTCGTCTCGACGCCGAGCAGGCGCGCAGCCTCGCCCGGGTGCGGCGTGAGCACGCAGCGGTCCGGCAGCGTCACGCGTTCGCGCGCGAGCAAATTAAGTGCATCTGCATCGAGCACGAGGGGCTTGCCCGCCGCGATCGCGGTGTGCCATAGCGCGTGGCCCCAGGCGCGCTGACCGAGGCCGGGGCCGATCGCCACGACGCTGGCACGCTCGAGCAGTGCCTGCAGCTCCTGCACGCCGTCTACCCCATGCGCCATCAGCTCGGGGCGACCGCTGTTGAGTGCGGCGATGTGGGCTGCCTGCGTCGCGACGCTGACGAGCCCCGCACCCACGCGCAGCGCGGCCTCGCCCGCCAGCCGGATCGCGCCGCCCATGCCGACGTCGCCGCCGATCGCGATCACGTGTCCAAACGAGCCCTTGTTCGCGTTGCGCGGACGCGAGACGAGCGAGTGCGCCACTTCCTCGTCGTCGAGCAGATACGCATCCGGTGCGCGTCCGCTGAACGCTTCGGGTGGCAGGCGCAGCGCGTCGACGAAGACCTCTCCGCAGAAATTCAGCGCCGCGCCGGTATGCAGCCCGCGCTTCTGCGCGATAAACGTGATCGTCGCGTTCGCGCGGACTGCGCTGCCGGGCGTCGCGCCGGTATCAGCATTCACGCCCGAAGGCACGTCGAGCGAGAGGACCGGACCGCTCGCATCGTTGAGGCGCTCGATCCATGCCTCGGCCTGTCCGTCGGGGGCACGCGCCAAGCCGACGCCGAACAGCGCATCGACGTAGACGTCGGCGCGCGGCCATGCGCTGCCGTTGCCGACCTTGCCGCCTGCCATCGTCCACTCCGCGAGCGCAAAAGCGGCCTCGCTGCCGGGGCGCGGCGGAGCGAGCGCGACGACTTCTACATCGAGCTGGTCCCGCAGCGCGAGCGTCGCGAGGCTGTAGCCGTCGCCGGCGTTGTTGCCGCTGCCGCAGACGATCGCGATTCGCCTCGCGTGCGGCCAGCGCTCGCGCAGCAGATGGTAGGCCGCCTTGGCGGCTCGCTGCATCAGATCGACGCCAGCGATGCCGAGGGTCGCGCTCGCGGTCTTCTCGATCTCGCGGACATGGGCGACGCTGAACAGCGCGCTGGCTTGTGTGGGGCTCGATTCCATGAGCCGAATTATACTGTCGGCCAGCGCCATATTCCGGTTGTGATCACATTGTCCTCGCCCGCACCCGCCGTCATCGACTATGCAGCCCTCGCCTTCGAGATAAAGCGCTGGGGCAGCGAGCTCGGCTTTCAGCAAATCGGCATCAGCGCGACCAATCTCGCGCGCGACGAGGCGCATCTGCTCAACTGGATCGCATCCGGCCGCGGGGGCGAGATGGAATATATGCACCGCCATGGCACGTTGCGTAGCCGCCCAGGCGAACTCCGCGCCGGCACGCTGCGCGTGATCTCCGCGCGCATGGACTACGACCCGCCGCGCGCGCGCGACGCCTGGGAGGTGCTAGACGACGCTGCGTTGGGCTACGTCTCGCGTTATGCGCTCGGCCGCGACTACCACAAGCTGCTGCGCAGCCGTCTGCAGAAACTCGCGGATCGCGTCGCCGACCGTATCGGACCGTTCGGCTATCGCGCTTTCGTCGACTCGGCGCCCGTGCTCGAAAAAGCGCTCGCACGCAACGCGGGACTCGGCTGGATCGGCAAACACACCAACCTCATCAACCGCGACGCGGGATCCTGGTTCTTCCTCGGCGAGCTGTTCACCGACCTGCCGCTTCCCGTCGATGCGCCAGCCGACGAACACTGCGGCACGTGCACGCGCTGCATCGAGGTTTGTCCGACCCAGGCGATCGTCGCGCCGAACGAACTCGATGCCCGGCGCTGCATCTCCTACCTCACGATCGAATTGCGCTCGAGCATTCCGGTCGAATTCCGCGCGCTGCTCGGCAACCGTATCTACGGCTGCGACGACTGCCAACTCGTGTGTCCGTGGAACAAGTTCGCGCAGAAAAGCGCGGAACCCGATTTCATCGCTCGCCATGGACTCGACGGCGCGGCGCTCGTGAGCCTGTTTGCGTGGAGCGCCGAGGATTTCGAGCGCAATACCGAAGGCTCGGCGATCCGCCGCATCGGCTATGCATGTTGGCTGCGCAACGTCGCTGTGGCGCTCGGCAACGCGCCCTACGACACGCAGATCGTCGCAGCGTTGCGCGCGCGCAGCGAAGATCCTTCCGAACTCGTGCGCGAACATGTGGATTGGGCGCTCTCGCGACAGTCCGGCTCCGCACCGGTGTCTTAAGAGGCACGTCGAAGGGGTTGAGAGGGATGCGACGGCTTCACAATGTCGCTTTTACGCAACAACTGCTGCGAAGCGGGCGCAGCACGGCTACGCGCACGCGCGGCCCGACGCGGCTGCCCTCGCTGGAACACTTATCGCTTGTATTTCAAAGGGCTGCGAAAAATTCTGGGCGAAAAAAAACCCTCAGCTGAATCCAGCGAGGGTTTGTAAGTCAGAGTGACGATTACCAAACATGCGCCCTGCGTGCACTGGAGCAACGACTAGCGTTGCGAAAATCCCAATGACGGTAGCAAGAATACCACAGAAAAAACTTTTTCGCTACACCTTTGCGAATATTGCGCGCAATGCATCACGAATCGGCCGAAGCAGGCGCACCGCAGGCGACGTTGTCGATCAGCCGTGTCTTGCCCAGACGCGCCGCGATCAGCGCGACGAGCGGCACCGGACCCAAGTCGCGGGCCTCGGCGAGGTCATCGGCACGACGCAGTGTTGCGTAGTCGGCAACGAGCCCGGCCGCCGCAAGTTGCGCATGCGCGCGTGCCTCGATCGTCTGCACCGCCTGCCCAGCGCCGACTGCCTCGCACATCGATTCGAGCGTGGCGTGGATGACGCCGGCGCGCTCGCGCTCCCCGACGGTCAGGTATTGGTTGCGCGAGCTCATCGCCAGGCCGTTCGCCTCGCGCACGATCGGCGCCGCCACGATATCGATCGGCAGGCGCAGATCGACCACCATGCGACGAATCACGAGCAGCTGTTGGTAGTCCTTGCGTCCGAACACGGCGACGTCGGGCTGCACGAGGTTGAACAATTTCGTGACGACCGTCGCGACGCCGACGAAATGCCCCGGGCGCATCGCGCCCTCGAGCGGCTCGCTGACCTGCGCTACTTCAACGCGCGTGGAGGCCGCCGTGCCGAACGGATAGAGCTCTTCGATCGCGGGCGCGAACAACAGGTCGCAGCCGTGCGCTGCGAGACCATTGCGATCCCGTTCGGGGGTGCGCGGATAGCGCGCGAAATCCTCGTTGGGGCCGAACTGCGTCGGGTTCACGAAGATGCTTGCGACGACGCGGTCTGCATGCGCGCGCGCGCGCGTCAGCAGCGAGAAATGACCTGCGTGCAGGTTTCCCATCGTCGGCACGAAGGCGACGCGCAGCCCCGCGCTTCGCCACGTGGAAACGCGCGCGCGTAGGTCGGCCGCATCGACGACGCTGTCCATCTAGAACGAATGCTCGGGGCCGGGAAACTCGCAACGATGCACCGCTCTCGTATACGCGCGGATTGCGTCACCGATCGACGCGCGGTCCGCGAGGAAGTCCTTCGAGAAGCGTGGCTTCTTGCCCGGGGTGATGCCGAGCATGTCGTAGATCACGAGCACTTGCCCGTCACAGTCGACGCCAGCGCCGATGCCGATCGTCGGAATCCTAAGCTCGGTGGTGATGCGCTGCGCAAGCGGTGCCGGTACACACTCGAGCACGAGCAGCGAGGCTCCCGCCTCCTGCACCGCGAACGCATCCGCGAGCAGCTGCTCGGCGGCCGGCTTCGTCTTGCCCTGCACGCGATAGCCACCAAACTTGTGCACGGACTGCGGCGTCAGACCGAGATGCGCACATACCGGCACCTGGCGTGAATCGAGCGCGTGGATGACGTCGAGTACATGCTCGGCACCCTCGAGCTTGACCATCGTCGCGCCGCCCTCGCCGACAAGTCGCGCGGACGCAAGTTGCGCTGCTTCCGGGTTGCGAAACGTCATGAACGGCAGGTCGGCGATCAGCAGCGCTGTCTTGAGACCGCGCGCCACGGCTGCCGTGTGGTAGACCATCTGGTCGAGCGTCACCGGCAGCGTGCTGTCGTGGCCCTGCACGACCATGCCGAGCGAATCTCCGACGAGCACGGCGTCGATGCCGGCCGCGTCGCACTGCGCGGCGAACGCCGCGTCGTAGGCCGTCAGCATGGCGATCTTCTCGCCGCCGAGCTTCATCTCCTGCAAGCGCGGCACCGTGATCCTGCTACGCGGGACAGCGCGGGAATTTTTCGCACTTGTATGCATCAAGTCTCCGAGCAGTCGCCATCAGGCCGGCCACCGGCGGCGAGCCGGGCGCGTAGTGTACTCAACGTTGTCCACATGTGCTCCCGAGCGCGCGGATTCAAGCTCGCTCGGGGCTTGACGATGCTACAGGCGTGCGCAGGATGCCGTGTCGACCACGGCCAGCGCGGCGGCCACGCTGCCCTGTTGCGGGATCGAAGCCGCCGGCGCGATCTCGGCGAGCGGCACGAGCACGAACGCGCGTTCGTGCAGGCGCGGGTGCGGGACGCGCAGACCGGGCTCATCGATCACCACGTCGCCATACATCAGCAGGTCGAGGTCGATCACACGCGGGCCGTAGCGTTGCGCAGCACGCCGCCTGCCGAGCCGCCGCTCGATCGCGAGCAGTTCGTCCATCAGCGTCCGCGCGGGAAGCGTTGTTTCGAGCTCCACGACTGCGTTGACAAAATCGGGTTGCGCGACGCCTCCCCAGGGAGTCGTGCGATACAACGACGAGCGTGCGCGCAGCTTCGAATGCGGCAAGACCTGCAGGTCCGCGATCGCGCTTTCCACCTGTGCGACAGGCTCGCTGAGGTTACTGCCGAGCCCGACAAACGCCACGACCATGGGACGCGCCCCGGAGACGTTATTCGGGCACTGCGGGCAACGCGGACGCTGCGCCGTCGTCGGGGCGCCGCCGCCTGCGCGGCCGGCGCTTCTTCGCCGCGGGGGTGGTCGACGCGAGTTCCGCTTCATCGTCTTCGGCATCGGCATCGGCATCGGACGACTCTGCGACCGCGGGCAACGTCGCCGCGTTGGCAATCAATTGCGCTGCAAGCGCCTCGTGCGTGAGCGCCTGTGCACTCGTCCACCATTGTGCCAATTCGGCGAGCACGGGGCTTTCGGCCGAACGCAGTACGAGAAAGTCGTAGGCCGCGCGGAAGCGCGGATGCGCGAGCAGGCGGAACACGCGTTTCTTCACCCGCTGCTCGAATCGCGGCTGCAGCAGCCAGATCTCGAGCATCGTCACGCTGAAGCGCCGCGGAATCGCGACGTGCTTGGCCTGCTCGGCGATGATCTGGTTCGCGACGCGCATCCATGCGAGCGACGGTTCGACTCCCCTGCCGATCTCGCGCTCGACCTGCGCGCGCAGCGGTCCCCAGAGCAGGATCGCGAACAGGAACGCCGGCGTGACCGATTTGCCCGCGGCGATGCGCGCGTCGGTGTCGGCGAGACCTTGCTCGATCATCGTGCGCACGGCGCCGCCGCCGCGGTATGCAAGCGCACGCGCGCTGAGCGGAAACACGTCGGCGAGCAAGCCCGAATCGTCGAGCGCGCGGAAACTCTTGAGCCCGTTGCCAGCAAGAAACAGCTTGAGCGCCTCGTCGAATAATCGCGCGGGTGGCGCCTGCAGCAGCAACTCGCCGAGATCGTCGAACGGCGCGCGCGCGTCCGCGGCGATCGAGAAATCGAGCTTCGCGGCGAGACGGACGGCGCGCAGCATGCGCACCGGGTCTTCGCGATAGCGCAGCACCGGGTCGCCGATCAGTCGCAGCTGGCGGCGAGCAAGGTCCTCGTAACCACCCACGTAGTCGCGCACGGAGAAGTCCGAGATGTCGTAGTACAGCGCATTGACCGTGAAGTCGCGGCGTACTGCATCTTCTTCGATCGTTCCGTAGACGTTGTCTCGGACGATGCGGCCATCGACGACGTGGCGATCGCCGCTGCCATCGTCGCTCGAGCCGCGAAACGTCGCGACCTCGATGATCTCGTCGCCGAACACGACATGCGCGAGGCGGAAACGGCGCCCGATCAGCCGGCAATTGCGGAACAAGCGCTTGACGTCCTCGGGGGTCGCATTCGTCGCGACGTCGAAGTCCTTCGGCCGGCCACCCAGCAGCAGATCGCGCACGGCGCCACCCACGAGGTGCGCGGCGAACCCGGCTTCGTTCAATCGATACAGGACGCGCAGCGCCCCCGACGAGATGTTCTTGCGTGAAATGGTGTGCTGCTCTCGCGCAATCACGCGTAGCTGCACGACGACTGCGGCGTGGACGGGGGTCGGGGAGGTTTCGATCATTCTCGAGATTATCGTTGTTATTGGGCCGCTGCGGCTTTTTCGACGCCGGCCAACTCGTTATACTACCGCCCTCGCCGGTTTTGCCCAATCGATTGCTTGCCGCGGGCACCTACAACGCTCCCTTCGTCTAGAGGCCTAGGACGGGGCCCTCTCAAGGCCTAAACACGAGTTCGAATCTCGTAGGGAGCACCATTTTGCCGTCCTGCCGGCGCCTGCTCGCAGGGTTTGCGCAGGCTTCATCGCCTCCACGGCGCCACCAAAACGGTCGTGTGGCGATCGAGTAGACTGCGCAGCCGGATGCGCGCCTCGCTTGTTTGCGAAGGGCCCGCCGGAAAGAAGCCGTCCAACCAGCAGACCGTCGCCATGCCTTTCGTCGTCACCGAAAACTGCATCAAGTGCAAATACACCGACTGCGTCGAGGTCTGTCCCGTCGACTGCTTTCACGAGGGTCCCAACTTCCTCGTGATCGATCCCGAGGAATGCATCGACTGTACGCTGTGCGAACCGGAGTGTCCGGTGAACGCGATCTTCCCCGAAGATGACGTGCCCTCCGGGCAGGAACACTTCGTCGAGCTCAATGCCGAGCTCGCCAAGTCGTGGCCGGTCCTGACTGTGCGCAAGGATGCTCCACCCGACGCCAAGGAATGGGAAGGCAAACCCGACAAGTTGCCGCTGCTCGAACGCTAGACATGCGAAGGGCGACCCCGCTGGGCCGCCCTCTTGGCGTCTTGCAAACGACGATGCCGGTTGCGCCTACGACAATCTCTCGCGCAACGCCTCGATGACTCGGCGCGCGGCGGCGGTTGCCGCGCGATCGTCCGCGCCGCCCCCGACGCTCACGCGTGCGCCACCCGCGTCGTCGCTCACGTTGATGCGCAGTGCGCTCTTAACCGCGCGCGACGTGGACTTGTCTCCACCGAAAGGATGCAGCACGCGCGTGTACCAGTGATGCTCGGTCGGAACTGCCGCGGCATCGACCGAGCCTTCGAACTCGAACGCGTAGCTGCGTGCGGCTTCGTCCTTGCTCGTCACCTTGCCGAGCTGCGCGCGCTCGAGCGCTAGTCCGACGCGCTGCCAGGTGCTGTCCACGGTGTCCGCGACATGCAGTTCCGTCGAATCGGCGCTGAGCGATGCGGGAGACGGCGTCATCGCGGGCGACGCAGTGGTCGCGGCGCTGGCCGGCATACTCGCGGCCGCAGCTGCGGATGAACCGGGTACCACAAGCGCCTTGGTGGACGTCGGCGCATCCAGATCGGGCGGGACCTCGAGCGGACGCGTCTCCGACGCGCCCTTGTAGTATTCGACCTTGTCGCGATGCATCCAGCCACAACCAGAAAGCAATGCGGTAGCGGCGACCAAGGTCGGCATGGACCAGCGAACGAGAGACTGATGACGCTTCACGATAGCATCCTGGGCAAGAGATAAAGGAATGGAGTTTAAGCTGCGCTGCTGTGCCGCGGCTGAACCATGGACGCCGGCAACGCAGATACGACTTGACGGGCGAGCCCATGATAGCGCGGGCTCAGCGGCAAGAGGGGCAAACGGACGTCCGCGCTGCCGATGCCGAGTTCCTGCAGCACCCACTTGACTGGGATCGGATTGGATTCGACGCCGAGAATGTCGAACAACGGCTGGAGCGAATCGTTGAGCACCGCCGCGCGCTGGCGTTCGCTTGCGATCGCCGCATCGCACATCGCACTGAAAGGTACCGGCGCAACGTTGGCGGCCACCGAGATCACGCCGTCGACGCCGAGCAGCAGCGCATGCAGCGCCGTGGGATCGTCGCCGCTGAGTACGCTGAACTGCGCATCCTTGAGCGCGACGAGCGCAGTAATGCGCTCCACGCTGAAGACCGCTTCCTTGATGCCGACGATACGTTCGTGGCCCGCGAGCCTCGCGGTCGTCTCGGCCAGCAAGTCGCAGCCCGTGCGCCCCGGGACGTTGTACAGGACGACCGGCAGGCCGCCGCGATCGGCGACCTCGCTGAAATGGCGGACGAGTCCATCCTGGGTCGGACGCACGTAGTACGGCGTGACAACGAGTGCGGCGTCCGCGCCGAGTGATTGCGCGTGGCGCGTCGCGACTACCGTCTTCTCGGTATTCGCGGTGCCGGTGCCCGCGAGCACCGGCACACGGCCGGCGACGTGCTTCACCGCGAGCGTCAGCAGGCGGTCGTATTCCGCATGGTCCAGCGCATGCGCCTCGCCGGTGGAACCCGCCACGACCACGCCGCGGCTGCCGCCGTCGATCTGATGGTCGAGAAGCCGCACGAAGGCATCGAGGTCGAGGGCGCCGCTGCGGAAAGGCGTGGCCAATGCGCAGATGCTGCCGGTGAGTTTCTTCAAGTCTGCCCCGAATTTTGGGAGATCGCCGCGAAAAACCGATGTTACTTGCGGCCTTCAGACGTGGCAAGTATTCTCGCCTAGCGTCTCGAGCCCTCTACGAACCAGGACGGATTGCATTGACCGAAAGCGTTCCCCGCCCCGCCGCGAATGAAAATTTCCTGCTGATCAGCGCGTTTGCCGCGCACGCGAAGTCTCCTCTCGTCGCCATCGCCAAGCGCATCGCCGACTGCGGCTGCAACCTTGCCGAATCACGCGTCGCGACTCTGGGCCAGGACGTCAGCGTCCTCGTCCTCACGCAGGGCCCTTGGGACGCGATCGCGAAGCTCGAATCCGCGCTCACCCGCCTCGAGCGCGACGACAACCTGCGCCTCAGTTTCTACCGCACCGGCCCCAAGGCTCCGCAGGTCAACCTCCTGCCCTACATCGTGGAAGTCGTCTCGGCGGACAAGCCCGGCATCCTCTATCAGCTTGCCGATTTCTTCGTCCGCCACGACATCAGCGTCGAGCAATTGCAGTCCACCCGCTATCGCGCGATGCAGACCGGCGCCGATATGTTTTCCGCGCAGATCACGATCGGCATCCCAGCCAACACGCATATCGCCGCGCTGCGCGACGACTTCCTGGAATTCTGCGACGGGCTGAATCTCGATGCGATCATGGATCCGGTGAAATACTAGCGTGGGACTCTCGGCCGTATCGACGCCAGTCAACGCACGCTTCACCAGGGCATGCAGATCATCATGAAACCGGGTGACAGGATTCCCGACCTGCGTGGAGTCAGCGGCGACGGCGACGACATAGGCCTGCGCGACCTCAAGGGCAAGTTCGTCGTGGTCTATTTCTACCCGAAGGACAGCACGCCGGGATGCACGCTCGAGGCGCAGGCGTTTCGCGACTTGCAAAAGCAATTCGGCAAGCGCAATGCAGTCATCCTCGGCGTCTCGCGCGACTCGCAGAAATCGCATTGCAACTTCGCCGAGAATCAGTCCCTGAATTTCGCATTGATATCCGACGTCGACGAGACTTGGTGCAAGGCTTTCGACGTCATCCACGAAAAGGTGCTCTACGGCAAACGCCATCTCGGCATCGTGCGCAGCACGTTCCTGATCGACCGCAACGGCCACCTGCTTCGCGAGTGGCGCGGCGTCAAGGTCGCGGGACATGCGGACGAAGTCCTCGGCGCCGTCGACGGCGCCGCACGCGATTGACTCGCGCGCTCGGCAACATTCGAATCCGAATCCATCGCACCACCATGAGGGCAACCGACGCATGACCCGAGGCAAGCGTATCTACGTGCTCGACACCAATGTACTGATGCACGATCCGACCGCCCTGTTCCGATTCGAGGAACACGACGTCTTCCTGCCGATGACCGTGCTAGAGGAACTCGACGCGGCAAAAAAGGGCGCGTCGGAGGTCTCGCGCAACGTGCGCCAGGTGAGCCGGTTCATCGACGAGCTGATCGACAATGTTAGCGGCAAGTCGATCGAGCAAGGCGTCGAACTGCGCCTGCCGAAGACGCTGCAGCTCACGCGCGGTGGCAATCAGGTCGGGCGACTGTATTTTCAGACCCAGAACATCGGCGGCAGCAAGTCCGAAAAGAAGAAACACGTACCGGACAACCTGATCCTCGCCTCGATCCTCGACCTGCGCGAGCAGAGACCCGATGTCCCGGTCGTGCTCGTCTCGAAGGACATCAACCTGCGGATCAAGGCGTCGATCTACGGCCTCGCCGCGGAAGACTACGAGAACGATCGCGCGCTCGACGACTTCAGCCTTCTGTACACCGGATACGCCGAGCTGCCCGCGGATTTCTGGGATCGACATCCCGAGGTGCGCTCCTGGTCCGAGCGCGGGCATACGTTTTACGAGATCAAGCTGCGCAAGGAAGAGACCTGGGTGCCTCAGGAATTCGTCTACCTGCCGGGCGACAACGAAATCGAGCTGCGCGTGCTCAAGAAGATCGACGGCAAGGCGACGTTGCAGATCATCGACGACTACGTCAGCGGATCACACAGCGTCTGGGGCGTGCACGCGCGCAATCGCGAGCAGAACTTCGCGCTCAACGCGCTCATGGACCCCGACGTCGACTTCGTCAGCCTGCTCGGCACCGCGGGCACCGGCAAGACGCTGCTCGCGCTCGCCGCGGGACTCGCCCAGACGATGGACCAGCAGCGCTACCGTGAAATAATCATGACGCGCGCGACCGTGTCGGTCGGCGAGGACATCGGCTTCCTGCCGGGCACCGAAGAGGAAAAAATGACGCCGTGGATGGGTGCCCTCACCGACAACCTCGAGGTGCTCGCGACCCCGCAGGAAGGCGGCGCGTGGGGGCGAGCAGCGACCAATGACCTGCTCGCGTCGCGGATCAAGATCCGCGCGATGAATTTCATGCGCGGCCGCACGTTCCTCAGCCGCTACCTGATCATCGACGAGGCACAGAATCTGTCATCGAAGCAGATGAAGACGCTGATCACGCGGGCGGGGCCGGGGACGAAGATCGTCTGCCTCGGGAACGTCGAGCAGATCGACACGCCCTATCTCACCGAAACGACATCGGGACTCACCTACGCGGTCGACCGTTTCAAGGACTGGGCGCACTCGGCGCATGTGACGCTGCGTCGCGGCGAGCGCTCACGCCTCGCGGACTTTGCGTCGGAGATGCTTTAGGACTCGGCCGACCGGGGAGCCAGCCGGCACGTCGACACGTTCCCTGATCGTCTCGTGCCCGGCGTCTCGCCTCGCCTCGTCGCGCCTGGGCCCACACCCTAGTCGCGGCGCTTCAATTCCCCTCTCGTTCACCCGAGCCTGACTATTCTGACCGCGCAAGCGCTTGCAGATCCTTGGCGTAATAGGAGATCGAAAATGAAATGGGCAGGCATGTATCTCGTGGGTTTCGTCATCCTCATCGGTGGAGTGCTGGCCGCGCTGTGGAAGGCTGGCATCCTCGAAAGCATTGGTACGACATGGACCATCATCGGATCCGTGATCGCACTCGGCTTCGGCACGATGATTGCGGTTTCAAATAGTGGCACCAAGGAAAACATCCAGATCGACCGCAAATAATCAACTCGCGAACGATCATCCTGGAGGCGCTACCGATCGGTGTGGCACTAGGCAGTTGCTCGCGAGCAGCGGGACGCGGACCGTCGATTGCGGTCGTACCCCCGCACGAAAGGCAGCCTTTTCGACTGACTTCTCTTATGCTCGATCGTGGTAGCGCGGCGCAGAAACCGCGCGCCAATCACGTCAGAATGCGCTGGTCCACATCGCCTCGACGCGCAGGCGGTTGAGTCCGCTCGTGCCGTCGAGGATGTAGTTCGCCGTCGGCGCGCCGAGCAATTGCGCCGGCGCATAGACGCCGAGGAAGCGCAGCGTCGAACTGCGACCGAACAGGTGCGCGTAGCTGAATTCGAAGCTGTGCGCCGAGAGGTTCGATTCGAGTGCCCGCTGCAGCAAGGGAAGCGTGGGCAGCGGCTGTTGACGCGTCGTGACGCCGAAGCGCAGGTCGCCGATCGTGTCGTCGTGCCAGCTCAGTCCCGCGGAACGGACGATGAGGTTTTCCCAGACCAGCGAAGTATTGCGATAGCTGCCGAGTTGCAGCAGCAACTGCGGCGGCAGCTCGGTGCTGATGTAGGGCGGGATATCGCCATACATAACGCGCTCTACGCCGATGTCGGCTTGGAATTCACGCGACAGGCGGAAGTTGAGGCCCAGGTTCATGCTCGCCGGAATGTCGAACATCCCGGTGCGGCGCGCATAGAAGCCCTCGGCCGTGTTGAACCCATCCATGTTGACGCGCGACTGGTAACCCGCCTGCCAGGTGACGCGCTCGAAGATATTGTTGCCGAAATCGACGCGTGCGCCGGCGCCGGCCGCAGTACCGTGATTGCGCAGCTGCGACGGGTTGGAAGAAGAATCCATTTCGTACGTGGGCTTCGGCGCCGCACTGCTGAATCCAATGTCGAACCCTGCAAAGCGCTCGTACGCGAGGATCGCCGAAACGCTAAGGAATCCGTTGTCGCCGAGATATTGCGTGAACGACGGCGCGATCACCGTGCGACGCAGGCCGGGCGAATGGTCCTGCAGCAGCGAATTGCCCTCGGCCGGCGCGTACAGCGGTGTATTGCCGGCGCGAGTGGTCTGCATCGCGATTTCGAGCGGGCCATGACTCTGCACGAGCGTGCCCGGGAAACGCAGCGCGGGATTGCGCGCAATGCCGGGACGACCGCGGTTGAACACTGTCGGAATCTCGACGGTCTCGCCCGGTTCGCTGGCCCAGGAGAATTCCGCCTTGAGCGTGCTCAGCGCATAATCGCGCCAGGTATCGATCACGCTGTCGGCTTCGGCCAGTTGCGCGAGCGTACTGCTCTGGCCGGGCTGTGCGGACGCAAGCTGCTTCATCGCCGACGGACTCGCGTCAGCGAACGTCGCCGGCAGCGCAAGGCCGCAGCCGAGCGCGATCGAAAGCCATCGATTGAAAGTTGTTGGTCGAATCATTCGCCCAGACTGCCGGTCCAGAGTACCCCTATGACGCGGGATGTTGGCAAAAAAACCACACGCGGTCAAGAAATATTAGTAGATTGTTAAACCGTCCTATCCTATTGGTGCGGCGCCTGCCGTTTGACCGCCGACGTGTATATGCCCCTGCGGCGCGCCGACCGGATTGTTGTATTTGCACAACAGATCGACTCGCTCGCATGAACCGATCCGCCCGACAACCTGTCGTCCTCAGCATCGCCGGATCCGATTCCGGCGGCCTTTCCGGTATTCAGGCCGACCTCAAGACCTTCGCCGCGCTCGGCGTCCACGGCGTAACGGCCGTGACCGCGTTGACCGCACAGAACTCGCGCGAGGTCTCGGCCTCGCGGGTCGTCTCGCCCGCGCTGCTGCTGTCCCAGCTCGACGCGTTGCACGCCGATTTCCGCATCGCTGCGGTCAAGATCGGGATGCTCGGCAACGTCGCGGTCGCGCGCGCGGTCGCGGGCTGGCTCGAACGCACCCGACTCCGCAACATCGTGCTGGACCCGGTCGTGGTCGCCAGCAGCGGCCGCCGGTTGCTGAGCGCAGCCGGACTGCGCGTCCTGCGCGACCGCCTCCTGCCGCTCGCAATGGTCGTCACGCCCAACGTGCCCGAGATCGAAGCCTTGCTGGCGTGTCGCGTGGCCGACGCCGCGGACCTGCGCGGCGCCGCGCTCGCGCTGCGTCGTAGCGGCGCGCGCGCGGTGCTGCTCAAGGGCGGTCACGCGCGAGGCCAAGACACGGTCATCCACGATTTGTATGCGGACGCGCGCGGCGCGCGCGAGTTCACGCACGCCCGACTGCCCTACTCGGCACGCGGCACGGGATGCACGCTGTCGTCTGCGATTGCAGCCGGCCTCGCGCACGGCAGGCCGTTGCGCGACGCGGTCAACGACGCCGAAGCCTACCTGCAGCGTTGCTATCGTCGCGCGCTACCGGTAGGCAACGGCACGGCGCGCGCGCTAGTGCACGGCTAGATCGACGGCTGCAGGCGCTCGATGATCGCGTCGGTGAATGTATCGGTCGTGCCGCTGCCGCCGAT
Organism: Rudaea sp.; assembly: GCA_040005435.1. Taxonomy (GTDB): domain Bacteria; phylum Pseudomonadota; class Gammaproteobacteria; order Xanthomonadales; family Rhodanobacteraceae; genus Rudaea. Next base: position 3,965 of record JBDTYX010000015.1, on the reverse strand, counting down.
GTCGGGCGTCACGCGATCGCGTGCGCCCATCGTCGTCCGAATCGCCATGCGCACGCGGTTCGCCTGATCCTCGTGGCCGAGATGGCCGAGCATCTGGCACGCGCCGAGCAACAGCGCGCACGGATTCGCGATGCCCTTGCCCGCGATGTCGGGCGCCGAGCCATGCACCGCCTCGAAGATCGCCACGTCCGCGCCGATGTTGGCGCCGGGCGCGAGGCCGAGCCCGCCGACGAGCCCGGCGCAGAGGTCCGAGATGATGTCGCCGAAAAGATTGGTGGTGACGAGGACGTCGAACTGCCACGGATTGAGCACGAGCTGCATGCACGTGTTGTCGACGATCATCTCGTTGTGCTCGATGTCCGGATACCTCTCGGATACCTCGCGCGCGACCTTGAGGAACAGCCCCGATGTAGACTTTAGAATGTTCGCCTTGTGCACGATCGTGACCTTCTTGCGCCCCGCGCTGCGCGCGAGATCGAACGCGTAGCGCACGATACGCTCCGAGCCGTTGCGCGTGATCCTCTGCGTCAGCGTCGCGGTGTTGCCGTCGGCCGAGACCTGCTGGCCCTCGCCGATGTAGGCGCCCTCGGTGTTCTCGCGAACCGTCAGGATATCGATGTTTTCGTATCGCGACTTGGTCCCCGGAAACGAAATCGCAGGGCGCACGTTCGCGTACAGGTCGAAGCGTTTGCGCAGCGCCACGTTGATCGACGTGAAGCCCTCGCCCACCGGCGTCGTGAGCGGACTCTTGAGCGCGACGCGATGCTTGGCGATCGCCGCGACGGTCGCTTCGGGCAGCAATTCTGCGTACTTCTCTTGCGCCGCGAGTCCGGCCTCGACGGTGTCGTACTGCAGTCCCAACGCGAGCGCATCGAGTACGCGCAAAGTCGCGCGCATGATTTCCGGCCCGATGCCGTCTCCGGGAATCACCACAATCGTCGTCATTATCTAGGGCTTGTCCAGTGTTCAGGCACGCGCATTATCCGTGGCGCAGCGCGGCAGGACAAGGAAACCCGTGCCGCGCGAAAGCGAAGCGCAGGCCACGAGGCGCGCGACGGCATGCCGTGCGCGACGTTAGCCAGATTCGATCTGGTCTAGAAAATCCACCGCTCGGCGCAAGTGGGGAATGACGATCGAGCCGCCGACGACGAGGCCCACACTGAAGGTTTCGAAGAACTCCTCGCGCGTGACGCCGGCCTCGCGACACTGCGCGATGTGGTAGCTGATGCAGTCGTCGCAGCGCAACACCATCGACGCCACGAGGCCGAGCAGCTCCTTCGTCTTCACGTCGAGTGCGCCGGCTTTGTAGGTCTGCGTATCGAGCGCGAAGAAGCGCCGAACGACCTGGTTGTCCTCGGCGAGGATGCGCTCGTTCATGCGCTGGCGGAATTCGCCGAACGCGGCAACCCGATCGTCCGCGGCGGACGCGTCGGCGGGCCTGGCTCGGGAGCTTGCTTGTTTCTTGGCGACTGACTTGGCCATGTCGGTTCCTTCTCTAGCCCGCCGCGTATTGGGCGAGCTTGCCGTTGCGATCGGCTTCGGCGAGTTCCTCGAAGCCGCCGACGTGCTGGTCGTTGATGAAAATCTGCGGCACCGTGCGCCGTCGGGCGCGCGTGACCATCTCCCCGAGCTTCGCGGAGTCGCCATCGACGCGGAATTCCTGGTAGTCGAATCCACGCTGCTTGAGCAGGTTTTTCGCGGCCACGCAGAAAGCACAGTTGGCGCTCGAATAGATCTCGACTTTCGCGTTCGTTGCAGGCATCTACGTTCTCGTTGTCGGCGGGTCGGCCATCGCGCATACAATGTGAGGCCTGCCCGCAGAAAATTCCAGCCCCGTAGACTCTCCCGTGCGCCGCGACAGCCAAACCGAACGCCCGCTGAGCGGGTTTTCAACCCGGTGGCTGCGGAACCGCGCGAGGAGTAAGGTTGCCGTTGCTGGCCATCCATCGAGCCTATCTGAAATGTCTTCGAAAAAAATCTGCGTCGCCCTCTACGCTGCGGCCCTGAGTCTGCTCGCAGGCCACGGCCGTGCGGCCGAAATGCGCTTGCCCAACCTAGGCAGCTCCGCAGGCCAGATTGCCTCGCCCGAGCAACAGCGTCAGTACGGGTTCTACGTGCTGCACGAGTTGCGCAACCAGAACGGGGTGCTCGACGACGCGCTGCTCACGGATTTTCTCAACACGCTGGGCTACCGGCTCGTCGCGAACAGCGGGCAGCCCGATCAGCCGTTCACCTTCTTCATCGTGCGCGACACCGAGATCAACGCGTTCGCACTGCCCGGCGGATTCGTCGGCGTCAACGCGGGCCTGGTCACGACGACCGAGAGCGAGAGTGAACTCGCGGCGGTGCTCGCGCACGAGATCTCGCACGTGACCCAGAATCATCTGATCCGTGCGGTCGAAGCCGAACAAAAAATGACGCCGCTGATGCTGCTCGCGATGGTCGGCGCGATCGCCGCAGCATCCCACCAGAGCCCCTACAGTACGAGCAACTCGGACATCGGCGCCATCGCCGCGGTGCAGGGCCTCGCCGCGCAGATGCAGATCAACTTCACGCGCGCCGACGAGGCCGAGGCGGACCGGGTGGGCATCAACACGCTCGCCAAGGCAGGCTACGACCCCGACGCGATGGCCGGCTTCTTCGAGCGCATGCAGCGCGCGCTGCGTCCGGGTTTTGACGAAAACGACGTGCCTGCGCTGCTGATGGACCATCCGGTTACGACCACGCGCATCAGCGAGGCGAAGGCGCGCGCGGACGTGATCAAGAAGGATTACCGCCCGGAAGTCACCGTCGGTGAGGTCGAGGAGCCGAACCGGGCATCGGCGTTACCGCAGCATGGCGGCGCGACCGCGACCGATCCTGGGAGGCCGCTGACGATCTCATCGATTTCGCTGTTGCCCAAAATCGGGACGGGGTCATCGCCTGCGCGGCCCTCCGAAAGCCGCCAGCAGCAGCGCGTGCGTGCACAAGCGTATTACCTGTTGATGCGAGAGCGCGCGCGCGTACTGTCGAGTCCGCATGCCGCAGAGATGATCACCTACTATGCGGACAACCTGCGTGATCATGCGGACTTCGACACGCCCTCCAATCACTACGGCTATGCGCTCGCGCTGACCCTCGGCGGCAAAGCGAAGCAGGCGTTCGATGTCGTAAAGAAGCTCGGCGACGCCGATCCGGAGAATCTCGTATTCCAGATCGCACTCGGCAATGCGGAACTCTATTCCGGCTCGCGCGATGCAGCGCTACAGCGCTATGTGCGCGTCGAAAAGTCGTTCCCCAACAACCGCGCGCTCGCGCTTGCCCATGCGGAGGCTCTCCTGCAATACGGCGACAAGGCGGCCGGCAAGGCGGCCCAGGAACTACTGCGCTCGCAGCTCGCGCGCGATGATGAGGATCCGGATCTGCAGACGACGTTCGCGCGCGCGTGTGAACTCGCAGGCGATGCCGTTCGTGCGGGCGAAGCACATGCGACGGCCGCCTATCTCAACGGGCGCGCCGAAGACGCGCTCAACCAGCTCAAGCAGATCGCGAAGCGCGGCGACCTCAACTACTACCAGCGCACGCGCGTGGAGGCGCTCATCGCGCAGATGACACCACTCGTTCTCGATCTGCGCCGGCACAAGATCAGGCCCGAGGATCAGGGCAAGCTCGCGGCCACGCAGACCTCCAGATTCTCACTGTGCATGGCGGACAAATGCGCGGGCAGGCCGGACCAGAAGCAACCTGCGGCGACCGATCCGTCCAATCCGTTCGCGCGTCCCTCGGCAATCTGGCCGTCCTCAAGACTGACGATTCCATCCGTTCCGTCATCGAACGGTAACAATGAACCGCTGGAATAGGGCGGCTCGTGACGTTGCCGGATGACAGCAAACCCGGCGCTCCAGGGCGAATTCGCGCAACAGGACGCCGCAACGTGCAGAAGAACATCTTGATCGTCGAAGACGAACCCGCGATTCGCGACATGG
>JBDTYX010000158.1:0-7667 GCA_040005435.1 Rudaea sp. | reverse complement strand
CAGCTCAACGCCGCCGAGCAGCACATGCTCAAGGAATTGACCGAACTGCCGTTCGGCAGCTGGTTCGAATTCGTCATCAACCAGCAGGGCGACCGCGTTAACAAGAAACTCGCGTGGTACTCGAAACTGACGGGCCACTGCATGTTCGTCAACCAGCGCGGAGCCCGTGTCGCCGAGACGACGCTCGAGGAACTCGCGCGTGACATGGTGCGCAACCAGGTGTTCCTGCAACAACCCAACCAGGAAAGCTTCGTCGATCGCGCGTGGGGCGCGATCATGTCTTCGCTCAAGCGCATCGGCTCGATCGCCGGCGCGTTCGCACCACCACCGGCCGAGGCGATTTGATGGTCGAACACCGCCAGAGTCTGCGTAAACCGCCGAGTCGCCCGATCGACGTACAGGATCTCGTCAGCGGTCGCGCACTGGGTCGCATCGGCAATCTCTCGATCGACGGCATGCTGCTGATCGGGCAGCGCCCGCTTCCGGCCAACGCGCTGTACCAGCTGAGCTTCAGCCTGCCTTCCGATGGCAGCGGCACGCGCGCGATTGAAGTCGGCGTCTGCGAACAGTGGGGCGAGCGCGCAGCGGCACCCGGCCAGTTCTGGACCGGATTCCACATCATCGATATCAGCCCCGAGGATCAGGATCGGCTGACTGCGTGGGTCAACTCCAGCCACGGCTGACCTGCGGCGCGAGGCGCGCAGCGCACGCGTGGTTGCGGCACAATGACGATCTCGACCAGTCCGAGCCCCGTCGCCATGTCAGATCTCCTGGCCAACCTCTATCCCGGCCATCTCGTGACGCTGCAGCAACGCAGCGACAACGCGCTCGCGCGCGCCGGCTTCGATCATCTCGTCGTCGCCGCGGGCACGCCGCGCCAACATTTTCTCGACGATCGCCCCTATCCGTTCGCGCCGAACCCGCATTTCACGCATTGGCTGCCGGTGACTCGTGCGCCTGGGTCCTGGCTGATCCACGCGCCCGGAAAGAAGCCCAAGCTCGTCTACCTGCAGCCTCAGGATTACTGGCACGTCGTGCCCGACGCACCCGCCGGCTACTGGGTGGAACACGTCGACATCGCGATCATCCGCAGCGCGGCGGAGGCACGCGCGCACCTGCCGGCCAACCTCGCGCGCTGCGCGATCGTCGGCGAGGACAACGCGGCAATCGACGGCGTCGTGCCGAACAATCCCGAAGTCGTCCTCAACTATCTGCACTATCACCGCTCGATCAAGACCGAGTACGAACTCGCGATGATGCGCGTCGCTTCGCGCCTCGGTGCGCGCGCCCATCGCGCGGCCGAGGTGGCGTTTCGCGCGGGAGCATCCGAGTACGACATCAATACGGCCTACCTCAACGCCGTGCACGAGACGGAGAACGAGCTGCCCTATTCGAACATCATCGCGCTCAACCAGCACGGCGCGGTACTGCACTACACCGATCTCAACCGCGCACCGCCCGCGCACAGCGATTCGTTTCTGATCGACGCGGGCGCGAGCTACCACGGCTACGCCGCAGACATCACACGCACGCACGCGGCGGCGCATGCGACCGAGTTCCAGGCACTCATCGACGCGGTCGACGTGGCCCAGCGGGGGTTCGTCGCCCAGGTCCGGGCCGGCGCGAACTATCCGGAACTGCACCTCAACGCCCACCATGTCCTCGCCGGCATTCTCAAAGATCAGGGCTTCATCCGCATGAGCGCCGAGGCGGCGGTCGACACGGGCACGTCAAGCGCATTCTTCCCGCATGGGCTTGGCCACCTGATCGGCCTGCAGGTGCACGACGTCGCGGGGTTCCAGAAGGACGACACCGGCGGCACGATCGAGAAGCCCACGGGGCACCCGTACCTGCGCCTGACTCGCAAGGTCGAGCCCGGCATGGCGATGACGATAGAACCGGGCATCTACTTCATCGAGATGCTGCTCGCCGAACTCAAGGCGACAGCGCACGGCGCGGACGTCGACTGGGGCAAGGTCGACCGCTTCCGCCACTATGGCGGCGTGCGCATCGAGGACGACGTCGTCTGCACCGCCGCGGAACCCGAGAACCTGACCCGCGACGCGTTCGCGGGCGCTCACTAAGCGCGCGCGGCGCGCTGCGGCTCAACGCCGCAGTTGGGCTCGAAATCGCTGTGCTAAGCTCGCCGCACCCTGGTTTAGGGGCGACGATGATAATGCCAGCGCACTCTTCCGCATCCGCCGACGCGTGGTTCCATAGCGTGGACGGTCGCCGTTACAAGAGGCATTTCGGCTGGCTGATCGTCGCCAAGGCCGTGCTGCTTGCGACGCTCTACTTCCTCTGCATCGCGCCGCAGACGCGTGCCGATACCTCGCCCGATGCGGTACGCCGGCGCATCGTTCCCGAAAGCACGCAGACGCCCGCGACCACGCAGCCATGATCGACGCAGACCTCGTCACGCTCTCGCGCCTGCAATTTGCGCTGACTGCGCTCTACCACTTCCTGTTCGTGCCGCTCACGCTGGGCCTGTCGTTGTTGCTCGCGATCATGGAGGCGGTCTACGTCATGAGCGGGCGCGAGATCTGGAAGCGCATGACCCAGTTCTGGGGACTGCTGTTCGGCATCAACTTCGCGATGGGTGTCGCGACCGGCGTGACGATGGAGTTCCAGTTCGGCACGAATTGGGCGTACTACTCGCACTACGTCGGCGACGTGTTCGGTACGCCGCTCGCGATCGAAGGCGCGATGGCGTTCTTCCTCGAGGCGACGTTCGTCGGCCTGTTCTTCTTCGGCTGGGACCGCATGGGACGCGTCGCCCACCTCGTCGTGACGTTCCTGCTCGCGATCGGTACGAACCTGTCGGCATTGTGGATCCTGATCGCGAACGGCTGGATGCAGAATCCCGTCGGTGCCGAGTTCAACCTCGACACGATGCGCATGGAGGTGACCTCGTTCTCCGCGGTCATGTTCAACCCGGTCGCGCAGTCCAAGTTCGTGCACACGGTCAGCGCGGGCTACGTGCTCGCCTCGATGTTCGTGCTGTCGATCAGCGCGTGGTATCTGCTGCGCGGCCGCAACCTCGAGATCGCCAAGCGCTCGATGACGATAGCCGCGAGCTTCGGCCTCGCCTCCGCGCTCAGCGTCGTCGTGCTCGGCGACGAGTCGGGCTACACGGTGTCCGAGAACCAGAAGATGAAGCTCGCCGCGATCGAGGCGATGTGGGACACCGAGCCCGCACCCGCCGCGTTCACGCTGTTCGGCCTGCCCGACGTCGCCGAGCGCAAGACCCATTTGGCGATTCAGGTCCCGTGGGTCATGGGCATCATCGGCACGCGTTCGCTCGATCGCGTGCTGCCCGGCATCAACCAGCTCGTCGACGAGGCCGAGCAGCGCATCGACAAGGGACGCCTCGCGTACGCGGCGATGCTCAGGCTGCGCGCCAATCGAAACGACACGGCGGCGCGTGCAGATTTCGACGCGCACAAGCACGACCTCGGCTACGCGCTTCTGCTGCGCAACCTCGTCGCCGATCCCGCGCTCGCGACGCCCGCCGACATCAAGCGCGCGGCCGCGAGCACGATCCCGAACGTGCCGGTGCTGTTCTGGTCGTTCCGGCTAATGGTCGCGTGCGGGCTGTATTTCATCGCGTTGTTCGCGTACTCGTTCTGGCTCGCGAGCAGACGCGAACTCGACAGCCGGCGCTGGTATCTCAGGCTCGCGCTGTGCAGCCTGCCGCTGCCCTGGCTCGCGGCGGAGCTCGGCTGGATCGTCGCCGAATATGGTCGCCAGCCGTGGGCGATCGAGGGCATCCTGCCGACCGCACTTGGCGTGTCCTCCGTGTCCGCCGGCCAGGTGCTGTTCTCGCTCTGCGGCTTCGTGATCTTCTACACCACGCTCGCCGTGATCGACGCGACGCTCATGGTGAAGTACATCCGGCGCGGGCCCGACGGGCTGCGCATGTGGCCCGGCAACGTGCCGCTAGCGCCGGGAGTCGCGCGATGATCGAGTACGAGACGCTGCGCGTGATCTGGTGGCTGCTGCTCGGCGTCCTGCTGATCGGCTTCGCGGTCATGGACGGCTTCGACTTCGGCATCGCCGCGCTGCTGCGCGTGCTCGGGCGCGACGACGACGAACGCCGCGTCCTGCTCGAGACGGTCGAGCCGGTCTGGGAAGGCAACCAGGTCTGGTTCATCCTCGGCGGTGGCGCGGTGTTCGCGGCCTGGCCGCTGGTATACGCGGTTGCATTCTCGGGGCTCTACGCGGCGATGTTCCTGCTGCTCACCGCGCTGATCCTGCGCCCGGTGGGCTTCGGCTATCGCAACAAGCTCGCCGACCCGCGCTGGCGCAATGCCTGGGACTGGGTGCTAACGGTCACCGGTCTCGTGCCGCCGCTGCTGTTCGGCGTCGCGTTCGGCAACCTCTTCCTCGGCCTCCCGTTTCGTTTCGATGCCGAGATGCGCATCGCGTACAGCGGCGGATTTTTCGGCCTGCTGCATCCGTTCGCGGTCGTCTGCGGGCTCGTCAGCATCGCGATGCTGCTGATGCATGGCGCGACATACGCCGCACTCAAGGCGGACATCGCGCTCGCCGAGCGCGCCGGCCGCGTCGCGCGAATCGCCGCGCTCGCCTACCTGGTCCTCTACGTCGGCGCAGGCTTCTGGCTCGCATTCGGCATTCCGGGATTCGCGATCGTCTCGCAGGTCATCGCCGACGGCCCCTCGAATCCGCTGCTCAAGCAGGTCGCCGTGCAGGGCACCTGGTTCGCGGGACTCTCCGCGCACCCGCTGCTCTGGCTCGCCCCCGCATTCGCGCTCGTCGGCGCGCTCGCGAACGTCGTGCTCACCTCGGGCAGGCGCTACTTCACCGCGTTCATCGCAAGCTCGCTGACCTGCGCAGGCACGATTCTCTCGGCCGGCTTCGCGTTGTTTCCGTTCCTGGTCCCGTCGAGCCTCGATCCGAAGAGCAGCCTCACGGTGTGGGACGCCTCGTCGAGCAAGCTGACGCTTGGCCTCATGCTTATCGTCGTCCTGATCTTCCTGCCGCTCATCGTCGCCTACACCGCTTGGGTCTACCGCGTGCTGCGCGGCCGGGTGACGCTCGAGCACATCCGTTCCAGCCACGAGGGCTACTGAGCATGTGGTATTTCACCTGGGTTCTCGGCCTCGGCCTCGCCTGCAGTTTCGCGATTCTCAACGCGATGTGGTTCGAGCTGCGCGCCGACGCGCTCGCCGAGGTGCCGGCCGATCCGCCGCAGGACCCGCCGCACTAGCCGTCAAGCGAAATACGATCTCAGCGCGCCACGGCGGAGAAGTCCTTCATGCAGCAGTGGAATCCGCCGCCGAACGGATAGACGCGATCGAACGCGACCGGAATCACCTCGCAACCGAGCGACGCGAGCAGCGCGATCGTCGACGTCTCGGCCGCCTCGACGACCGCGGTGCGCCCGTCGAGCATCAGGAGGTTCATCGAAATCCAGTTGCTGACGGCGTGAGACGTCGCTCGCCGGAGCGTACCGAACGCGGCGCGGATACGGCGCGCCAGTCGCCGTCCGCGAACAGGCGCATCGCGTCTTTCGTGCACGGTCGCTCGGGATTCACGAGCACGGCGCCCGGCCGCACGGGCACGAGCGTCGTGTCGATGTGGGTCGGGAAGCGCTCGCGGAAGCCAATCTCGTGGATCGAAAAATCCGGCCGAGGTGCCGACGCAGCCAGTCCGCGCCGAGCCGATTGCTCACGAGATCGGGCTGCCAAAAAAAGTGGTCGCGCTGGCAGCACAGGAAACAGGCCGCGTCGAACGCGGCCTCGAGTTCGGTCAGCAGGCCGTGGCGCGCGTAGTCGTAGTCTGTCGCGGCGTTGTCCGTGGTCGCGTACAGGTCGTCGGCCATCAGCGGCTTTGGCGCAGCGACCCAGCGCGCGCCGGCGCGGAAATATTCGCCAAGCAAACCGGCGGTAGGCACGCTATTCGAAGAAGCGTGCGCGCAGCGTCATGGGCGCCTCGATGATCTGATCGCCGACGACGAACTGCTGGTCGCGTGGGCACGCGTTCGCGCGGCCGCACGCGGCCTCCCAATCGGGTGTCCGGAACGCGACGGCGTGACCGACCGAATCGGGCCTGCGCACGACGATGCCGAGGCGCGCGAGGACTTCGGCGAAAGCGTCGAGCTGGCGTTCGGCCTCGTCGACGAGCGCCAACGGAATGCGCGATCCCGCGTGCGCCGCCTCGGCGTGACGGTAAGGCGACAGCGCGGGCTCGTAGCCTATCTGCATCGCGCCGCGCTGCCGACGATGACCTCTTCGAGCGGATCCCATTCGTTCCACGAATTGACCGGCGACGCCGAACGAACGGAATTCGCGTTTCCCGGATCGTCCGCTGTCGGCGCAGTCTGCATCGGGAGAACGAGCCAGGAGTCGGCGATGGCGGACACGCGTCCGCTCTTTTCACCGCTGCGAAAACTCGGTGAATGCCTGCGATAATATCGCTTCATGGATTCCGATCGCAGGGCATGACCGAAACAGGGACATCGACGTCGCCGCAGGCACCCTCGGGAATTTTGCAGCGCCTGCGCTGGCTGGTCCCGCTGCTGTTCCTCGCGTTCACCGGCGTGCTGCTGTGGCATGAGCTTGACCATCAGTTCGATCTACCCGAGGTGCAGCGCACGCTGCTCGAGGTGCCGACGCTGCCTGCGCTCGGCATCGCCGCACTCGCGCTGCTCGCGGTCGCGTTCACCGGTCTCGTCGACACGACGATCGGGCGCTGGCTCGGCCTCGAGATGCGCCTGCCGGACTACCTGCGCCTGTCGTTCGTCGCGAACAGCCTCGCCAACATCCTCAACCTGTCCGGCGCGATGGGCGCGGGCATCCGCCTCATGGGGCTCACCGCGCACAAGGTCACGCTGCCGCGCGCCGCCGCGCTGATCGGCATGCAGGCGCTGTCGCTGCCGCTCGGCCTGTCGCTGCTCGTCGTGTTCACGCTCGCGACGCAGTCGCTGATGCTGATCCAGGGCTCGGTCGAGAAGACCCTCGCCTACCTCGTGCTCGCCGCGGCCGCCCTCTACTTGCCGCTGTATTTTTTCCTGACGACGCGCCGGCCGCTGATGCGCTGGCTGCCGCAAGACCTCGGCCCGCCTTCACTGAGACTCAAGCTCGAGCTGACCGCGATCTCGCTGCTCGACTGGCTGTTCGCGGCCGCGACGCTGTGGGCGTGCCTGTACGTCTCGGGTGCGCACGTGAAGCCCGGCCTCATGATCGGCGCGTTCGCGGGCGCGAGCGTGCTCGGTCTCGCGAGCCAGGTGCCGGGCGGGCTCGGCGTCTTCGACGGCCTCATGCTGCTGACGCTCAAGGCGGCGGGGTTCGACCAGCCGGTGATCCTGTCGGGGTTGTTGTTGTTCCGCATCGCCTACTACCTGCTGCCGTTGCTCGTCGGGTTGTACGTCGGCTCGGAGATGTTCACGCAGAACTCGCCGCTCGTCGCGCGGCTGCGCTCGCGCCTCGGCGGCCATCCGTTGTTCGGGCTGCTCGGCCTGCCGGCCGTGCTGCTTGCCGACCTCGGCACGCGCGTGCTCGCGGTACTGACGTTCGGCGCCGGCGCGCTGCTGCTCGCGTCCGCGGCGATGCCGTCGGTGATCGAGCACATCGAGGACGTGCGCGCGCATCTGCCGATCCTGTTCGTCGAGAGCTCGAGCTGGATCAGCATCCTGACCGGCGTGA
>JBDTYX010000157.1:0-7701 GCA_040005435.1 Rudaea sp. | reverse complement strand
TGCGCGAGCGCCGAACCCGCTCTCGCTGCAGGCACCGAGCCCGGCGCGAATCTCGAAGTCGCCGTGTACACGTTCGGACCCGGCGAGGAAGTCTGGGAACGCTTCGGCCACAACGCGATCGAGATTCGCGATGCCACGACCGGCGCGGCGCTTCTTTACAACTACGGCATCTTCGACTTCGGCGAGGAGAACTTCTTCGTCAATTTCGCGCGCGGCCTGATGACCTATCGCATCGCGGCGGGCGATCCTGCAGACGAACTGCCAGGCTATGCCGCCCAAGGGCGCTGGATCGTGCGGCAGCAACTCGCGCTGTCCGCCGCGCAGCGTACCAAGCTCGCGGATTTTCTCGCCTGGAATGCACGCCCGGAGAATGCGCAATACCGCTACGACTACTTCCGCGCCAATTGTTCGACGCGCGTGCGCGACGCGATCGACCAGGCGATCGGCGGCGCGATCAGGGCGCAGACGATCGCGCCGTCGCGCGGCTTCACGTACCGCATGGATGCCGACCGCCTGATGCGCCCGGACGCGTCGATCATGCTGCTGATCGACGCGGGTCTTGGCCCCTACGCCGACCAGCGCCTGTCGTACTGGGACGAGAGTTTCGTCCCCGCCGAACTGATGCGCCACCTGCGCGAGATCTCGCTGACCGACGCGACGACGGGCGCGACGCGGCCGCTCGTCGCCACGGAATCCGAGGTTTCGAAAGCGCGCATCCAGGATCCGCCCGAGTTTCCTGCACGCTGGACCTGGCAGGCCATTGCGATCGGCATCGCGGCTGCGCTGCTGCTGCTCGGGCTCGGGACGCGCCCGCAGATGGCCGCGGCGCGGATCCCGTTCGCGACGATCGCGTTCGTGTTGAGCCTCGCGCTCGGCCTCGCCGGACTTGTACTGGCCGCGCTGTGGCTCCTTACCGACCATGTCTCCGCATGGCGCAACGAGAACCTGTTGCTGTTCAATCCGCTGTGTCTGCTGCTGCTGCCGAGCTGGTGGGGAGCGGCGCGCAGTCGTTGGCGGCCGAGCGCATTCGCACGCCGCGTCGGTGCGCTGATTGCAATGTGCGCGGCATTCGCATGGTTCGCGAAGATCCTGCCGGGCTTCATCCAGGACAACGCTTTCTGGATCGCGCTGCTGCTGCCCGTGCATTTCGTTTTGGCATTCATTTTGGGTAAGGGCGCGGCGACCACCCGCTGATTTCTCAGGCATTAAGAAGTCCGTCTGCGTTTGTCGCCGGTTGGACGCGGCCTCGATTGGCGAGCGTTGCGCTGCCACGACGCAGGACATCGGCAGGCGAATGTCGGGACATCGGCAGGCTGAGCTTTCGCGGCGGCATGTTCTACGACACTGCTATCATTTGCGCATTGCGCCAAGAAATAATCGCCCTGAATATTGCGTTGTCGGGCGGCCGCTTCGACTTTCCTGGCGCGGTGTCGAGAACGCAAGTCGGAACGGCCGACTCGACCTTCAATAATTGCAACCCGGTCACGATGACCTACTCGATCAGTTCGAGCGTGGACGCCGGAAACTCGGGGTCGATGAACCTTTCGCGCGGAGCCGGAGAGCCGGCGAGTTGTGCCTTCTGATTGTCCGGCGGCTGTGAGAGCCTTCCGCTAATCCCGTGAATACTGGAAATATGTGCAATGGACTCCACAACTGCCGCGACAAAGCCCAACCCGGAAGCACCCCAGTCGATGCTCGTCAACTGTGTCGCCTACAAACGTGACGGACACAGGATCAGCGACATCACGCTCGACGCGATCAGCGATTCGCTCAAGGATCCCGACCAGTTCGTCTGGGTCGGTCTGCTCGAACCGGACGAGCCGCTGCTGCTCAAGCTGCAGGAGGAATTCGGCTTGCACGACCTCGCGATCGAGGACGCACACTGCGCGCACCAGCGGCCCAAGATCGAGATCTACGACGACACGCTGTTCATCGTCCTGCATACCGTGCAGGTCGTGCAGGGCAAGATCGTGTTCGGCGAGACGCATATCTTCCTCGGCCAGAACTTCCTGCTCACCGTGCGTCACGGCGCGTCGCTTTCCTACGCGATTCCGCGCAAGACCTGCGAGCAGTCTCCCGACCTCATGGCGCTCGGGCCGAGTTATGCGCTCTACGCGGTGCTCGATTTCATCGTCGACAATTTCCTTCCGATCGTGAGCACGTTCAAGGAAGAGCTGCAGGAACTCGAGAAAGAAATCTTCGAGGACACGTTCAAGCGCGAGGTCATCCAGCGCCTCTATCTGCTCAAACGCGAGCTCGTGACCCTGCGCCTCGCGGTGTCGCCGATGCAGGACATCCTCAACCAGCTCTCGCGCTTCCACGGTCGCGTGATTCACGACGAGGTGCGCCCCTACCTGCGCGACGTCTATGACCACGCCACGCGCATCAGCGATACGACGAGCACGATGGGTGAGCTTTTGTCCTCGGCGATGAACGTCAACCTCGCGATGGTCTCGGTCGCGCAGAACGAAGTCGTCAAACGCCTCGCGGGCTGGGCGGGTCTGCTCGCCGCGCCGACGCTCGTCGCGAGCTGGTACGGCATGAATTTCAAGAACATGCCCGAGCTCGGTACGCAATACGGCTACTACGTGCTCATGGGCGTGACGGTCGCCATCTGCGTCGGGCTGTATGCCGTGCTGCGCAAGGCCAAGTGGCTGTAGCGTGCGGCGCATTCGGTCGGGTGCCGTCGCGCGCGGCATCCGCACGGGCTCGCGGCATCGGGACGCCTGGCGGATGTCCGCGAGCCGGCGGCGTTAGGCAAATCGTGAATTGCGGGGAAATTCCTGCAATTTCGGACGATTGCGTCACATTGCTGCGTTGAACCTGCGGCATCGACCCACTACTCTCACCCAATACAAACAGGGCGCGTCGTCCGGCCTCGATCGGTTTCGGGACAGGCTTCGCCGGGTTGAAAATCATGTTGCAACACCGAGTCGGTTGGCGCGCCATTGTGGGACTGTCGCTGGGCCTTGCGGGCGGCCTCGCGAGCGCGCAGACGAGTCTGTTCGTCCCCGTGCAACCCGCCGACGCAGCGCGGTCGTCGACCTCCGCGGGCACGACCCAAACGTTGCCCGGCGTGGGCAAGTCGCAGCGACTCGTCGCGATCAATGCGACCGCGATGCAGGCGATGAGCGCGGGCGACGAGGTGCTGATCGTCGCGCCCAACGACGCCTCTTACACGGCGATCTACGACCGCACCGAAGCGGCCTACGGCGGCGGCAAGGTCTGGGTCGGCCACCTCGCCAACTACACCGACGAATATGCGGTGATCCTCTCGACGTTCGAAGGCGAGGTCAGCGGCATCATCCATGTGCCGGGCGGCAAGCTGCGCCTCGACGGTCCGCAAAAGCAGGCGCTGCTGACCGATACGCTTGCCGCGGGCGAGACAGCGTTGCGACCGACCCGCGACGACATCGTGCGCGCGCCACACGACCCACTCGCGGCGATCGCCGACGAACTCGGCATTCCCGCGGCGAGTGCCGCGCCGGCCGCGAGCGGCACGAATTCGCAGATCGATCTGCTGTTTCTCTACAGCCCGGGCCTTCTGACAGCGCGTGGCAACGTCCCTGCTATCGTCTCGCGTGCGAATGCGCTCGTTACGCTCGCGAACCAGATCTACACGAACAGCGGCATGTCGTTGACGCTCAATCTCGTCTCGGTGCAGCCGGACAGCGCGGCCTATGCCGATTCCGACGACAACACCGCGCTCAGTGGCGTCACCAACGACACAACGATCCAGGCGCTGCGCAACCAGTATGGCGCCGATCTCGTCACGCTCATTCGGCCGTTCGTCGGCAGCGTCTGCGGCTTGGCGTGGATTCCGGGAAGCATGAGTCAGTCCAATCTGGGATATTCGGTCGTCGAGGACGGAAGCTCTGGCAGCTTCTTCTGCGACGACAGCTCGATGACGCACGAGCTCGGACACAACATGGGCGCCGCCCATGACGCCGGCACGTCGGCGACCTACTCAGGCCTGTCCTCCCTCAATGGCACGCCGTCCTACAACCGTGGCTATTGCAATGGCAATGGCGGCACGATCATGGCGTACTTCGACAGCAAGCTGGGCTGCAGCCCGATGCACCTCATGTTCTCGACACCTGCGCTGAATTCTTGCGGCGGCGCCTGCGGCAAGGCCTCGACCACCGCTTACACGTTTACGTACTTTGCTGACTCGAGCGAAACAGGTACGGCGATGACGGCATCGGCGACCGGCGCCGACAGCGTGAGCGCGATCAACACGAATGCGGTGTCGATCGCGGCGTGGCGCGCCGCCGGCGTCGCCGCGACGAAGTTCGTGCCGCTGACACCCGCCCGGCTGCTCGATACGCGCGCCGGATTCGCAACGATCGATGGCCTGTTCGCGGGCGGCGGCGCAGTCGGCCCGGGTGCACAGCTCAGCCTCACGGTCGCAGGGCGCGGCGGCGTGCCCGCGTCGAACGTCGGCTCGGTCGTGCTGACCGTGACCGCGACTGCGCCGACCGCGGCGGCGTTCGTCACTGCATGGCCATCCGGCAGCGCGCGACCGAACGCATCGAATCTCAACTTCACCGCGGGGCAGACGATCTCGAACCTCGTGATTGCCAAGGTGGGCACCGGCGGGGCCGTCTCGCTGTTCAATTCGACCGGGTCGACAAGCCTGATCGCCGACGTTACGGGATGGTTTCCGACGACCTCCGGCTTCACCGCGCTGACGCCCGCGCGATTGCTCGACACGCGTGCGGGCACGACGACCGTAGATGGCCAGTTCCAGGCGATCGGCACGCCGCCGACCGGCAGCGAGACCGACCTCACCGTCGTCGGCCGCGGTGGCGTGCCCGCAACCGGCGTGCGTGCGGTCGTGCTCAACGTCACGGTCGCCGGCGCCGGAGGCCCGGGTTACATCACGGCATGGCCGGCAGGCACCGCGCGACCTTTCGTCTCGAACCTCAACTATCCGACGAACACGATCATCCCAAATCTCGTCGTCGCCGGCGTCGGGTCGAACGGCAAGGTCGCGCTGTTCAACTCGGCCGGAACGGACATCATCGCGGACGTCGCGGGGTCATTCAGCACGAGCTCCGAGCTGACCCTCGTCGGCCCCGCGCGACTGCTCGACACGCGCGCGGGCACGACGACGGTCGACGGCCAGTTCCAGGGTGCCGGCGCGCTGGGCGGCGGCGGCTCGCTCGACCTGACGGTCACGAACAGGGCCGGCATTCCGGCCAGCGGCGTCGGCGCGGTCGTGCTCAACGTCACGGCGGTGACGCCCACAGCGGCAGGTTACTTCACGGTATGGCCGACCGGCACGGCGCGACCCAACGCCTCCAACGTCAACTTCACGGCGCACCAGATCATCTCGACGCTGGTCTTCGCCAAGGTCGGCAGCAGCGGCAAAGTCAGTATCTACAATGCCGCGGGCTTTACCGACGTGATCGCCGACGTCGTCGGCTGGCTGCCGGTCTCGCCGTAGCCTTCGGCATGTCGCTGCGCGCGCGGCCCCTGCCGCGGCGAGCCAGGTCATGGACTAAAGTCGGGTTGACGCCAGACGCGTCCCCCGCCGACACTCACGGGAGTTGTTTCGATCGCCTCCTGGGACGACCCTGCTGCTGCAGGGTTTCGCGAGTGCGAGGTTGTGCGGTTGCGTCTTGACCTGAGCAGCGGCGCGCCTGACGCTTGGCCCCGCCCGCTCGCATACTTCGGAGAGAGTCATGCGCCAACTCTTGCTGCTCGTGCCGTTCATCGGTCTGCTCTGGCTGCCGTTCTACAACGCCCGCGAACCCTACCTGTACGGGTTTCCATTTTTCTACTGGTACATGTTCGCGTGGGTACCGGTGTCGTCGCTGCTCACCTACATCGTCGCGCGCGGGAGGAAAGCATGAACGCCCCGCTTCCGGCCGGTACGGTGCATTGGGTGGCCTGGGCGGTCTTCGCGTTCTTCTTCGCGCTCGTCACGGTACTCGGGTTCTTCGCCTCGCGCTGGAAGGCGGGCGACATGTCCCAGCTGCACGAATGGGGCCTCGGCGGCCGCCGCTTCGGCAGCTGGATCACCTGGTTCCTGCTCGGCGGCGATGTCTACACGGCCTACACCGTCGTCGCGGTACCCGCGCTCGTCTTCGCGATCGGCGCCTACGGCTTCTTCGCGCTGCCCTATACGATCATCGTCTACCCGCTCGTGTTCGCGATCATGCCGCGCCTGTGGAACGTCTGCCATCGGCACAACTACGTGACGACGGCCGACTTCGTCGAGGGGCGCTACGGCAACAAGTGGCTCGCACTCGCGGTCGCGCTGACCGGCGTGCTCGCGACGATGCCGTATATCGCGCTGCAGCTCGTCGGCATGCAGGTCGTGTTCGAAGGCATGGGATTCGGCAGCCTCAAGGAGGGCGCGGAGATCGCGCTCGTCGTCTCGTTCATCATCCTCGCGCTGTATACCTACACGAGTGGCCTGCGTGCGCCCGCGATCATCGCGTTCGTCAAGGACATCATGATCTACATCTTCGTGATCGCCGCGATCATCATCATCCCCGCGCAGCTCGGCGGATACGGCGCGATGTTCCAGGCGGCCGACGAGGCATTCAAGGCGCGGCCCGCGGGGTCGCCGCCGAGCGGCATCATCCTGCAGCCCTCGCAAGTCACCGCATTCGCCTCGCTCGCGCTCGGCTCCGCGCTCGCGCTGTTCCTCTATCCGCACACCGCTACCGGCACGCTCGCGGCGTCGAGCCCCAACGTGATCCGGCGCAATGCGATCTGGCTGCCCGCCTACACGATCGCGCTCGGCCTCATCGCGATGCTCGGCTTCATGGCGATCGCAGCGAAGGTCAACGCCAAGGGCACGGCGGTCGTTCCCGCGCTGATCATGCAGAGTTTCCCGGACTGGTTCGCCGGCTTCTGCTGCGCGGCGATCGCGCTCGGCGCGCTCGTCCCCGCGGCGATCATGTCGATCGGCGCCGCGAACCTCGTGACGCGCAACATCTGGCGCCCGTACGTCAACGGCAATATGACGCCCGCGCAGGAATCGAACGTCGCCAAGGTGACTTCGCTCGTCGTCAAGTTCGGCGCGCTCGTGTTCGTCGTGTTCCTGCCGCTCGACTTCGCGATCAACCTGCAGCTGCTCGGCGGCATCTGGATCCTGCAGATATTCCCGGCAATGATCTTCGGCCTCTACACGCGCTGGTTCCATCCGCGTGCACTGCTGATCGGCTGGGCGGTCGGCATGCTGCTCGGCAACTACCTGAGCTTCGCCAACGGCCCGAAGCCGGTACCTGTGTTCGAGCTGTTCGGCATGGGCAAGTTCTACATCGGACTCATCGCGCTGACCGTGAACATCGTCATCGCGGTGGTGCTGACGCTCGCGTTCGGCCAGTCGGCGCATCCCGACAGGACCGTGGCGATCGACTATGAGGATGCGCCGGGTTCGGCATGATTTTTTTAAGGCATGGCGGCACGCACCGCGTCGCCGCAATTCGCGGGCGCGCTCCCGGGGTACGGGGACGCGCACGCTTCGCGCTGTTTTGGGGTCATGAAGACGGAGATTTGATCAGATGAAATCGATTCGCATTCTTTTCGCGCTCGCGCTCGCGGCGTCCGCAACGGCAGCGCAAGCGCAGGACGTCGTCCGGCTCGGTAACCTCAAGTTCGCGCACTACGGCGCCGTGTCGTACATGAAGGAGATCGCGCCGAAGTACAACCTCAAGATCGAGGAGCGCATGTTCGCGAAGGGTC